>DATNPS010000145.1:0-61441 GCA_036703095.1 Crinalium sp. | reverse complement strand
TTGCACGACCTCCGATTGCTATAAAATTAATGCTGAATCCCATCACTCTCCTAAAATTATCGTGACCGTTACCCCGAAAAAACCAGACTGGCTCCGCGTTAAGGCTCCTCAATGGGAGCGCGTTGGCAACGTTAAAGATATCCTGCGTGACCTGGGGTTAAACACGGTTTGCGAAGAAGCATCCTGTCCTAACATTGGTGAATGCTTTAATCACGGCACGGCTACCTTTTTGATCATGGGGCCAGCCTGCACGCGCGCCTGTCCCTATTGCGACATTGACTTTGAGAAAAAGCCAAAAGCGCTTGATCCGACTGAGCCAAAACGGCTGGCTGAAGCGGTTCGGCGGATGCAGCTCAATCACGTTGTGATTACCTCCGTCAATCGAGATGACCTGCCTGATGGCGGTGCGTCTCAGTTTGTCGCCTGTATTCAAGAGATTCGTGCGATCGCACCCCAGACCACAATTGAGGTGCTGATCCCGGATCTGTGCGGCAATTGGGATGCACTGGAGATCATTCTCGAGGCCCAACCGGATGTGATGAATCACAATACCGAAACGATTCCTCGGCTCTACAAGCGGGTGCGGCCTCAAGGAAATTACGAACGGACGTTGGAGTTGCTGAGGCGATCGCGCCAGCTAGCCCCTCAGATCTACACCAAGTCAGGCATCATGGTTGGCCTGGGTGAAACGGATGAGGAAGTGCAGCAGGTGATGCGAGATTTGCGATCGGTCGATTGCGACATTCTCACCATTGGCCAATACCTCCAACCCAGTCCGAAGCATCTGGCCGTGCAAGCCTTCATTACCCCACAGCAGTTTGAATCATGGCGTGAGTTTGGAGAAGCGATCCGGTTTCTACAGGTTGTTTCATCTCCGCTAACGCGCAGTTCTTACCATGCTGAGCAGGTAAAAACGCTGATGGAGCAATTTCCGAAAGCATAAAACATCTTCAATTTGCAGACAGTTACGGAGAATGTGGCACACGCATTCTCCGTACTTTTTTGAACATGACATCGATAGCCCGATTTTGCGCACGCGACGCGCACGCAAAATCGGGCTTTTGGAAGAGTTACGCGTCGTGCAACCCTTCCAAAAGCCCATTATTGAATTCATATTCTTTAAAGTTTAAAACTTTACAATCCTCTAATGCAGTGTATTAAGTTTGGGCGAAGTCCATACCACTTTGGGCATAATGAGGGTGCTATAGTCTGAGCGAATTAGTAATACATGAGTTCTGAACCGTTTCTCACCATTGATGATCAGCCGATCTCCTTAGGGCAGGCGTTCAAGTATTTACAGGTGAACCGCAAGCTCGACGGATTTATCGGAGAGATTGTACGCCAGTTTGTCATTGAGCGAGAGTTACAGGAAAACGAATCTATAGATATCGGTTCCGGTGTTGTGGAACAAGCGGTGATTGACTTTCGCTTACAGCAGCAGTTAACCGATCCCAAGCGTTTTCAAGAATGGCTGAGCAGTAATGGAATGAATTACGAAGCCTTTCATAATCAAATTGCTTACGGGTTTAAGATTCGCAAGCTGAAAGAAGAGATAGCCGCATTGCGGTTACAAGAATACTTCATCGAGCGAAAAATGTTTCTTGACCGGGTTATCCTTTCTCGCATTATTGTGGCTGACAAAGAATTAGCTGATGAATTAAATAGTCAGCTTTCAGAAGGTGCCAAATTTGAGGATTTAGCGAGAGAGTATTCTCTAACGGATGACAAAATTATGAATGGGATGGTTGGCCCAGTCAGTCGGGGAACGATGCCGGATATTCTCCGGTCTGCCATTGACCTGGCTAAACCAGGAGACGTGGTTGGGCCAATTGGCATGGAAGAGCGCTGGGGACTGTTCCGTGTCGAACAATTTCTCCCCGCCTCCCTGGATGATGCCCAGGTGAAGCAAAGCCTGCAAGACGAGCTGTTTGAGCAGTGGTTGGCGGAGAGAATTCAAAAGCTACCGATTAGAATCCAGATAGGGCAATGATAACGAACGACCTGCTGTCCAGCATTCAGTGGGATGCTCCCCCCCTTTGCTGGCTGACCCCGGAGCAACAGCTAACGGTCAAAGATCAGGCCAAGCCCCAAACGTTTACGTTGGGGGAGGTCATCTGGTCGAATGACGCGCCCGGAAGTGAGTTTTTGATTATTTCTGGCAATGTCCGCCTGGTGCCGGATGATGGGAAATCGACGGTGCTTAAACCCGGAGACTGGTTTGGTGATTTTCCGGAACTGACGGATCAGTGGAAAGCGCGGGCAGCCAGCAAGGAAGTCGTCGTGCTGCGATGGCATTCTGAAGTTTGGGCAGGGTTGTCGTCGTCTACCGATGTGAAACAGTTTTGGCTGACCTTGCGATCGCGCTATCAGCCGCAATATTCCGATGCTCCCCTGCCGATTCGTGGCTATCCCTTTGTTGCTGGAATCAATACGGGGGCGGCCTGCCTTACGATGCTGGCCCAATATTTAGAAACGCCAACTCAGTTGGAATGGGTGCAGCGTCAGTTGCGGGGCCAACGCCCTAAAGACATGGCAGATGCGGCTGAGAAACTTGGCATTCAGCTCCGGCGATTGCTGATTGGCGACTGGAGCGATTTACGCCTGATTAAGTTTCCGGCACTGCTGCAATGGCAGGGTCGAGGGTGGGTAGTGGCTTATGGGGTCAGGGGCGATCGCCTGGTGATTGCCGACCCCCTCAACCCCAACAAAATGGCGGAGAGCGTTCCCCGGCAACTGGTGGTGGAATCCTGGGATGGACAGCTTTGGCAATCGGAACTGGTGACAACTCAAGATCAGTTCAGCTTGACCTGGTTTCTGCCAGCCGTTTGGAAGTTCCGCACGCTGTTGGGAGAAGTGCTTACCGCATCCTTTACTCTCCAGCTTTTGGGTTTGACCACGCCCGTCTTGACGCAGGTGATCATCGATAAGGTGATGGTGCAGGAGAGCATTCCCACCCTGGATGTGATGGCGATCGCCCTCCTATCCGTTGCCGTCTTTGAGGCGATCTTGGGCATCTTGCGGATGTTCATCTTCACCCACACCACGAACCGTCTGGATATGGCGCTTTCGGCGCAGCTATTCCGCCATTTATTGCGCCTGCCGCTGTCCTATTTTGAAGCGCGGCGGGTTGGGGATACGGTGGCTCGTGTGCAGGAACTCGAAGAAATTCGTCAGTTCCTCACCAGTACGGCACTGACGGTGATTCTGGACAGTATCTTTTCGGTCGTCTATCTGGCGGTGATGTTCTACTACAACATCATGCTGACCTGGGTAGCGCTGGCTGTGCTGCCGCTGTTTGTCATTCTGACACTGTTGGCTACCCCAATTCTGCGGAACTGGTTAAACGAAACCTTTAATCGCAGTGCTGATAGCCAATCCTTCCTGGTGGAAACCGTGACGGGGATTCACTCAGTTAAAGCCCATGCAGCTGAAAAGGCATCGCGCGATCGCTGGGAAGGGCTGTATGCACGGTTCATTCGTACAGGATTCAAAGCCACTACAACGGCCAACATTAGTAATCACCTGGGCGACTTTCTCACCAGCTTTTCCGCCATGCTGATCCTGTGGGTGGGGGCGCGTTTGGTGATTAAGCAAGACCTCACCATTGGTCAGTTGGTTGCATTTCAGATGCTCTCCGGTCGGGTAACAGGCCCACTGCTGCGGATGGTGCAACTCTGGCAAAACCTCCAGGAAGTGTTGCTAGCGGTCGATCGCATTGGCGATATTTTGAACGTCGCACCGGAAGCGGAGCCGGGAACGGGGCTAGTTCTCCCTCCCTTAAAAGGAGAAGTGGCCTTCGATCAAGTTTTCTTCCGCTATCAGTCTGCTCAAGAACCAATTCTGCGGGGTGTGTCCTTCAAGGCTGAACCCGGTATGTTTGTCGGTATCGTCGGACGTAGCGGTTCCGGTAAGAGTACCCTGTCGAAACTGATCCAGCGATTGTATCTGGCCGAATCCGGGCGAATTTTGGTAGATGGTTTCGATATCAAGAGTGCCGACTTAGCGTCCCTCAGACCCCAAATTTCCGTCGTTCTTCAGGAAGACTTCTTGTTTAACGGCTCAATTCTGGAAAACATCACCTTGGGCAATCCTGAAGTCACTGCCGAACAGGTCGTTGAAGCAGCCCGTCTGGCCGTCGCTCACGACTTTATCTGTGACCTCACCCACGGATATGACACCAACGTTGGAGAACGGGGTACGGCTCTATCCGGTGGTCAGCGTCAGCGAATTACTCTGGCGCGGATGTTCCTCTCCGATGCACCCATCATCATTCTGGATGAAGCCACCAGCCACCTGGATGCTGAAACGGAACAGCAAGTCCTGGAAAATCTCCAGAAGATTTCCAAGGGTCGCACTGTCTTCCTGATTGCTCACCGCTTTGCACCCTTAAAGCGGGCAGACTTGATTCTGGCAATGGAGAAAGGCGTGATCTCAGAACGTGGCACCCACGATTCGTTGCTGAAGCAGAAAGGCTTGTACTGGTCGCTATACCAACGCCAGCAGTTGTCGGTATAGCCGTTAGCCTTTTATTGTTGATAGTAATGGGGGGATGCAAGTTTAACCTGCATCCCCCCATTACTATCAACTCTTTGAGCTGAGTATGTTTCAGACTACTCGTCGTCGTCTTGCGATCTGGTATACGGCTGTGACGGCTGTGTTGTTGCTGCTGTTTGCCAGTGGGGTCTATCTGTATGTTCGCAGTACGCTGATTGAGCGAATTGACGACACTCTAAATCATGTGGTGGAAGTGGTGCAGCGATCGCTCGTTGTCGAATCCACCCTGTCTGATGTAATTAACAGTCCCGATCGCCCCTTGCGCCTTAACCTGGAAGCGAGTTTTGGCCGTAATGCTGAGTCGGTTGAGGATGACCACATTGACATGGAATGGTTTAGCCCTACTGGAGAGCTACTGTGGTCCACCTTTTCGCAACCGTTGGATATTCCGGTGCATCCCAGTAATGGTGAAACAGTTCACCTCACGTCTGACCAGTTATTGCGGCAGGTGACTCAGCGCGTGGAATGGGGCCGCCAGGTATTGGGCTATTTGCGAGTTAGCCATCCCTGGTTTGAGGTGACGAAACCAACGCGACAGTTGATGTGGGATTTAATGTTGGGTCTGATTTTTATGGTGGCAGCCGTAGCAGCGAGCGGTTGGCTGCTGTCGGGATTGGCGATCGCCCCCGTGCGAGACTCCTATCAGCGGCTCAAACAGTTCACAGCCGATGCGTCTCACGAGTTGCGCAATCCGATTGCTGTGATTCAGACCAATGTGCAGGTCGCGCTCGCTGATCCTGACCCCGATCCGAAAGAGCAACAGCAGCAGCTACGGGTGGTCGAGCGATTGACGCGACGGTTGGGACGATTAGTGGACGACTTATTATTTCTGGCTCGTCAGGACAGCGGCATTACGCAGTTACGGCCTGACCGGGTGGATCTCACCCATCTATTGTGGGAAGTGGTTGAAGAACAGCAGGCGATCGCATCCGATAAAGCGATCAACTTGTCTTTGGCGATCGAGGAAGATGAGTCGTATTGGGTGCAGGGCGATCGCGATCAGCTCACTCGCTTGTTTACCAATTTGATTAGCAACGCAGTTCAATACACTCCTGCCGATGGAGATGTGCATATTTCGCTTCAGCCAATGCCACCTCAGGGAACTAACCAAAGTGTGCAGGTGCAGGTGCAGGATACAGGGGTTGGCATTGCGAAAGAGGCGATTCCTTATGTCTTCGATCGATTTTATCGAGCCGATCCCGCCCGTACCCATGCGGGAACTCAGACCCCCGGAAAAGCCAGCGCTGAGTCGGGGTTAGGATTGGCGATCGCCAAAGTCATTGCTGAAAATCATCAGGGCCAGATTCAGGTGGAGAGTGAACCTGATCAGGGGACGCTGTTTACCGTCACGTTGCCAATGGCGTTAGAGAAGGGAGGATGAGCGTTTGGGGAAGGTAGGGAGGTTGGGGGAGATAGGGAGGTTGGGGGAGATAGGGAAGTTTTGCTTCTCTATCTCCCCCATTTCTCTCGCCCCTCCGCCTTTTTTGCTATCGAAAATCAACCGCTGTGATGCTGGTCGCGAGCACATTTTTCAGTAAGGCCAATTCATCTTTCCCAGCGCGAATTAAGGTGTTTTGGCCTTGTTGCGTGACGGTGAGCGATCGCCAGGTTAGTCCTCCAGCGAGCGTTAGTTTGTCGTAGCCATCTTGAAAATCCAGTATCAGATCTCGGCCTTCTTTGCGCTTCAAACCAAAAATATCCTGTCCGTTGCCACCGAGCAAACTATCTTTGCCGCCACCACCAATCAGTCTGTCATTGCCGTTGTCGCCCATGAGGCGATCGCTTCCCGCATCACCCAGGAGGCTATCGTCGCCATCACCCCCCAGAAGAATGTCATTGCCAGAGCCGCCCAGCAGCATATCGCTGCCAGCGTTGCCCAACAGTTGGTCATTTCCTTGCTTGCCGTCCAGCACATCTGCCAACTCTGTACCCGTCAGAATATCTACACCGGATGTGCCTTGCGGCAGCGATTTACTTTCATAGGCACCCATATCGATTCCAGCATCGGAGCGCTGCACGCCTAGAAAATCTACAGTAGGTGCTAACTTGCGGGTGCCTAAATTAACAGCAGGGCTATTCGCCCGGAGTGAGAAATTACCAGTCGCCGGATCAACAAACAGCGGATCTTTGCCAACAACATTGTGGCTGCCGATATCAATGAACCAGGCAGCGTTAAAGACTAAGTTGTAGTCATACAAAACATTTCTGACATCAAAAACGGTATTAGCAGGCAGTCCTGTTTTGGCATAGATGATGTTATTGAATACGTTGACATTATTGGCTGCGATCGCTGTAATTTCGCCGTCTCGAATGGCGGAATGTTGTGAATTTTGATAAGCAGTATTGTTAATGACATCAACGAATTCGCTTTTATAAACAGCAACTCCTCGTCCACCGTTGTTATAAACGATGTTGTTTTGAATTAACGTTCTGCCCTTATATGAACCCAGCGTTGAATTGAGTTGCGTATTGCGTGAATCATCAATAATAATTCCATTTCCATCTGTGATTTTGCCCATTGCATAGAATGGAATCAAATTCTGATTTCCATAGGAAACGTTATTGCGAATAATCATTTTGGTGTCAGTACTATTATCCGAATTCCAGTTTTGGTAATTGGAAATGCCGCTACATCCATACGGCGCGTACCAGGCATTGTTATAAACCGTATTGTTTTCGATCGTGACGTAATCGGCATGAATCGTATAAATTCCGCCGCCGCCAAAGTTATAAGCTTTATTATTTCGAATTACAATGTGATGAGAGAAACGGCCATCAGTGGATGGGTTTACTCCAATTCCATTCCCGGATGTGAGGGGATTGTTTAAATTCGTTTGTTGGCTTTGGGCATAGGCAAGATTGATATTGTTGTTATTGCCTTCCAGTTCAAATCCATCAATCGTAATGTATGATGCACCTTGTACATCAATGCCATGCCAGTTCTTTGATTCGAGTTTGGGATGGTGTCCCGGATAGGCTTGATAGGTAATCCAGGCATCAGGAGTTCCCGATCGTTTAATCGTGAGAATATTGTCAAACGAATTATCGTTTGTATACGTTCCGTTCATCACATAAACAACATCACCGGGTTGCGTTAAATCAGCTGCTTGCTGAAGTGTTCTAAATGCTGATTGAGGGCTGAGGCCGTTATTATTGTTGCTGCCCTCGCCGGAAATATAATAGATTTTTCCCATAGGTTTTAACCCCCAACGTGCAATTGGGAGTCTCTTGTTTGAATTGAAGAATTAATGGTTGATAGCCTTAAAGAAATGTGCGATCTTCTGTAGGAAAGTAATCGTTGCCGACTCTATGGGGGGAGCATTGATTAGAGTGGAACTGGCTATGATTGGGGCTACATAACCTACATAAAACGGATGACTGCGCTGCAACACTTCTCTTGACTACATCAAGCATTCCAAGAGGATTGAGATAAATTAGGGTGCGATCGCAGCAGACATACAAACTTCAAAGAAGACTTGCACGCTGTAAAGATTTAGCGAATCGGCTAAGCTGACAATAGACAGGAATTTTGTGATGTAACTTTGGCTAAACAGCGGCTTGATACTCTTCTCGTAGAAATGAACCTTTGTGACTCTCGGCAGCAGGCCCAACGGCTGATTCGGGCAGGAGAAGTCATGGTAAACCAGCAGGTTGTAGACAAACCAGGCACTGAGATTGCACTGTCTGCCAGGGTTGAAGTGAAGCAGCGATCGCCCTTTGTGTCCAGAGGTGGAGAAAAACTAGCCAAAGCCCTGAACGAATTTCAAATTCAGGTGACCGATCGAATTTGTTTGGATGGCGGTATTTCGACGGGAGGTTTCACGGATTGCTTGCTGCAAGCGGGAGCCAAACAGGTGTATGGCATTGATGTTGGTTATGGACAAGTAGCCTGGAGCCTGCGTCAAGATCCGCGCGTGATTTTGCGCGAGCGCACCAACTTACGACACCTCACAGCCGATGACTTGTATGGAACGGACAAGATTTATCCTGATTTGGGAGTGGCAGATGTGTCGTTTATTTCACTCACCAAGGTTTTACCTGCTCTGTGGCAACTGCTCCAGCCGCCGCGTGAAGTGATTTTGCTGGTGAAGCCACAGTTTGAAGTTGGCAAAGAAAAGGTTGGCAAAAAGGGCGTGGTGCGGGATTTGAACGATCAGGCAGGGGCGATCGCTCAAGTTCTGAAATCGTCTCAAGATCTAGGTTGGCAATATAGCGGACTTACCTGGTCGCCGCTTTTGGGGCCAGCGGGCAACATCGAATATTTGTTGTGGTTGACGATGAACAGCACAACAGCCGTGCCTGAGTTGCGTGAAATTCAGCACATTGCTGAAACCGCTCATCACAACCTACATGCAGTAGATTAACGAGCGTTCGACAAATGTGCAAAACTATGCCCCACGCGTCGTGAGGGGCATAGTTTTGCACCATTTCAGCCTCATGTCGCGAGGCTGAAATTCACGTTATTGAACGTTATTGAGTACGCCTGATAAACCCATCACGGCTAGCACGCCGAGAATGTGACCAAAGCTCATTGCACCCAGAAACCCTGCGACGCTGATATCGTTAAACAACGGCCCTAATGGGCCTAACGGCATTTTGGGGCCGACATGAGGCTTGGCGATCGTGCGAGAGCTGATTAATAAAACTAACAGACAAGACGCGATGATAATTGGAGTTCCTTGCCAATTAAAAAGGCCAGTTCCAGCTTCATCCGCAGCTTTAGTTGCTGCCATCAATACTGAATGAATCAAGGTTCTTTCTCCTAAACTAAAGAATAATCGACGGCTCTATTTGAGACACATGATCTTCAATTTCTTCGCTGTCTCTCCTCTGGCTGACGAAGGATTTACAGCCTACCTCGTGTTAATAGAAGCTCTATCTTTTTACAGACGTTCCTGCTATATAAGCGTCCTAACATCACAAACAGGAACCTCAATCGACTGTCCCTTTCTGCTATAGGGTTTGCAGCTATTTCAAATGATTTAAGTTGCAGATCAAAGGATAGTATGGCTTGCATATCAAGCTATTTATCCTATCTGTAACTCTCGATTGAAATACGTTAACCCTATCCATGAAAGCTGTTGGACAGTTTTTTTTGGAATCAAGAAAGCCAAGCTTTCATTGAATTCAATTCAAAGGATTTCCATAAAAGAATTAACGCCAATTTTCGGTGAGAACACGAAAGGTTGCCGTGTGTGCTTGGTACTACCAAGTCCTTAATTTAGGATGGCAATCTTGCCTGATGAGTATGAATATGTCTTGCTTGCAACGCAAGTAAGATACTGTACTGCACCGCTAAACTGGGGATTTTATGGAGATCTTTTGAAGTGAGGTAAAAATTTTGCAGATTTTGGATATTGGTATATGACATCGACAGGCACAAATTCAACCCAGCACATTGTCAAAAAATTCAAACAACTGGATGTAAAGGATCAGCTTCTAGTATTGGCGTCTACTTACCTTGACGTTAAAGGCTCTCTTTCTAGCCAGCCTGCTGCGGGTTCTAATGCAAATGACGTCGGCGAGTTACTGAACCAAGTGAAGGAAATGCGGCAAGAAAACCAGTTGGAATTTTTGCAGGATGTATTGTCCGATCGCCAATCTGATGCAGATCGAGTAGAGCTTGATCCGCATCCCAGCAAAGCTATGGTGGAGTTAATGCCGGGAGTAAAGCCTCCGCTTAGCCGATATCGTGATTTGGATCAGAATTCTCGGTTAGCCTTCTGGTATGCCTTTGGCAGAGAGATGGAAAGCCAAATTGCACCCAACGTTCAGAGTTTTACCTATTCTGAGCAGGGGAAAGATGTAATCAATTCTCTCAAGAGCTTGAGTGTGGATGAGAAGGTTGCGTTTTTGAATCACCTGGTTTAATTACTACCTTCCCTCACGCTAAACCCGCAATTGGTGACAGTGCAAGCTCGCGCACTGTCACCGATTTGCATACTAGGAATTGCTGTACTCTAAAGGTGACGTTAGACCTTCTGACACATCCATGATCAACCCATTCAAGCCACGTTCACTCCGTGCAGTAGCAGGCTTCGGAACTGCCTTGATGTTGCTCTGTGGTGGTTCTGCGATCGCCAATCCCCAACTGGTGCGCCTGAGTGAGGCTGAGGTGTCTACGCAACTTCAGCAGTTGCCGGGATGGACGACGGATGGACAGCAGCTTTCGCGGACGTATGAGTTTGCTAATTTTGTCGAGTCTATTGCCTTTGTCAATCGTCTGGTCGAGCCTGCTGAAGCCGCTGGTCATCATCCCGATATCGCGATTTCCTACAATAAAGTCACGGTAAGCCTGACGACACATGATGCAGGTGGGCTGACGACGCAAGATTTTGAGCTGGCCAGGGTGATCTCTCAGTTGGGCGATCGCTCCAATCCATCGAATTGCACGTCTGGGCAATAACTGACGTGAATCCGACAGCGCCACTTCAACCGCGCGGCTGAAATGGCGCAGAATGTTCTCTGCGCCTTCGTCGAATTCACATTGGCCAAAAAGAAGCGCACCCCGCGTCGCGGGATGCGCTGTTCTTAATCGCCCCAACTCAAAAGTTGGGTGTTACTTTTCGGCCAGTTTCACCTTGTGGGCTAAACCCAACGCTTGAAACAGGCGAATCGTCATCCAGGTCATGTCAATTTCCCACCACTGAAGGCCGTGACGAGCTGAGTATTGAAAGGCGTGGTGATTGTTATGCCAGCCTTCCCCATACGTGAGCAGGGCCACCCACCAGCAATTTGTGGAGCGATCGCCCGACTCATAGGTGCGATAGCCAAATTTGTGCGTAGCGCTATTAACCAGCCAGGTGCAGTGATAAACCACCACCAGCCGCATAAAAACGCCCCAAGCCACAAAGGGCCATCCACCGATCAAATACAAAATGACAGCAAGAATAACCTGGAGCAGGAAAAAGTTGTTGTCTAAAAATCGATAAACCGGATCGTTGGCGATATCTTTCGTATACTTAGGGATTTCTTCTTTAGCAGGAATATCAACCAGCATCCACCCCACGTGGCTCCACCAAAAGCCCTTTCCAGAATTGTGATGATCCAGTTCTTGATCCGAATGAATGTGGTGGTGGCGGTGTAAGCCTACCCATTCAATCACGCCACCTTCCATGGACAGCGTGCCACAAAACACCAGAAAGTATTCCAGCCATTTGGGAGTTTGGAAGCTGCGATGGGTTACTAGACGATGCCAGCCTAACGTGATCCCTAAACCACCTGTAATCCAGTGCAGCAGAACCATGACGCCAATCGCACTCCAGCTAAAGTTACTGGGAACTAAGGCAAACAGTGCTCCGGTATGAATGGCTATCATGAAGCCAATGACAATCCAATTGGCGTGAAGTTTAGTCGAGGTTGCTATAGTCATGCAGTAATCTCAATGTGAACATTGCAGCCCGATCTGCGCGAGAATAGACTCTGCGAATTTACCTGACTGTTCATCCATCCTGGCGTCCAGTTGGTCGCTGGCGGATAAACCTGTTTCAGGGCGAGTCGCAGCAGTCCCTTCGGGAAAACAGAACACGCGAGGTACCAAAGCTCTTGCTATATCGAGTGTTGGGTACGAATGGCTCGTAAGTTCAACGAAACGCGCAAGAGATTTAGTAATGACCCCAAATCCACAGCTTCAGCAGGCAGAAAAAGCACTATCACCGATTTTTTCTGGAATTGACGCTCAGGTCAAGGAAAACCTGAGACGGGTGTTGACCGCCATGCGTGAGCATCAGGTCGGTGTGCACCATTTTTCCAGCGTTTCCGGCTACGGGCATGATGACCTGGGCCGCCAAACCCTCGATCGGGTTTTTGCGCAAGTCATGGGAGCCGAGGCTGCTGCTGTGAGAGTGCAGTTTGTCTCTGGCACTCATGCGATCGCCTCCGCCCTGTATGGGGTTCTTCGTCCGGGTGACGAATTGTTAGCGGTGGCTGGGGCACCCTATGACACCCTAGAGGAAGTTATTGGCCTACGCGGAGAGAAACAAGGTTCTCTTAAGGAATTTGGCATTCACTACCGTGAAATTAATCTAACTGCGGAAGGAACTATTGATTGGCAAACACTAAGCCAAGCTGTTCAGCCCCACACGCGGATGGTTTTAATTCAGCGCTCGTGTGGCTACTCCTGGCGTCAAAGTTTGGCGATCGCCGATATTGAAAAAATCGTTCGCCTAGTGAAGCAGCAGAATCCACACACAGTATGTTTTGTCGATAATTGCTACGGAGAATTTGTAGAAGACCGGGAACCTCCTGCGGTAGGCGCAGATTTAATTGCGGGATCGCTGATCAAAAATCCGGGCGGAACGATTGTCACGGCGGGGGGCTATGTCGCAGGTCGAGCCGATCTGGTTGAGATGGCAACCTGCCGTCTCACGGCTCCCGGCATTGGCAGTGCTGGAGGTGCCACATTTGACCAAAATCGACTGCTGTTTCAAGGATTGTTCCTGGCTCCACAGATGGTAGGTGAAGCGATCAAGGGAAATCATTTGACAGCGTCGGTGTTTGAGCAGCTAGGTTATCCAGTCAATCCATTGCCCTTTGCACCTCGTCGGGATGTGATCCAGGCGATCAAGCTGGGATCTCCAGAAAAGATTATCGCCTTTTGTAAGGCCATTCAGGCCCATTCTCCAATTGGCTCATATCTAAGCCCTATTCCTGCCAGTATGCCTGGATATGAGAGTGAATTAGTTATGGCTGGAGGTACATTTATTGACGGTAGCACGTCTGAATTTTCTGCCGATGGGCCACTGCGAGATCCCTACATTGTCTTTTGCCAGGGTGGAACGCACTGGACACATGTGGCGATCGCGCTGGAATCGGCGATTGAGGCGGTTGGCCCAGCGTAGGGGAGGTAGAGGGGGATCGGGAGGATGGGGAAGATAGGGAGACAAGGGAGAATTTAGCTCATACCCGATACTCCATGCCCTACATCCCACACCCATACTCCACACCCTAACCCTCCGCTTACCCTGTAACAAAATATAAATTTACTCCTGAGGCGAAATCCGCCCTGGGGGGATGGCCGTATATCCCATCGAAAGCAGGTTCATCTCCCCCCTGGGTGAAGGTGTTACCCCCAATCTAAATTTCCTCAAGGAGAATCACGATGGCGATCGAGCCACAAGCAAAACCGCATGGGTTCATGCGGCGGGTTCCCGCATGGGTAAAACGAGTGTCTTTGAAGCGAACCTTGGGATTGAGTGCATTTGCCCTGATGCTGGCTACGGCTGCATTTGGCGTTTCTGCTGCGATCAGTCCCCCAAAACTGCAAGCATCGGATCATGACGACGGGGATATTGATGTCAGAAGTCGGGCGCTGAGTTTGACCGACCTGTATCTGTTTCGAGAAAAAGATCAGAATCCTGGCGTGGCGACCGATGACCTGATTTTGGTGATGAATACCAATCCGCGATCGCTAGCCCGTCAACAATACTTTTTCAGCAACAATGCCCGCTATGAAATCAAGCTGGCTCGTGTGGGCAATGTGGATGCCGGAGCGACCGGAGTACCTGACTTGACGCTGCGGTTTACCTTTGCGCCTCCCGTTGCGAATAATCGGCAGCGCGTGACACTAACCGTAGTCGATCGCAACGGACGAGAAACGCCGATTACCAGAGGCGCGAACGGCAATCTAGTCACGACGCCGATTACAGAGGCCAGCAATCCTACTTTGAACCGAGTCCGCGTGAATGGTCAGCCCATTACCTTCTTTGCCGGATTGCGGGAAGATCCGTTCTTCTTCGATGTCGAGCAATATTTTCGAGTGCGGGCCGCTCTGGCGGGCTTGGGCCCAGTGCCGCAGCCGCTGTTCCGCACACCTGATAAGGCGATCGATTTTACGAAGGGCTATAACGTCAACTCGATTGTGGTTCGCGTCCCCCGCAAATTGTTGCAAGGCGCGACCAACGCGACGGCCTTCGATGCCTGGTTAACGATTTCGATTCCCGATCCCCGCACCGGACGGTTTACCCAAACGGAACAGCTAGCCCGACCGGGCATCAACGAACTGCTGACCTCCAGCCGTCAATCAATCTACACGGCATATAACCGCACGCAACCCAGCCGCGCCAGAAACAGCGTCAATAGTTCTATTCGAGCCGATATTAAAGGGGTTTTGCAGCTTTTGGGCAATACGCCTGCCAGAGCCGATGCGCTGCTGAATGCGCTGTTGCCCGATGTGATGCGGATCGATACCACGCAACCCAGCGGCTATGCCACACTCAGCCGTCAGGGCAATTTGATTGGCGGACGTAAGTTGCTGGATGACGTGATTGATATCTCGTTTACGGTACTGACGAATGGCGCGGTGACGACCGATAACGTGTCTTATACAGGTGAGCCTGGAAATCCGGCGCAAGGCCATCAACCGTTGTTAACCTCCTTCCCGTACTTAGCACCTCCTAATTGATCCGCTCTGCTTTTCTGTTGGGAGGCTAACTCAGTTTACCTCCCAGCGATTTCAGGTCGATTTTGGGTACATCAAGGGTTCAGAAGGAGCTTGGCATTGCCAAGCCCGCACAAGAATCCAATGAGCTACTCGTAGATGAGATTCATTGTGTTGGAGAAGCGTGCATGAGGTTTATGAATTTCTATTCAGCCAACGCCAAACCGGGCTTAATTAGGCATCCCTGGACGTTGTTAGTGGGATTGCCGATTGTGACAATGGTTTTGCTAGCGGGGCAATCGGGTTGGCGCGATCGCCTCACTCAACTTACTCAGTCAGCCACCAGTCTGGATGCGCCCTATCGCTATCCCTTTCCAGATTCACTACCCCAGAGTCGCCCCACGGCTCGAACTGAACAAGAGATCGCTTTTTATCAATCGAAAATTCGGAAAATGCCAGGTAGCGCTTTAGATAAAGCGTCACTGGCGGCGGCGTATTTGCGGATGGCGCGAGCTACCGGACAGGGAAACTGGTACCTGCTGGCTGAACAAACGGCGCAACAATCGTTAGCGCAGTTGCCAAACGGCAATATAGAGGCGATGTCCGTGCTGGCGCGGGTGACAGAAGCGCGACATGATTTTGCCGGAGCGCTCAAACTGGCGTCCCAAATTCCCGATGAAAAAGAGGCGATCGCCCTACAAGTCACGTCTAATCTCGCGTTGGGCCATCTTGCAACGGCAAATCAGTCTGTTCAGCAATTAGTCGATCTCACCCTCAGTCCCAGTGCGTTTACGCTACAAGGATTAGTGAATACTGCACAGGGCAAGGATCAGGAAGCCCTACAACACTTTCAGCAGGCGTTACAAATTGAAGAACCGGGCGATCTCAGCACCTCCGCTCGGACTCGCACCCTGTTGGGACGGTTTTACTATGAACGGGGACAACTGGACTTAGCCGAAAACCTGTATCAGGAAGCCTTGCGGATTATGCCCGGTTCCCCGACAGCGCTGCTCAACCTGGCGCAACTCGATATCCGCAACGGCCACTATCGAGCAGCAGAACGCCATTACGACGAGCTAGTTGATTTATCGAATGGCAATCCTACTGTGTTTGATCCGCTGATTTTACGAGGACGGGCACGCATTAAGGTGTTGCAGGGCGATCGCGCCGGAGCTGAAACCCTATGGGCCGAGGCTGAAACGCTGCTGCGACAAAGTTTAACGGGTAGCAATGGCGGTTCCTTTGGCCATCGACGCGAACTGGCACGGCTATTGCTGGAACGGGGACGAACCACCGATGTAAACGAAGCGATCGCCCTCATGCAGGCTGAAACTCAACGACGTCGCGACGCCGAAACGCTCGATACCTATGCCTGGGCATTGTCCAAAGCGGGCCGATGGCAGGAAGCTCAGCAGGTGATCCAGGAGGCGATCGCCTCTGGCATTCACGATTCCATGATTTTTGATCGAGCTAGCCAAATTGAGCAGGCGCTGGGCAAGGCATCTCAGGCGGTTCTGTACGCTCGGAAAGCGCAGGCGGTTGATCCTGCGTTTGGCGATCGCGCCCGTCAGGCGTGGGGATTGGGTTCAGGATTAGGGGCATAAGGAGAACGACCCATGAAGCGAATCGTGCGATTGAGTTTACTGGGCATCCTGTCCTGTCTGGCGGCAATGCTGATGTGTCTGATTACGGCAAGCCCCAGTCAGGCGCATTGGGCCGATTTATCAGCGGCTGAGATCATCATCGATAAGACGACCGTGCAGATGACGCTGACCTATCCGACTGGCCTGACGCCCTTTGCCGATGGCGATCGCAATCAGCAGCTTTCACCCAGCGAAATTCGTGAACACAGTGCCGAATTAAAGAACTTTTTCAATCAGCAAATTCAGTTCACCGATAGCGAAAACCGCGCTCCGCAGGTCATGCTGGCTGCATTGGAGGGAGTAACGCTTTCGCCTAATGCGCTGATTGCTCCCAGTACACACACGACGTTGCGGCTGACCTATACCTGGCCATCTGTCGTCCAGGGACTCAAGATTCACTATGGTTTGTTTTTACCGGGGGTATCTACGGCGAGCTGTCTGGCCACCCTTCTGCAAGATGGTCATTTGAAAACGGTTGTCTTTACGCCAAAACATCAGAGTTTCGGGATTACACCCGGATTACCCTGGTTTGGGACGGGTGAGGTGCTGCTGGCGATTGCTGGAGCCTTTCTCTGGGGCGCGACTCACTCCATGTCGCCCGGTCACGGTAAAACGCTGGTGGGTGCCTATCTGGTTGGCGAACGCGCTACGCCTATCCATGCTGTTTTTTTGGCAATGACGACCACCGTTACTCACACCATCGGCGTCTTTGCGCTGGGACTCGTCACCCTATTTGCCGCACGCTACATTTTGCCAGAACAGCTTTATCCCTGGCTCAGTATGATATCCGGCCTGATGGTCGTCAGCATTGGTGTCAATCTTTTCAGGCAACGATTGCGTATGGGGCGATCGCATCCCCATTCCCACCATCATGGCCACGACCATCACCATCATCACAGCCACTCCTCCCACCATCATCACCATCACCACCATCACCACCATGATTCTGCCAAAACATCCCATCTTCCCCATCTCCCCCACCCTCCCCATCTCTCCGAAGATGCCCCCATCACCTGGCGCAGCCTTTTGGCGTTAGGAATCTCCGGCGGATTAATCCCCTGTCCGGCGGCGTTGGTGTTGCTGTTGAGTGCGATCGCCCTTGGCAATGTTGGGTTGGGGTTAGCGCTGGTACTGGCATTTAGTCTGGGCTTAGCGCTGGTATTAACCAGTTTGGGCTTGGTTCTGGTTTATGCAAAACGACTATTCAAGCGAGTGCCAACCCAAATGAGGTTCGCGAAATTTTTGCCTGCGATGAGTGCCTTGTGTATCACGTTGATTGGTTTGGGAATTTCCGCCAAAGCCATGATGCAAATTCAGCTTGGCTAGACACCGGGTGTCTTGGCGTGAACTCCGGTGACCTAGAAGAAGACGATTAAGCCACCCAGTGTTTGTTTCGTTATGTGAGGTTAGAGAGTATGAACGTTTTCAATTTATCATTCGCTTTCTCTATGGTTTTCATTATCGCATCACCTAAATTAGCGTTGAGCGATTCACCGAATTTTGCGTATCCAGTTATATCGAATTCAGATGACAGCAACTTATTTTGTTTTATGCAAACGAGTGATGGTCGAACACTTAATTTAGGTCGTATCTGTGGTGCCAACACAAACTCTCAAACATCTGAGCGAACGATCAGAACTTCTGTAATTAATTCGCTCAGGAATTCTGACTCTGTAGGAAATATGGGTCAACTCAGAAATACATCGACTTCTGAAACTCCCTGCTTTTTGTTTGATGCTCAGGGGCGTCCGTGTTCATAAGATAACCTAGAAGTTGAGAGAGTGCCCTTTTGGGGGCATTCTCTCAACTTCTAAAATGGTTTACCATTTCTTGTAGGGTAAGAACTTTCCATTCATCACCACTTTGACGCGATCGCCCTTCGGATCTTCTTCCTTTTCAACATCCAGTGTGAAATCGATCGCGCTCATAATGCCATCACCAAACTTCTCGTGGATGACATCTTTGAGCGGCATTCCATACACCTGCATAATTTCATAAAAGCGGTAGATCAACGGATCGGTTGGCACGATCGGCCCTAATCCTTTCACGGGATATTCGATCAACTCAGATGCAATATCAGCATTCAGACCCAGCGCTTCCACCAGTTTCGTCGCTTCATCAAGGGATGCGCTGGCCTGCCGATAAAACACTGCGGCAATCCACACTTCATCACGTCCGACTGCTTTTTCTAAGTCTGCAAACGTTACGCCAACGGCTTCCTTCGCGGCTAGCAGTTTCTTAGTAATTTCGGGCAATTCAATACCGGGCATGATGAACTCTCAAGATGTGAAATGGGACGTCTTGTTTAATAATGGTTTTGTGAACAGGTCTGTGGTGTAAAAGACTACAGTTTGCGCATCGCGGCGGCATGATAGGGTTATGCATTGGAGAACGTCCGTTGCAACAATTCATAAGGTTTGCACCGAAGTGACGCAAGTGTTAAGCCGCAAATGATGATATAGCAATCGAGGGGTTAGTTAGGACGGGGTGCAGGGGTGGAACCCCTGTATGGGGGCGCAGCGCCCATACTCCCTGTCCTAACCATCTCAACGGTTCCTATATGGAGTATTTTTATTTTTAAGCAATCTTTTAAGGCATTAATGACAACTGACTACGATATTTTTGAACTAGGAGATGTGGTATTGCAGTCAGGGCAGGTGTTACCCAGTGCCAAACTGGCGTATGCAACCTACGGTAAACTCAATGCCTATAAAGATAATGCGATCGTTTTTCCAACTCATTACGGGGGCACTCATCGCAGCAATGCGGCTCTGATTGGCTCGGGAGGCCCGCTCGATTCTGATCAATATTTCATCATCGTGCCCAATCTGTTTGGGAATGGAGTGTCGTCTTCTCCCAGCAATACGCCTGCCCCATACGATGGGCCTAACTTTCCGCGCGTCACGCTATACGACAATGTGGGCTGTCAACATCGACTGATCACTGAAAAATTTGGCATTGAGCAACTGGCACTGGTGTTGGGTTGGTCGATGGGCGCGCAGCAGGCGTACCACTGGGCAACGCTCTATCCAGAGCAAGTCGGACGAATTCTACCGTATTGTGGTTCTGCAAAAACTTCAGTACACAACTGGGTGTTTTTAGAAGGCATTAAAGCCGCGCTGACGGCAGATGAAACCTGGCAAGCAGGCCATTACAAAACTCCTCCAGTGCGGGGCTTAAAAGCATTTGGTCGCGTGTATGCTGGCTGGGCGTATTCACAAGCATTTTATCGGGAAGGGCTATATCGCGAACTGGGATTTGACTCAGCGGCAGCACTGCTGACCTGGTGGGAAGAGGATCATGTGGATTGGGATGCGAACGATCTGCTGGCGATGCTATGGAGTTGGCAACATGCGGATATCAGCGACAATCCAATCTATCAAGGTGATTTTGAACGGGCGTTGCGATCGCTCACCTCTAAAGCGATTGTCATGCCCAGCGAAACCGATCTGTATTTCCCACCCGAAGACAATGCGATCGAAGTTAGCCTGATGCCAAATGCGGAATTGCGCATTATTCCTTCCATTTGGGGCCATTGCGCGGGCGGCCCCGGATATAACGCAGAAGATACGGCATTTATTAAAACGGCAATTCAAGATCTGCTCTCACCCGCCTGACCTTGATTTGCGATCGCCATTCGGCGAGGGCTTATTTTGAAATCAGTTGCGGGTTTGGCGTGCCTGTCGGGCGCGCCAAACCCGCAACTGGTGGCAGTTTTCATAATGAGAATTGCTACATAAAAAGGCGATAGGTTTTGCTTTCAATCAAAATGAAAAGCCCCAGCGCAATTAAGACAAAATGAGAATTGCTACATAAAAAGGCGATAGGTTTTGCTTTCAATCAAAATGAAAAGCCCCAGCGCAATTAAGACAAACGGAACGATCGCATGACCGTAATGAGACAGGACACGGGCGATCGCCGGAAAACGGGCAAGCCGATAAGCAATACCGCACCAGACTGCAATCAATACGAAAAACACAACCAGCGTGATGCCCAACATAGGCAGCTCAAAACTGGCGAATAGCGGAACATAGATACCAATATTGTCTCCACCATTGGCGATCGTAACAGCGGCCACACTGTAGGTTTGGGGTGTGAGAAGTGTTGCCAGTCGCGATAGGCCAGAACGGTTGGCCATGGGAGCGCTCAGCTCGCTGGATACGGTTTGAATATCGTCATCGTCTGGCTCACGCTTGATGAGCTGCTGAATACCGATCGCGATCGGCAATAAACCCAACAGCCCAATCCATTCTTTAGGAATCAATAGTCCACCGATGAAACCGGGAAGGCTAGCCAGAATGAGTCCTAGAAACCCAAGATATTGCCCTGCCACGATGTGTTTAGGCCGAAACGTGGGATTGACTTGAGAAAAGAACAGCATCAAAACAATAATGTCGTCGATATTGGTCGCTGCAAATGCTGAGATGCTCGTAATGATGGCTTGTACAATCCAACCCATGCTCCAGCCCGTAATGTGTTCAGATATTCACATTACCGTATCACCCGGTTGGAGGAGATCGAGTCATTCCAATGGCCAAGTCGAAGGAAGGAGGGCGATCGCTCCTCCAGGAACCTATCCTAAACGTATCAGGTCATACAGTATGTAAGTGAGGTAAGGTGTATGTCCATTGCGTCTGGATTAATTGGTGTTGGCACCCAAAACTTGTTGGGCATTGGCGGCGTTGACGACCTGTTTAAGAGTCTCAAGCGAGACGTAAAAAATGCTTTTGAAGACATCAGTTCCAATGAACTGGATGTGGATGGAATTGTCGATGATTTGTTTGACGAAATTGACAAAACTCGCAACGGCAATAATAAAGACAATACGATTCGTGGTGACGAACGAAACGAGCGAATTAACGGCAAAAACGGCGACGATCGTTTGATTGGTCTAGGCGGAGATGACATCCTGTCCGGTGGTCGTGGCAACGACCAGCTTGAAGGCGGCACAGGTAAAGATATTCTGGCTGGCGATCGCGGCGACGACAAACTCTATGGTGGCGCAGGCGATGACCTGCTGTATGGCGGCAGTGGCAATGACATTATCAAAGGCGGCACAGGTCGAGATGTAATTGCCAGTGGTGAAGGCAACGATGTGGTCTATGGTGGTGCTGGTCGCGATATTTTCGTTTTCGAAGATGGCAACGGCAGTGTCACAATCAAGGACTTTAGAGTGTTGCAAGATAAATTTACCTTGCCTGATGATCTAAAGCTGAGCGATGTGGGGTTGACTCAGCAGGGCAACAATCTTGCTATTTTTAATGGCAATGATTTACTGGCGACGCTGTTGAATGTCAGCGCAAATCAGATTACGGCAGCAAATGTGACAGTGAAATAAAGGTGAGTTCGTCACCTGAACTGACGTTAATGATGGGTGAGTTCGACGAACGCGCAAAACATGCCCCGCGCAATGCGTAGGGCACGTTTTGTACCATTTGAGCTGCGAACCGCGCGACTCAAATGGCGCTATCGAATTCCTAAGAAAACGTGTTTTCTTTTCGTTTTCCCAAGGGGGTAGTAGTGCGCTGCACTACTACCCCCTTGTTGGAGACTCACGTTAATTATGGTGGACACTGCTCAGTGGCTTGATGTGACCCAAACTTCTTGAAAAACGATTGCGATCGATTTCTAAACCGGGCTTGCTTCAGCACTAAAGAGCGACGCTGGAGAAAGATCTGTCGTTGCCATTCCGGTTGATTGCACCAGCGCTCATACATTGGGCTAGCCAGGTGAGTTAAAAACTGCCGCCAGCGTTGGGTCAACTGCATTTCGTTGGTGGCTCTCGCTCGAATCCGTCCGTTGCTAACAATCGCCTGACGCAGCTCTACATCATCTCGCAGAACTTGCAGGGCCGTTAACACGTCCTCTAGTGACGTCACTTCTAGGTAATCCAGGTCGCCTTTCCGTTCCGCCTGAAAGGCTGGCTCCTGTCCTAGAATGGCGGGTACCCCGGCGTGCCAGGCATTACACAGTTTAAGGGCAGGCTTGACTCGATAGCTGCTGAGGGATGTAAAGCTACGCACCGCTACGATCGCATCAATTTCGCTGTAATCATTCCATCCGTCACGACCGACAACGCGCCAGCGCAAGCCCATTTCTTCAAGCGCTTTTGAGAAGGATGGATCGCGTAACTCTGGAGCTAAGTTGACCGCGTCACCCATGTAGACAATATTTTCAAAGCGATCGCCCCGTTCTGGGTTACGAGGAATCAGGCTGGATTGAATCCAATGGGGCATGTAGTAGCTATCCCATAGCGTAGGACGTTCTTTCCACTGCTGATCTTGTAGATTTTGCACAACGTGCAATTGAGCATAAGGATGTTCTGTTTTGTCACCTTGAATACAAATCAGCAGCGTGTTGCGATTTGGGATCGCATGATCAGGCAAAAAGTCTTTATGAGAAATGACAATCCCTTCGCTGGGCATTTCCTGAACTAAGGAACAGGGAAGCCCATCCGCTTTTAAGTACAAATAGGTTTGCAGTGTCCAGTTATACATCCCCCATTGATATTTGGCCGGATTAATGTTTTGCCATGCCCAGTACTCTTGTGGGTGTTGAGGAAACTCAACAGAAGCCCAATAGCGTTTGGGAATATAGAAATAAATGGGTGGAATGGTCTGGACGGTTGTTGTGTCACGAGCGATCGCCGACGGAGAAAACACAGAAACCATAAATTACTCCGAGAAACTAGGGAGTTTACGAGCAAACTGTTGCAAAGATTCCTTCAAACGATTCGGATAGGCAGACACAAGAATTGGGTATCAATAGAGTCCGTTTTAAGTCGTTACTATTGATAATCGATTAAGCGTTAAGTAGTGATAATGCACTGAGCTAGGGGTGCAATCAGTATTAAACTCCTACTAATCTACTCCTATTTATGTATTGACTAAAAATCATAAGCGTTTTACGAAGCTAATCAGTGCTTTTTATCGAATCTTTGAATTAATGAATTGGCTCATAAAGCTATGGTGTAATGTGTGTCTCCGGTACGGAATACGAGCACTGAGAACCCTTGTAATATTTATCACTTTCAAAATTTTGTTTGTGGTGAGAGACTTATAAAAGTTCTCTTAGAAATGTGTCAAAAACAACAAAGTTTTATTGGAGCTTGTGTGCGGCTTTGAACTCATTATCAAAAAACTAACTTTTTCTGATATCTGTACTGAACTTCGCTGACTTTTTCTGACCAGCAATATCGCAACAACTTCTTATGCTGAAGGAGATGAAGCCTGTTGAGAAAAGTACAAGATTTTAGTTGCTTAAGGAACAAACAAAATGTCTATAGAACTGAATAAAATGATCGTTCGCCGCTTTTATGAAGAAGTGTTCAATCAGCGTAACGTTGATGTAATTGACGAACTCATGAACGATGATTTCATTAACAATGATCCGACTCCTGCGGCGGCACGAGATCGAGAATCGATGAAGCAATTTATTAAAACAATAACGGTTGCATTTCCCGATCATCATCATGCGATCGAAGATTTGATCGCAGAAGGTGACAAAGTGGTTATGCGCTGTACGCTCACCGCCACTCATCAGGGGTACTTTCCGAGGTTTCTAGAGATGCCACCGACTGGAAACAGCATTTGTCAACGACAGATTCATATTTTACGAATACAGAATGATAAGCTCGCTGAACATTGGGTTGTTCGCGATGATCTAACTATGATGCAGCAGCTTGACGTGATTCCAAACTAAAAGCCAGAGAATCGCTATGGATCGTGGATTTAATAAAAACCGAAATTTAATTTTGAAAAGTCTGGCAAGTCGCACGTTCCAAAATTAAAAATTGGGTTCTACCCTGTGTTAATCAAAAGGCTCAGAACTTTAAGTTCTGAGCCTTTGAATTTAAGCGCGCCCTGGAGGACTCGAACCCCCGACATCAGGTTTTGGAGACCTGCGTTCTACCAACTGAACTAAGAGCGCAAATGCTGAGTGGGCCTCAGCAATACCATTCTTCTAGTTTATCAGTAGCTGCTCACTATTAGTCGCTGGCCATCAAGAATCTATCAATTTAGATGATTTTGTGACGACGCTACCCATAGCTAACCGCTTACAAAAAAGCTATTAGAGGGCACGGTCGAAGCGTTGCTTGAGTCGAGTAGCCTTACCAACGCGATCGCGCAAGTAGTAGAGCTTAGCCCGACGAGCTTTACCTCGACGTATGATTTGAACACTGGCAATTCGGGGAGAGTGGAGCAGGAAAACCCGCTCTACACCAACGCCTTGAAAGATTCGCCGGACAGTAATGGTCTGGTTAATTCCACCATTCCGCTTGGCGATGACAGTTCCTTCGTAGGGCTGTACCCGCTCTTTGCCACCTTCCTGGATCACGACACCAACCTTCACCGTGTCACCCACGTGGATGATCGGGAGGTTCTGCTTTAATTGCTCCGCCTCAATTGAGCGGATAATTTCTTGAGCGTTCATAGGACTGCCAAAGACACGGCTTCTTATCATAACTCGAAAGTGTTCTGCTCGTCTAGCTAATTTTGAGATGGCAGCAATTCTCAGTATGCCAATCGGTGGCAGTTCAAGTTTGCCTGCGGCGAACTTGAACTGCCACCGATTGCGGGTTTTGCGCCCCCGTCGGGGGCGCAAAACCCGCAATCGGGGCCATGAAACCTCGCTGTAGGCGAGGTTTCATGGCCCCGATGTGCATAGTAAGAATTGTTGTGGGATGGCGGCAAGTCTGGTTGTGAAAGCATTCGTGGATTTGGAAGTGTGGATCGCCAGATGTGCCCGTAGCGCTATATCAGGAATAATTGGGATAATAAATCGTTTCCATCGACGGTTGCGTCCCTTCGGAGCCTGGGAATCCTGGGATAAAGTTGGTTTCGCCTCGACTGTTCACAAAGAGGCGATCAGGCCGTCCATTGATGGGTTCATACGCCGATAGCGAACTCACCTGCCGAACCAATAGCTTGGACGCGTAGGCCGTTGCGGCGTCTCCAAATTGGGCATATACAGCGTTCAGAAAATTCGATAGGTCGGGGCTATCGCCAAAGAAAGCCATCACGCCGCTCGCTTCTAAAAAGCTCAGCCCACTCATGGTTGAGGGCAGTGATTCATATCCAAACTCGTCACTGTAAAACATTTGTGTATTGCCTGCTACAGAGCCAGGTGAACCAGAGCCAGGTGAATCAGGGCTAGATGGGATAGGGCTACTGTCCGCAGGAGACAGTTTGAGCCGATAGCGTGTTTTACCGCCGTGAGTACTGACGCGCACGGTGTAGGTTCCAGCATCCAGCGTTTTATGAATCGCTTCGCTATGAGTGCCACCGTGGCTAGATTTCGCAATTACGGTATTGCCCTTGAGCAGCGTTAAGTCTGCATTGGCTTTTAGTCCAGTTAAGAAGGCACTGAAGCGGCTGCGACTTGTGAGGTTGACCCGAAATGAACTGCTGCGATGCTTGGGACTAAGTGATCCAGTGAGATGTCTTGAAGCACTTTTGGTGAGGGCATTTGCGTTCGTCTGATTTTTGTCGTGGAGCGAGGATGCGTGCATCATGTTGAACTTTAAACTTTGGCTAAAAATAAAAGCTGATTGAACTAACGGTGAATGATGCTCTCACACATTTCTATCTCTAGCGATCGCGCAGGTATGCAATTTATTCAACGTGAATTCAATGAACATGCAAAAAAAGTTGCCTCGCTCGTCGCACGAGGCAACGTTCTTCACTATTTGAGTCATATTTTGTGTGATTCAAATGGCGCTATCAAATTTCTGTTTATGTAAATTAAGAACGAGTACGCAATAAAATGCAGCAGAACTTATCAAGTCAGTAATACTGTCTCTATAGAAAACTCTATAACAAATCAAGAAAGTTCGTTGTACTTTGACACAGTGCGGTATACAAGCGTTCTCATTCGTTTTCGAGTTATTAAGAAGTACTTTAAATCCGTTGCTATTTCAGTGTCGTAAGTGAATTCAAGACGAAACGTGAGAATCGCAACTCTTAAATTCACATTAAGTTTAGGTCTTATCCCCCTCTAGAGCATTGAATTCTTCGGCGGAGGCAAGTTTACTAAACTCCATACAGGCTATTAAAGGCTAGTGCATCCGATGACTCCTCTAATGACACATTCGCTGCTTCAATCTTCTGCTCACTGGGTTGCTCACCCGCATCTGGCCATGCACATTCCAGATGGATTCTTGAGTTTGCCCGTTAGCCTGATAACCTGGGTGATTGCGATCGCCCTGATTGCTGTGGCATTAAAACAGGTGCAATCAGCGTATCAAGAACGAACCGTTCCCCTGATGGGGGTTTGTGCGGCGTTTATCTTTGCAGCACAAATGATTAATTTCCCCATTCCAGGCGGCACATCGGGTCACTTGCTAGGGGGAACGCTCGCTGGAGTATTGCTGGGGCCCTGGGCCGGATCGCTCGTAATGGCAGTTGTTTTTATTGTGCAAGGGGTATTGTTTCAAGATGGTGGTTTAACCGTCTTGGGAGCCAATATTACCAATATGGGGTTAGTGGGTACCTTTGGCGGCTATTACCTCTATAAAGCCATTCGAACTGTGCTGGGCTTCAATAGCTGGCGGGGCATGGCTAGTGGAGTGGCGATCGCATCCTGGACCAGCGTAGTGTTAGCTTCATTGCTCTGTGCGATTGAATTAGGATTGTCTGGAACGGCCTCCTTCAAATTTGCGATCGGTGCTATGTTACTGTGGCATGTGCTCATTGGCATTGGTGAAGCCCTAATTACTACATTTGCCGTGAACTACGTTTGGCGCACTCGTCCCGATCTGGTATTTGATCCACCCAGCCGTCGTACAAGAGAATCATCTCCATCATTTATCTCTCCTCGCTAGCAACCGTGCATTTTCCAAGTTCGTTGATTCAGATGTTTTAAGCAGGTTTAAGCAGGACAGTTGTTATGCGTAATCGTTCCAATACAGCACGAAATCGAGCATTTGTATTCACAGGACTGGGAACGGCCTTGCTGATTGCCGTATTTTTGTCACCGTGGGCCAGTTCTAACCCCGATGGATTAGACCGCGTTTCTCAAGATCAGGGATTTCACACGCGTGCCGTTGAAAATCCCCCTGCTCACAAGCTACCCTTCTACGGCATTTTTAATGAATATGCTTTGCGAGGTGTGCCGGATGCGATCGCCACACCGTTAGCAGGGTTAGCAGGTACACTGGCTACATTTGGGATCGCCTGGGCCGTCGGCAAGCTGGTTGTACGGGGAAAAGATTCCACGACGACAGCATCCGATTCAAATTCATCTGATTAATTCACAGACTCGATTAATCCACATCTAGCTGTCGGCATGTCCGTTAGACATGAACAAGGGAGAGGGGCTTCGCCCTAGCCAGGGATTCTATTCCTACACCCTGCCCTAATCGAAACCGCTACGGCTAGATACACAGGCTCATTTACAGACTCACTCAACGCAGGATTTTTTCCGCATGTTGCTGTTGCACATTGCTGCCTTTCACCTGGATATCGATAGCCAACGCACCTCGCTGTGGCATCGCTTAACCCCTCGCACTCGTGTTTTGTGTGCGCTCCTGTTTGTCTTTGCGACAGCACTGACTCCAAATGGACATTGGTCTACCTGGGCTGTCTACGCGGTGGGGTTATTGACAGTTTTGCTGCTCAGTCAGGTCACGCTGCCCGTGTTGCTGCGACGAGTGGCGATCGAGTTTACGTTTGTGAGTGTAGTGTTACTCGGAACGCTCTTCCGCAGTGAAGGAGAGATTCTTTGGAAATGGGGAATGCTACACATCACCACGGTGGGGCTGATGGTATTGGGCAGCGTCATGCTGAAAGCATTGCTTTCTCTGCTAGCGCTAAATCTGTTGATATTAACGACATCCATCCCAGCCCTACTGAATGCACTCGTCGCTCTGCGAATGCCGCCTCTGTTGGTTGCTATCCTGGCGTCTATGTACCGCTATATTGCGGTTTTAATTGATGAATTTAACTCCATGCGGCGAGCTGCACTGTCGCGTAACTTGATGAATGGCAACCACTGGCAGCGTTTGGTAGCGGGCCACATGATGGGCGCGCTGTTTATTCGCACCTATGAACGGGGCGATCGCATTCACCAGGCCATGCTATCCAGAGGGTATACAGGTTTACCTCCTGCGGTAGACGTTTTAAAGGGTGGACGGCTTGATATTCTGGCGTTGACCTTCACCATGCTGCTGACCCTCACGGGCCAGCTTATTTATTTTTTCTAGAGAGATCTCCTCAATGCACCATAATCCAATTTCGATTCAGCGGCTTAGCTATGCCTACCACGATGGCACCCAGGCGCTAAGGGATATCGATCTCTCTATCAAAGCGGGTGAGCGGGTTGCTTTGGTGGGAGCCAACGGTTCGGGTAAATCAACGCTGCTCCTCCATTTCAATGGCATTTTCTTGCCTCAAGCGGGAGAGGTGATTGTTGGTGAATTAGCCGTAGCGCCTCAAAATCTTAAGGCTGTCCGCAACTTTGTGGGACTGGTGTTTCAAAATCCAGATGATCAGCTGTTTATGCCGACGGTGTGGGAAGACATTACATTTGGGCCAATGAACCAGGGGTTACGCGGTAAGGAATTAATGCATCGGGCGCATCACGCGATGATTGCCGTTGGTTTAGACCCAGAACAATTTGCCTCTCGCTGTGCCAGCAATTTGTCTGGTGGGGAGAAAAAGCGGGTGGCGATCGCAGGTGTGTTAGCCATGCATCCTCAGGTCTTGGTGCTGGATGAACCTACGGCTCAACTCGATCCGCGCTCTCGTCGTCAACTGATCCAGCTATTGAATCGTTTACCGCTGACCCAATTGATTGCCACTCATGACCTTGACCTGGCTGTAGAACTTTGTACCCGCACGATTGTGTTAAGCCGGGGAGCGATTGTATTCGATGGCCCGACGGAGCAGGTGATGAGCAATCCTGAGTTTTTAGAACAACATGCGCTGGAGACGCCACTCTGCTATTCTCGCCCCTACTGCCAGTTGGAACACCGCCCGCAAATCAGTTTCAAGGCCGAACGGCTGACCAGTCCGGTTTGATGGGAATTCGACAATCGGTATGATTGCGTGAACCGCCAGGTGTGGAGGCGTGCCATTGGCACGTCTCTACCGGGGTACCTGTCATCCCCAAATATTATTTTGAATAACGGAATGGACGATCGCCCCTAATCTGAACCCTAATCATTGGCTAGAAAATCACCCTAATCGTGCCTTACCGTTTTTGAAATCCCATTGTAGTATAAGTACTACAATGGGATTTTGAATGGGTGGCTCTCCATGAATGAAGGCAGTCTCAGTCAGCTAAAGCTGTCCCAACTGCGCGCCTTAATTGCAGTTGCAGAGCAGGGCAACTTTGGTGAAGCGGCGTTAGAGCTTGGTATATCACAATCTGCGGTGAGTCATGCGATCGCCACACTGGAAGAAACGCTGGGAGTGGTCTTGTTTTCACGAGGTCGCTCTGGTGCGCAGCTCACGCCTGTGGGGCAAGATGTCTTGAGCCATGCCCATCAAGTCTTGCAAGCGCTAGAACGGATGGTGAAGGTGGCTGCTCTAGCCAAAGGATTGCAGGGAGGACAGGTGCGAGTAGCGGCATTTCGCAGTGCGGCTACGCATATTGTGCCGAAGGTCATCGCGCGCTTTCAGCAGAGTTTTCCGGCGATCGGCATTAGCATTCGAGAATATTACGACTTTTTAGAGGTCGAGCAAGCGCTGCGTACCGGACAGGCCGATATTGGTTTCACGATCCTGCCGACCAAAGATGAGTTTGAGGCGTGGGATCTGCTGGAAGATGAATTCATCGTGCTGCTGGCAGATAAGGTGCAAATCTCCAGCGATCGCCTCACCTGGGAACAATTATCCGATTATCCACTCATTTGCTTGGAGGACGCACTTCACATCCGGATGCTTAACGATATCCATCTGAAGCTGGGGAAGACGCTAAATATTGCGTATCGCGTCCGTCAGGCATCTACTCTATCGAGCATGGTGGCTCAGGGATTGGGAGCCGCTGTTTTCCCGCGATTGGCAGCTGAGCCAATTCCACCAGGGGTGCAGGTATGCAGACTATCGGAACCGTTTACCCGACGAATTGGTGTGGCGATTGTTGCAAATGCGCTGCATCCACCCGCTGTTTTTGCCTTTTTAGACACCCTTATGACTCAAACGAAACCAGATTTAGAGCGCACAGATGATCCGTAATTCGTATCAATCAAAGCTGCGATCGCAAGCTCTACAGCTATTAGGACGAAATAACGTCCCCACAATTTCGTTGCCTTAGCAGGGTCAGAGAGCACTATATCTAGTGATTTTGACGTGAACGTATCACTCTTCGAGTGAAGACTTTTATCAAACCTTTACAGTTGCTATGGAGTTGCAATGCTACGATTTCTAGCAAATAAAAATTGTCTTTTCATCTTCACAACTTCGACACATTTTCAGTCTAATCTGAGGTTTAATATCAGTTCAGGTAAGAGACGCATTGCAAATCATCAACTCGATAGAGACGCAATAAGCGATCGTTCCTCAAATTCACCCTACTGGATGAACCAAAAGAGGGAGGTAGCTATTGACAGTTGTCTCGTAACTTAAGGAAAGTCAAAACCTATCAAGTTTATTTCTAAGCCAATTAGGTACTTCATCTTGATCATTTCAAACAGTTGTTGACACCCTTTAGAACAATGAAGACTTCACTCAAGGCCCGCTTAATTCGATTTTTACAGGACGAGTTAGCTATTCCGTCTGACTCGATCGCGGTGGCCTTGCGTCATGAAGAACAAACCCCAAGCCTTTTGCCGATGGTGCTTTGGCAATATGGTCTGGTGACTTTAGAACAACTGGATAAGATCTTTGATTGGTTAGAAACTGCGTAAGTAACCGTACAAGTATTGGTATCAAAAAGCAACACGACCTGCATCGCAGGTCGTGTTGCTTTTTAAGCAATTGAAAATTGTTGTAAGCATTAAGTCCACTCGTCGGACTCTTGTGCTTCGGCTTGAATCAATTGCTCTTTTAACGTGGCCCAATCAATGTGCTCTTTGGCGGCATTATGTAACAGTTTTCCCTGCTGAAGAAACAATACTTTAGAGCAAAATTGTTCTGCCAATTCAAGCTGGTGATTGACCATGAGAATTGTAATTTGGCTGGTGTCTGCCAGATTATTCAGTAGGTTCAATAAATGAGAACCTCGTCCAGCATCCAGAGCAGACGTTGGCTCGTCTAATAATAAAATCTTGGGCTGGATCATCAAGGCACGGGCGATCGCCACCAGTTGCCGTTGTCCTACGGAGAGCTGAACTTCAGTGCGGTCGAGCCAGTCTGACGGCAGGTGGATTAGCTCCATCCAGGTGCTTAACCGTTGCTGAATGGTGGACTGGGGCATTTGACGCAACTTCAGGGGATAGGTTAATGCCTCACGCACCGTCATTCCTAACAGTTTTGACTCTTGCGGAACCAGGGTGATGTGCTGGCGCAGTTGAATCACGGGAATTTGCCGGATCTCCTGCCCCTCAAAATAAATAGAACCTGAACTAACTTCATTTAAGCGATTCAGTAAGCGCAAGAGCGAGGTTTTACCAGCTCCCGACGGGCCAACAATGGCGATGCGATCGCCCTGCGCTACATCAAACGAGATATCGTTGAGCAAATAATATCCGCCCAGCGTTCCTTTCAGGCTGACCTGCTCTAGCCAGAGTTGTTTATCTGCCATGTATCCCTCAACCCAGTTGTCCAAGTGCCGTCCAGATCGTCCAGCCGTCGATTAGCAGCAGCAACAGCGTAAAGACGAGCAGGATGAAATACATCCAAGGTTGCGATAAAGGGCGAACATCGGTTGTGTCAATTCCAGTTTTCTTTTGAACGTGGCGGACGAGCCGCGCAAACCCGGCGACGCGCATGGGCAGCAAAAAGGCTTCACCGGAGGTGCTGAGAAAATAGTAGACCAGTCCACCCTGCCCGGTAGAGCGGGGCTTTAGTGCGGTGATGTCTTGCCATTTTAAAAACCAGCCTTTGCGGAACACGCGAGGTACCCAACCGGGGTAGGCCACCTGAATTCCCTGCTCTGTGAGGATCACTCGCTCCGTTAGCGCTGCAAACAAGGCCATTCCTCCGAGGACTAAGCCTACGGCTAACCAACTGGGCGGAATGGAGGCTGAGGTCGCGATCGCCAGAAACGGCAACGGCAACGTTAATGCCACATACAGCAGGAGTAGCGTAAGCCGAATCAGGGGCGACAGTCGAAAGATGGATTCCGATTCCGAAGAACTGGATGAGGGAGGTGCAGCACTGTCAGCACGTAAGGGAGATGGATAATCAGACACAGCGAAAATACAGGGATAGGGCTTACGTAAGGGGATACAGCTAACCATAAACCCGGATAAGGAACGGCTTCAATCTATAAAGAATTCGGCTCATTCCGTCCAGGGCTTCGTGAGATCACCTACTTACTCTAGGCTAACTCTAGCAATTCACGGGCGATCGCCGCTAAACCCGACGCTACAGAACCGGGTGAACCCGCAGATCTACGGTTCACTTCATCGGATGAAAATGGTGCGATCGCCCGTCAACCCTGATTTCCACGGACGTAGAAAAACAGAATTTTACCGATGCCAACTCCCTCGATCGTCCGGTTTCATCGAGATAAGTAGTTAGACAGAACTAACTTCCTGAAGGGCATAACGCGCGCCTTTGAAGGATTCGCACGACTGAGCCTCTACCTACGAATTAACCTCTCTTACATCTCAAGACGCCATCTATGACTGCTACGTCTGAAACTATTACAGTGTATGCACCTAAGCGGCTTGATAGCCTCACTGCCCCCTTTTTAGAGCGAGACCTGGAGGACAAAATTCAGGCAGGACGGCTGGTTGTTCTCGACTTGACGCAAACGAATTTTATCGACCCATCCAGTGCAGATGTGTTGATGAAAGGCTTGATCAAGTCGAAACAACGTCGCGCTCGCCTCTCGCTGAAAGGCGTTAATCCTCAAGTGAAGCTCGTTTTGGAACTGGCCGGAATTTTGCAGCACTTCCGTCGCAAGTAATTAGGTTAGATATAGCGATTTTCAATCGCTTAAAACCCGGTTGTTTGAGAGCCGTGCTCTGCGTCGCTCTCAAACAACTGTAGTTCACCCAAGTGAGAACCGCTACATAGCAGTACTGATACAAGGTTAAGACGGGGTACAGGGAGAGAACCCCTGGCTGAAGCGAAGCCCCACCCCCCTTGCCCTAACTGTCTCAACAGTTGCTATAGCCTCATTTGAGCCACGCATCGCGCGGCTCAAATGGCACAAAAAGGTGCCCCGCACGTCGTGCGGGGCACCTTTTTGGCGTTCGTCGAATTCACGTCGAATTACGGCAAATACTTTTGTACAACGATCCATCCCGTCCAAGTGACAATGATAAATCCGATCAGGAGAATCGCATTTGTGCCTACATGCAGCGGACGTGCCCACGGGCGACTGGGACTGATTTGAGTCGCGCTCCAGGCGGAGAGGCAGGTCAGTCCAACCACAATCAACCCCGCTGGCAAATGAGACGAATGGCCTAAATTACCGTAATGGCCCACCGTCCCGACTAGTCCGATCGCCAGCAGTAGGATGACTAATCCCACCATCGTTCCACCCGTTATGTAGTGAAACGGACGCAGCCACTCCGGTCGCTGTCGTTCGGTAGATCGGCTGTAAAACATCCACGAGCCGCTACTGGCTAGTAAAACATAAGCCAACAGCGATAAGCCCATTGACCAGGCGGCAATTCGCCACAACCACAGAAAAGAAGGAAGATTCACAGCACCGTCGCTGAATTAGAACACCTTCATTATGGGCTGTAGTTGGGGAATAAGGCAGAGGGGAGGGGAATGGGAGGATGGGGGAGATGGGGAAGATGGGGAGGATGGGGAGACAAGAGGGACAAGGGAGACAAGGGAGATGGAAAACAGCGAAGCATGGTTAACCCTCCCTGGCACACTAGCACCCCATGCCCTTCTGCCTCCTGCTTTCTGCAACAAAATAAGGGACAGCATTACCTACTGTCCCTTACTCAATGCAATTCTATAAACTGTGGGCTTGGTCAGAGGGACATTGCGGTTCCGTCTGACGTTGTAAACGAATGATCTAATAACCGTAAGAACACACGACTGAATGAATAACAAATTGGAATGACTATCCAAGTTGATGCTTAAAGGAATTTGAAATTTAGTCAGCAGAAGTTGCAACAACGGCTGCTAACGACTCTTGTACAACTTTGTTGCGGCCAAACTCCGGTTCAACCGTAACAGGTAGATTTTCAAGCTCTTCTTGAATACGCAGGCGATCGCACGGAATGGTATCTGAGAGAATTGCACTGGCCATCATGCCGCTGTGAATTTCCAGAAGCGCATCGGGCAGTGCCTCAAAAAGGAGACGTTGCCCTGGAAATACAACCCGTTCAAAATACCAGTTTGGAACATTGGTAATTCGAGCGATTTGAATTTTGCTTGTGGCGTTTACGTAGCAGCACAGAAGGTGATCAGCGCAATCGGGTGGAAGGGGATCAAAAATTTGAGCCATGATAGTAGAGGAGCTTTGCACCGAACGTAGGTTCACAGCTAAACCTAACACTGAGCGATCCCTGCTGGCTGTAAACCCGACTACCAAGACGTTCCCATACAAATTCTCTACCTACAGATATTTGTAGCACTGAAAGGCCCATATCATCTTATTTTTGTCGTTATAAGGATTCACAACGCTTCAATTTTTGCCAATAAAAGTTCACAAATTGGGCAAAATGGCAGTTTCTTACTCTCTAAGATTATGAATTCTTAAAATCATTACAATTCTCAGTCTGTAAATCAGATCTGCAAATCAGAGCAGTGCAAACTCACCGCAGGCGAGCTTGCACTGCCCTGATCTAGGATTCGACGAATAGGCTTTTGGGAGAGTGTCGCGTCACGCCACTCTCCCAAAAGCCCGATGTTGCGTGCGCGTCGTGCATGCAACATTGGGCTATCAAAGTCCTGTCGAATTGGTTTCAAGCTGAGACCTGCCGTGAAATCATCCCTATCCGTGCAGGGAATAAAGGTCGGTGGTATCGTAAAGTTATATGAATTCGATTAATGAAGTGTTTAAGCTTCATGGCGAAAATAAGCGCTTATGGAAAAACCACGCATTCTCTACGTCCGCCTTCCCTGTAATCCGATCTTTCCGATTGGGGTAGTGTATTTAGCAGATCATGTCCACAAGCTGTTCCCTCAGTTTGAACAGCGAATTTTTGATTTGGGAACCATTCCTCCCCTAGATTTTGGTTCGGCACTCGATCGCTGCATTGACGAATTTAAGCCAACCCTGCTCGTCTTTTCCTGGCGCGATATTCAAATTTATGCTCCGGTCGGTGGACGGGGTGGAAATCCGCTGCAACACACGTTTGAGTTTTTCTATTCGCTCAATCCGTTCGTTAAACTGCGGGGGGCGATCGGGCTACTCAAGATCGCAACCAGCTACTATGGCGAACTCTGGCGCAATCTGGGCTTGATTAAGCGAGGACTGCAACGGGCTAGAAGGTACAATCCCAATGTGCGAATGGTAGTTGGCGGTGGTGCCGTTAGTGTGTTTTACGAGCAGTTGGGCAGTATGCTTCCCAAAGGCACCATCATCTCCGTCGGTGAAGGTGAGGGACTGCTGGAGAAACTGTTGCAGGGACGCAATTTCTTGGATGAGCGCTGCTATGTGGCAGGTGAATCAACACCGCGCGATCGCCTGATTCACGAGCAACCCACTCCTTTAGAGAAAACAGCGTGTAACTACGACTATATCGCTACCATCTGGTCAGATTTTGACTACTACCTGCAATCCGGAGATTTCTACGTTGGCGTGCAGACTAAGCGCGGCTGTCCACACAACTGTTGCTACTGCGTCTACACCGTTGTCGAAGGCAAGCAGGTGCGCATCAATCCGGCAGATGAAGTCGTGAATGAGATGCGGCAACTGTATGACCGGGGCGTTCGTAACTTCTGGTTTACCGATGCTCAGTTCATTCCAGCGCGTAAATTTATGAACGATGCTGAGGAACTGCTGCAAAAAATCCTGAATTCCGGCATGGATGATATCCACTGGGCCGCTTATATCCGGGCCGATAATCTCAATCCCCACCTGTGTCATCTGATGGCGGAGACGGGGATGAATTATTTCGAGATTGGCATTACCAGCGGATCTCAAGAGCTAGTCCGGAAAATGCGGATGGGCTACAACCTGCGGACGGTGCTGCAAAACTGTCGTGACCTCAAAGCGGCAGGATTTAACGACCTGGTTTCGGTTAACTATTCCTTTAATGTGATTGACGAAACGGTGGATACGATTCGCCAAACGATCGCCTATCACCGCGAACTGGAACGCATTTTTGGAGCCGATAAGGTCGAACCCGCGATCTTTTTCATCGGGCTACAGCCCCATACTCACCTGGAGCAGTTTGCCTTTGACAACAAGATTTTGAAGCCAGGGTATGACCCCATGAATGTGAAACCCTGGACGGTGCGTAAGCTGCTGTGGAATCCCGAACCGTTGGGTTCTTTCTTTGGCCAGGTTTGCCTGCAAGCCTGGAAACAAAACCCCAACGACTTTGGCCGCGAAGTTATGGATATTCTAGAGAAACGGCTGGGTCGAGCCGATCTAGAAGAAGCACTGACGGCACCGATCGAAGTAGGGCGCGATCGCCAACTTGCCAGAACGTAACAGCACCGTCTCGGCTGTACAGCGGAGTTTCCCTATGGTCATTGCTGCACCAGAGCCTAAAGCTAAATAGGAGAGCATCATGAATACCAACATTGGCTTTGTTGGTTTGGGTAGCATGGGTTTACCTATGGCGACAAACTTGATCAAAGCCGGATATAAATTGCGCGTGTATAACCGGACGGCAGATAAGGCCCGTTCTTTGGTCGAGCAGGGTGCAGAGTTAGTCGAGCATCCCGCTGATGCTGTGGAGCCGGGCGGAATCGTCGTTTCGATGGTTTCAAATGATCAGGTATTAGAGTCTGTGACTCTGGGTGAAAATGGTATTCTCAGTCGCTTAGGGGCCGATGGGGTGCATCTGGCGATGAGCACGGTTGCTCCGGCGACCACGCGCACGCTGGCGCAACAGCATGAGCAGATAGGGGCACATTATTTGGCGGCTCCGGTCTTTGGTCGTCCCGATGCGGCGGCGGCAGCAAAGCTGTGGATCTGTGTATCGGGCAAGCCAGAGATTAAACAGCGAGTTCGGCCTTTGCTGGACGCCTTGGGTCAGGGTGTGTTTGATTTTGGTGATGAAGTCGGGAATGCCAACGTGGTCAAACTGGCGGGCAATTTTCTCATCCTGTCTGCGATCGAAGCGATGTCTGAAGCCTATACCCTGGCCGAGAAGAATGGCATCGATCGCCAGCAAATTGCCGATCTGTTTGGGCAAACTCTATTTGCCTGCCCGATTTATCAAAACTATGGCCGCATGGTGGCTCAGGAAAAGCTTGAACCCGTTGGTTTTAAGCTGTCACTGGGTTTGAAGGATGCTACCTTAGCCTTACAAACGGCTCAGGAAAGCCAGATGCCGATGCCCTTAGCCAGTTTAGTGCGCGATCGCCTCCTCTCTGCTTTAGCCAAAGGTCGAGGTGAGGTCGATTGGGCAGGTGGAATGGCCCTTGGCGTATCCGAAGATGCTGGGCTTTAGGACAGTTTTGCTCACCGTCTGTTGGGAAATCTTCCAGCAAACACATTTTGACGAGAGTTTAATCGTCAGCAGAGTTTGAAGACTTCCATAAATCTGTAATGATAGGTAGTATCAGAATTTCTAATTCAGTTCTCAATCATCATTGAGAAACCAAGGGGTGTATTTCGCCTTACGGGGTCTCAGTTGATCTCTTTTGAGTTTGTATTCATTAATTTAAACACCAGCCGTTCAAGATCTGTCAGCATGTTAGAAGGCTCGATTTTACAAAAGTTGAGAGATGCTCACCAAGCTGGGCAAACGGGGAAACGACTCCTTAATTTTGGGGTGTATTACAAAAACACCCTGGTTGCTCTATGTCATGCCCTGGAAGATTCCATCCTTACGGCTGATTATTCTCCGCTGGTGATTACCGCGTTTCAGCGGGGTAAGTGGTATCTGCAAGAAGCTGACCGCTATGGTGAGCTTGCCGAGCGATCGCGTCACATTATCATCATGGCCGCGCCGGATGCCGGGTTTACCGAACATCCCACCAGCCAGCGATCGAATGTAGACATTATTGGCTTAGATCCATTTGATCCGGTCGCTCAGGAATGGCACTTGATTATTGTGTCGCCCAACTATACGGCGATGGTGCTCTGTCAGGAGCTTTCCGAAGAGGATTATGGGCCAGGGGGGGTGCCGAAGGAAGACCAGGAGCGCAAATTCTACGGTCTGTGGACGTTTGAACCCAATCTGGTCGAGGAAACGGCAGCTCTGGCGATCGCCCATGTGGGCCTTTACAACCCTACTCTAGAAGCGCAGCTTGCGGCTCAACTGAAGGAGATTGAGGATCGGGCGCATGACCGCACAGCACTGTGTGGCACGCCCACCGTTGATAACTTGGGGCAAATCGTCTCGCGAGTTGTGGATTATCTGCAAACCCATCAGCAAGATTTGGCTCAGGGCTTACACACCTATTCCATGCCAGGTCAGCGCTCCATTGATAGCAACCTGCTTTCGAACGAATTGCAGGCGTTTCTGCGGATTTCGCAACTGATTGACCAGACCGATCTAAGCAATCCCATGGCTGCTGCTGAAGTGGCCGCGCTGGCCGAAACATTGGGCCAACTGCTCGATTTACCCGCATGGCAACTGCATCGCTTGCGGTTAGCGGGATTGCTACATCGCATGGCGTTTATCTCGAAACCGGAAACTGAACTGAGTCCGGGAACAACTCCCCGTTACGAAGATTCCAGCGTGCCTCTGGCTTGCCCACTTGTGCCGGGAACTCAGATTTTGCGGACGATGAGCCGAATGAAGGCGATCGCGACCATCATCACCCATCAGACCGAATGGTGGAATGGCAGCGGACAGCCCGCCGGACTGGCCGGAGATGAAATTCCAGTTGAGTCTCGTATTTTGGGATTAGCGTCCTACTTCCAGCAATCCCTGGCTAGCTTGCGGACTGGGCCGTCTCGTGATGGCGATTTTACCTCTGACTCTAGTGAAGCGTTGGCTACAGCGCTGGCCGCCTGTCAGGCCGACCAGGACGAGCGGTGGGACCCCAAACTGATCGAGACTCTATCGCTACTGGTGAATGGCCTACAGCAAGGGCTATCGCTTCCGGTTACAATTCCTAAGATTGCGGCAGGGCTGTGGATGCTAGATTCTCATTCAAATGATGAGCTGCTGCGATTTGACAGCGCTGCTGATTCCGTTGGTTTTTCGGTAGAACAGAGCACCTATGGACATTGAGGCAATTCGACTGGGCAAACTCAAGCAGTTGGCTGGCGCAGATTTAGAAGACGAAGATCTGTCTAATGCAAACTTAAGCAATGTCAATTTAGCGGGTGCAAATTTGGTTGGAGCAAACTTCAAGGGCGCAAAGCTCTCGGGTGCTCGACTGGATGGCGCAAATTTGATTGGCGCTCAGTTTGTGGGAGCCGATTTGCGTGCTACCCTGCTGGGAGCCAATCTGATGCAGGCCGACTTGACTGAAGCCGACTTGCGGGGCAGCAACCTGCGGGGCGCTAATCTAATGCAATCCAGCCTCAGCAATACGAGCTTTGCGGGAGCCTTTTTAAGCGGCGCAAACTTGATGGGCGTCAATCTGCAAGGGGTAGACCTGCGGGGAGCCGACCTGCGCGGCACGAATTTGAATAGCGCTAACTTGCAGGGGGCGAACTTATCCCAGGCGGATCTGCAAGGGGCACTGCTGAATGAAGCGAATCTGGAAGAAGCCGATCTGCGTGACGCGAATCTGGCAGGTGCCAATCTCAGCCGTGCCAATCTCCTTTGTGCAGAATTGGCTGGAGCCGCGCTGAATGGCGCTAATCTGACCGATGCCTGTCTGGTAGGAACCGTGTTAGATAAAGCCAGAGAAACGGATGCAGACAGCGACGGTTAACGGTCAGAGCGGAAGGCTAAAGTGATAGGCAGTAATCACCATTCGCTTGCGAAAGTAGAAGCGATGGGCTTCCGTGCGTTGGACTCCAGAATCGAGTTCAAAATGCTGACAGGCGTTAGTTTTGGCATAGTCTACTAACCAGTCCAGCAATGCATCACCGTAACCGTGCGATCGCACTTTCTCATCGGTCACCAGATCATCCACGTACAGAAACCGTCCGCGTGCGAGCATGTTGATGATACGGAATCCGCCAACTGCGCAGACCCGGTCTGAATCGTCTACATAAGCGAGACGATAATTTTCATGTTGAATTTGGTATGTCACCTGCTCTTTGAAATGGCTGAGATTTAAATGGGGCCTGAGTTGAACCATGATTGGAAAACAGTGTTCCAGCTCAGCGTCAGATTCCGCCAATTTAATCTTCATCCGTGCAGGTTTACTTAGAAAAGTTTACTTGATTATTCCAATAGCCTTAGGGGCGTGGCATTTGGCAATGATCTCTAGTCATTATATAGCTGTAGTCATGTCCGTTAGGACATCGAAAACCAAGAGGTGTGTGTGGCTTTCCCCAGCCAGGTTTTCCACCCCTGCACCCTGTCCTAACCCGAATGAATACAGCTATAGAAAACCTTTGCCCGAATGCCGCGCTCTTATAAGGATGTGAATTCGACGAATGCGAAAATTGGTATCCCGCGCGTCGCGCGGGATACCAATTTTCGCCATTTTCGCCGCACAAAGGGTAGTTCAAATGGCACCTTTTTGTATTTCTTGTGGCTGGCTTCCATCTAGCAATGTGGCTCTGGAGACCCTGCCTGGAAACAAGGTGTATCGTTCTTTATTTTTCAGGCGTTTTCTTAAGCGTTGCCCATCATGCGATCGACAATCCGTTGAACGATTTGCATTCCTGTAACTGCTTGCCAACCAAACAAACCCAGGAGTGCGACATTCAAAGCAATATGGGTGTAACGCGCAACGTCATTGCCTTTCTGCATAAACGGCGTCAAGGATGCGGAGGTCGCAATCAAGCCCGTCATGCCCAGTCCTGCAATCAGGTGAGGCCCAAGAAAAAGTTTGCCGTTATTGATATAAGTGACAGCCATGCCGCCTAGCGTTCCCAACACCATCAGTGCCAGCAGAATAGCCCCAATCTGATGATGTCTGATATTAAATCGGCCCTGGATCAACTGCTTCTTAACGTCACCTTCGGCAGAACGGGTGCGGCGAATCTGAATGCCCAGATACATAGCGTAGACGGTTAGCGCCAGCAGAACCCACATGATCAGAGGATGCCCGAACTGGCTCCACACTTTAATCGACTCAGGAATTTCGAAGGTCATGACATGTTTCCTCTGGCACAAGACTGAATGGCAACTTAATAAAAGTTAGCACAGCCGTCATATTTTTTTAAGGTGAGTTCTCAACAAACAGTAATTCTCATTTTGAAACCGATTGCGGGTTTGGCGCGCCCGTCGGGCGCGCCAAACCCGCAATCGGTGGCCGTGCAAGCTTGCCTCAGGCGAGCTTGCACGGCCACCGATTTGCATACTGAAAATTGCTGTTCAACAAAAATAGGTGGTAGGACACAGTCTTACCACCTGTTTTATTGCAATGCGATTAGCGATCGCGAAACGTATATTCTGAGTTGCGGCACACGTTAATCTGATAGTCTTCTACAACCTGCCCATTGGAGAAGACGGCACGAATGTCATACAGGCAGACACTAGAGTTGCGATCGCCAAACATCACTTGAGTTTGTCCGCCCCTAGACAGGGTATCGGCACCTAACACATTGTTATCCCAGGTGCTGCGGTTGGATTCAGAAATATATAGCTCAGTCATTGGCGTGTTGCTGTTGTTGCGCACGACAAAGTTATCTTTACTGGCCAAAGCACTACCAGCCATCCCGGAAAGAACGGGCAACACACAAGCAGACGCGATCAAGGTATTTCGAAGAGAACGCCCAAACATGGCTAAAACCTGGATGAATGATGGTTACTCCTATTTCGATCTACAGTCTCGCGGAACCATTTTCAGGAGACTGTAGCAACGGTGAAGTGTGCATTGATTCAAAACGCAACACTCACATTTAGGATTACTCTAGCTATCTTAAAGAGCGGCTGAGAGGATTTTATCCTTGAGTAGGCACTTTCGCGACTGTCCGTCACTCAGGGGTTGGAAGAACAAGCAGACTCGTTACCAAGTTCTGTTTGGTAACGAGTCTGCTTGTGAAGGCTATATGTGTAGAGATTTGTGGATTTCATCTCTGCTTTTTAAGCGATGTGACGTTTGGAGTCTTTGTAACCCAAATTACAAAAACGGGAATTTGCCGATTCCTATGATGTGAGGATTTTATACGCGTTACGAGCGAATATTCATGTCTAAGCATCGCCACAAACATTCGCCTCATCATCATGATCATGATCACGGGCATGAGCACGACACACATCACGATCATGCTTCTCACCCTTCTGCCGACCTGGAATCAGGCGATCGCAGCTCATCAGAACCGCCACCAGGTTTCCTCTCCAAGCAATCCAGACGCGCTTTCCTCGCGTCCATGGGGACAGCCGCCGCGTTAGGGTTAACTCAAGTCGGTTTCCGACGCGATCCGGCTCAAGCGCAAGAAGAACTGTTGGCCGCCGCAGATACCATCCGTGATGCCGGAAATCTGCATATCCTTAAAGCCACTCCGCAAAACTGTTTCTGGGGCTTTTTCGACAAGACGCTGCCCCCGGTTCTGACCGTTGACTCTGGAGACATCATTTATGTGGAAGCTTTGACGCATCATGCCGGAGATGCGCCCGATCTGCTGATGGATGATGGCGTTCGCGCCGTTTACGATCAGGTGACCGACCGGGGGCCAGGGGTACACATCATGACAGGCCCGATTGAAGTCAGAGGGGCAGAACCGGGCGATACCTTGATGGTGCGCATTCTCAAAACGGAACCCCGACTGCCGTATGGGAGCAATCTGTCTGCTCACTGGGGCTACTTGTACAACACCTTCAAAAAAGAGCGGGTGACGATCTACAAATTAGATTTCGAGGCGAATCTGGCCCGTCCTGAATTTGCTTTCGATTTCAAAGGCCGTCCGCTTTACGACGTACCGGGGTTTGTCTCCACGCCTGACCCTGCTGCCCGCCAACCGTTTGCCAGCAAGATCGCCGTACCGATGCGCCCTCACTATGGCGTGATGGGGGTTGCGCCAGGTGAAAGTGGACGGATTAACAGCATTCCACCCGGCAATTTTGGCGGCAACATTGATAACTGGCGAATCGGAGCAGGCGGAACGATGTATTACCCCGTTTTTAACCGTGGAGCCAATTTCTTTGTGGGCGATCCGCACATGGCGCAGGGAGATGCAGAACTGTCGGGAACGGCGATCGAAGCCTCGCTGAACGGATATTTTCAAGTCTTTGTGCTGAAAGATTTTCCCATTACCAATCCCATCCTGGAAACCGATTCTCACTGGATCACGCACGGGTTTAACGAAGATCTCAACAAAGCCATGCGACAGTCCGCCGATCAAATGCTGGACTTCTTAGTCAACAAGCGAAAGATGAGCGCCGATGAAGCCTATACGATGATTTCGGTTGGCGTTGATTTTGGTGTGACTCAAGTGGTGGATATTCGTCAGGGATGCCACGCGGCGGTACCTAAGAGCATCTTCTTGCCGCAATAGTTTAGGCCGCAATCGTTTGGTTACACACAACAAGCGCTAGTTTAGTCACTCGTTCGGTGGCTGAACTAGCGCTTGTTGATATAGGGGAGGATTCGCGTCACATCCATTCGCATGAGCGTCTGTGAATCTGTTCAGGTAGTTCGGAGGCGACCAGTGGCGCAAGATTTTGGTAATTGCCCTCTTCATAGTCGCAACCAAACGAAATGGCCGCTGACATAATTTCATGAAAGCTGTGCGATCGAATGGGTAACAGATAGCCCAGACAAACCAGACGGACATGCGTATCAGGGCCGACATTCAACAGTTTTGCAAATTGCATGATTTGTACTGTGAATCCAGAAATGCCCGTCATCAGCGGTAAGTGTGCTTTTCTTGCGTGTTGAACAAATGGATGCGCTTCGTCCAACGTCCAGACATTGCAGCCATCTAACCATGGAACGTATGTTGCTCCAAGCTTGCTGCACAACTGTTGCTCCGTCTCACTTAAGAGACCTCCTGCTGCTTCAAATTCGGTTCGGGTTAAGCGGCTCCATGCTTGTAAATCATCAAACGACGCTTTCATAATGCGCATTTTGTTCTGCTCCTGCCGCACGGTGTTCCAGGGCAGTTTAATAAAATCGTCTTTGGGGTCTAACTTGTGAATGGATGAAGCCCGATCGCATTGTGCAGAAGCCGCATGAAAACACTGGGCTTGCCAGATCATGCGCTGTATTTCGGTAACGTTAAAATTAGCTTGTTTGGCGATCGCCAGTACATCTTTAATCCGATTGGAACCAACGCAATCCTGGCTAAAGATGTTATTCATAAATCGCCACACATGAGTTACCATCTCTCGAATATTGCCATTGCCTTGCAAGACTTGAGAGAGGCGATCGGCGGATAAACCAATACGTCCGGCAAAGGATTCTTCTAGCGGTTGACCACAAGCTAAAATTAAGCGTTCTACTTCAATCGCTTGTTGTTTGTGTGACGTTGTAAAATATTGCGATCGAATCTGAATGTAGTCCCAGGCTTGCTGTGCCATCGATTTAGCACAGGCTAGCGCGAGTGGATGTTGTGCAATAAAATGTCCTAATTGAATCTCATATTGTTTATTGGTTAGAGTTGCTGATTCACTATCGCGGTGTGTTTCTAACATATTCAGCAAAGCGTAGTAAAAGTTTACGCTGAGGAGCGATCGCTCTCATTCTGATCACTAGTTTTAACTTCAACAGCGCTCAAATTTAGCTTCACTTAATCATGTGCGTATTTCGCATTACTGGACTTTTTTATAAAACAATTCAGTCTATAATCAGTCCTCATGATTAACGGCATTGCCCTTTGCTTTGCCGAGCAGCAAATACGTCGTCATATCCCCTTTCCCTTTGACCGTAATAATGCCCCGTTTGCCGAACAGAAATTTGTCATGCAATCGGTTATAGGTGGCTTCGCTGACCTGAATGCAGCCTGCGATGCCCTGAGATTCCATGCGACTGGCGATGTTGACCGTATCGCCCCACAGATCGTAAATGAACTTTTTGATCCCAATCACACCTGCGATCACCGGGCCAGTATTAATGCCAATGCGGATTTTGAACGTTTCCTGGTTTTCCAGATTGAAGCGTTTAATTTCAGCTTGCATATCGAGGGCCATTGCGGCGATCGCCTCTGCGTGATCGGGGCGATGATGGGGCAAGCCACCGACAACCATGTAAGCATCGCCAATCGTTTTGATTTTTTCCAGGCTGTACTGTTCAGTAAGTAAATCAAAGGCAGAGAAGATGCGATTCAGTAAATTAACAATCTGTGTGGGTGGCAGATGACCCGCTAGTTGAGTAAAGCCAACGATGTCTGCAAACAGCACGGTAACTTCAGGAAAACTTTCGGCAATACTTTGTTGATTGTCTTTCAACTGTTCTGCGATCGCTTCTGGCAGGATATTCAACAGTAATCGCTCGGCTCGTTCCTGTTCTCGCTGAAGGGCGATCGCCGCTCGTCTCAATTGCACGATAATAGTGGCAGCAACGCCAATGGTGAGAGCAATGGATAGCAGATATAGCCAAAATCGATAAATATTCGTTCTGCTGAGTGCATCTTGATAATACTGATTGTATGCCTCTGAAATGGCTTCCGTTCGCTGCAACAGAGGCATCTTGATAATGGCATCGACTAAGCCATACACATGACTTTTTTGCTGAAGAATGATGCGGGCGTGATCCAGAGTAATTTCTAATTCAGGACGGCTATTAGACGGTACAGAGAACTGCTGTTGTGCGATCGCTGCAATTTCTGTGCGAATTGGATCATGTAGCGTTTCACTGGCTGATAAGTTATAGATCAACACATCTCGAAGTAAGGTGTTGAGCATTGTATTAAGTTCGGCATCGTTAGATTGTTCAACCAGTTCTGTAATCGCAATGGGAAAATAAGAGAGCGAGTTTTTAAGAATTGCGTTACTTGATTTGAATGCTTCAACCCACTGTTCTTTCTGCGCCAACTCTTCCTCATGAGCCTGAAGTCGCTGGAGAATCGTTTGCTGCCCTTTAGCCGTGATGAAGTGAGGCGGTTGCTTTAGAGTTTGGTATAAGTTGCGTTGAATGGTGAAGCCTTTAACAAGCGGATCGTAATTATTCAAAAGACCATAGCGAACTTGCAACACAGCCTGATTTAGACGAGCATCGACTTCGCTCAGTTCAACAATCGCGTTTGAGTAACGGTTGTGCTCAGCAACGTTAATGGTTTGCGATCGCATCAATAAAAATACAAACAGAAAAACAATGGCGATCGCGATGGCTAGATTGCGCAAGATTCCAGGTTTTACGTCCTTCAAGATGCGAGGAACAGCGCGAATCGTCATAGTGCTTTCCCCTGATATTCGCCCGTCAACGTGTTGAGAAATTGCACAATCAAGTTGACCTGCTCAGGGGCTAACGGTCGGCCCAGTTGGTATTGCGCCATCACTTCTACTGCTTGTTGCAGCGTTTCGGCAGAACCATCGTGAAAATAGGGTGGCGTTAGCGTCACGTTGCGTAAACTGGGAACGCGAAAGACATAGCGATCGGTCGATTTTCCGGTTACGTTAAAGCGCCCAAAGTCCGCAGGTGTCACATTTCCGCGATCGGCAAAGTAATCTCCCATCACGCCAAACGGTTGAAATAAGTTGCCGCCAATATTCACGCCTTGATGGCAACTGGCGCACCCATAGTCTCTAAAAATTTCATACCCTTTGTGCTCATCTTCCGTAATCGCCGTTTCATCGCCGAGTAAATGGCGATCAAAGCGGGAGTTAGGTGTGTAAAGCGATCGCTCAAACGTGGCGATCGCATCATTCACGGTTTCACGGGTAATGCCGTTGGGATAGATTTGCGCGAATGATTGGACATAACCGGGCACCTGTCTGAGCCTGTTGATGATCTCGTTCCAATTGCCTCCCATGAGAATGGGACTCAGAACAGACGCATCAGATTGGGCTTCTAACGTGTCAAACTTGCCGTCCCAGTTTTGCCGAAAATTGAAACCGCTATTGAAAACGGTCGGTGTATTGACTTTGGTAGTGGCTCCATTTAAACCGGGCGATCGCACCTGGCGATCGACTCCACCCGTGGTGAGGCTGTGGCAACTGGCGCAAGAAATTTGATTATTTTTGGAAAGGCGTGTCTCATGAAACAGCCTATCTCCCAAGGCCACCTTACGAGCATCCAGATCCAGCGTTAAGGGAATCGGGAAGATCGGCTTTTCAGAGGGTTCACTATCCATCTGGGCCATCTCAACCCGCTCTGGAATCGTCGAAGGCTGTATCCACTGCCACAGCAACGCAATCAATACTGCCGTTAACAGCAGCGCGATAAAGGAGAAACGCCTGAGCCAGAGCAGACTCGCTTGAGGGGATGACATAATCGCTGCTCACTGATCGAAGTGAACGAGTTTCATGGATTCCCTTAATATCTACGGGGCGAAGAATGGCGTTTCCGGCAGCGTCTTTCTTAACTCCCAACTACGTCATATTCGAAATGTATCGCAGCAGGTCATTATCTCGATTCAGCCAGCCAGCCAAAAATACGCGTTGGCTGGGGGTTTGGCTGACTCGCTTGTAGCGGTAGTCGATGCGAGCTTGACAATAGCGCTTGGCCGTTATTGCCGAGTTTGCTTTTGCTAATGCTGCTTTAGTGCCAGGGCCATATACGCCGTCTGCGGTGATGCCCAGAACTTCTTGTAAAAATAGGGTTGAGCCACCCACTCCAAAGTTAACAGCCGTGTCAAAGTGAACGATCGCCAGTGGCCGCACTTTTAAGTCGCAGTTGGAAGGCCGCCAGTACATATCAAAATAAATCTCGCGCACTTCTGCATCCGTAATGAATCGGACGCTTTGATTAGGTAATCCCTTGCGCTGACGGTAGCTGCTATAGGTCGCAGCCGTAATGCCCTTATTAGTTTCTCCACCCGGATCAGCCGGATTATTTACCCAACCGCCTTCCCACTGGAGGGTAAACCGTAGCCCTTCTTGGAAGACCGCATTACCAGATGGTGCTGGCGTAGGAGTCGGGGTGGGAGTTGGCGTCGGTCGGGGTGTCGGTGTGGGTGTCGGTGCTGGCGTAGGAGATATGGGTGGAACGGGGATGCCAGCCGTTGTAATGATAAACCGAGCAACTCTGGGCGACAGTTCACCTGGGTTGAAGCCATAGTAATCAATGAACGAGCGGTACGCGGTGTCTGTACTTTCATTCCAGACTCCATCGACTTTTCCAGCCGCAAACCCCATCTTATTCAGAGAGATTTGAAGCGACTGAATCAGAGTGCGATCGCTTCGGATAGCACTGATAGGGTAGGTGTTTTGTCCTTGGGCGATGGTCTGTAAATCCATGATGCTTGAGGGCTATTGAGCGATGGAGATGCGTGATGAAGAATGCTGGTAGGCAGGATAACAGAGAACTACACCTTACGGATGATTCGTTCCAGTTTTTTAAGCTCCCGTCTAGGAATCACGAATTTAATAAAACCCGAAATTAATTTTTGCAAGTATGGCTCAGCCGCACTTGCAAAAATTAAAACTAAGCTTTAATTCGTTCATGATTCTAAGTCGTGTATTCCGCATTAATTTTGACGTAGTCATAGCTGAGGTCACAGCCCCAGGCGACGCCGGAACCGTGGCCGTTGCCCAGGCTGACGGAAATCAGGACGGTGTCTTCTTTCAGATAGGCTCCTGCTGCGGCTTGTTTCATGTAGGCACTGGCCGCAGGACGATCAAAGGGTAATGGTTGGCCGTATTCCATCAGCAGGAAGTCGCCAAGCTGCACGCGCAGATCGGCTTGGTCAAAGGGAACGCCTGCTCGTCCTGCCGCCGCTGCAATCCGTCCCCAGTTTGGATCACGACCAAACACGGCAGACTTAAGGAGGGCCGATCCGGCGATCGTGCGGGCTGCCTGACGGGCCGATTCATCATCTGCGGTGCCTGATACGCGAACTTCCATCAAGCATGTGGCTCCTTCGCCGTCACGAGCGATCGCCTTCGCCAGGCGCACACAGACCTCGGTTAGCATGGCTTCTAGCTTGTCAGCGTCAGGGCCGCCATCCATAATGGCTGGAGTACGAGACTGCCCGTTGGCTAACGCAATCAGGCTGTCATTGGTGCTCGTGTCTCCATCGACTGTAATTTGGTTAAAACTTTTATCAGCCGCACGACTGACCATCTGTTGCCAGAGATGCGGTGAAATAGCGGCATCGCATGTCACAAACGCTAGCATGGTGGCCAGATTGGGGTGAATCATGCCGGAGCCTTTGCAGATACCGCCAATTCGAACGGGACGGCCATCCATTGTGGTTTCCAGCGCAACGCTTTTGGTGACGAGGTCGGTAGTAATGATGGCTTGAGCCGCCTGATCGGAACCCGTATCGGATGCAGCGGCCACGAGTTTAGGAATTCCAGCTTTCAGTCCGTCCATCTTGATCCGTTGGCCAATCACGCCCGTAGACGCGACCAACACCAGGTCGGGTGAAATTCCCAGTGCATCACCCAGCACCTGTGCGCTTTCGAGGGCATCGGCCCATCCCTGTGCCCCCGTGGCAGCGTTTGCCTGTCCAGCATTACAGAGAATGGCGCGAGCGCTGGCCTTTGCCTGGAGCCGCTGACGGCAATAATCAACGCAGGCCGCCCGCACCTGACTGGTGGTAAATACTCCGGCGGCGATCGCTTCTACATCTGACAAGATCAGAGCTAAATCTGGTGCGCCAGAGGGCTTAAGCCCCGCTACAATTCCTGATGCCCGGAAGCCTTTTGGAGCCGTCACCCCACCCGAAATCTCTTGCCAGTCTGCCATCAACGTTACTCTCCTGTGATGCAAATCGCGATGTCTATAGCGCTTTTCAATCGCTTAAAACCCAGTTTATTTTTCAGAACCACGCGGAGTGCGGTTCTGAAAAAAATAACTGTAGTTTATCCAAGCAAGAATCGCTATGTATTCCGTATTAGGGTTTGAATACCTTGTTTTTTCACACGAAAACCAAAATATTATGAAACTTACAGGATTTGCGGAGTTGGGTGTTAGGAGTTGGGTGTTGGGTGGTAGGGGTTAGGGAAGATAAGGAAGACAAAGAGGCTCTATTTTCACCTCCCCACCTTCCCTATCTCCCCCACCTTTCCCACTCTCCAGTCCCCAACACCCAACACCCAACACTATTCCTCGATTTTGACGGACAAAATCTTATCGCCCTTGCGGATCGCATTCACGACGTCCATATCCTGGGTTTGCCCGAAGGTGGTGTGTACACCATCCAGGTGAGGTTGGGGTGAATGGCAGATGAAGAATTGGCTCCCGCCCGTATCGCGTCCAGCATGAGCCATAGACAGCGTTCCAGCCTGGTGTTTGTTCTTGTTGATCTCACACTTGATGGTGTAGCCAGGGCCACCTGTACCCGTGCCATAAGGGCAACCGCCTTGAATCATAAAATTGGGGATTACCCGGTGGAAGGTTAATCCGTCATAAAACCCTTGCCCAGCAAGGGTTGTGAAATTTTTGACTGTGTTTGGGGCATCTGCATCAAACAGATCGAGATGGATGGTGCCCTTTTCAGTCTCCATAATGGCGCGAGTCATGATTACTCCTTATCTACAAGAAAATCCACGGAGGGATGTAAGGCGATCGCGCACCAGCGATTCAACAGCCTCAAACCCCCTCCTACTGTGTGGGAGGCATTGCAACGACTAGGCGATCGCGCATGTCGAATGTGAAGCCTAGTGTAAGCCAATCTCTAGTACAACATACAGGTTTAACAATGGCGTGAATTCGATCGCCCAATTTAACGTGAATTCGATCGCCCGATTTTGCGTGCGCGTCGCGCACGCAAAATCGGGCTTTAAGGGTTGTTGCGCGTCGCGCAACAACCCTTAAAGCCCATTGGTCGAATTCACGCAATTCAACGTGAACTCGATAGCGCCATTTGAGTCGCGCGTCGTGCGGCTCAAACGGAAGGGACGCTTCCCCTTGTGGAAAACGTCCCTTCGCTAAATCACTATTCATTAAGTTAAACCTAGTATCAAGTCGTGCCATTCGATTGATGTTAGGTTGTTCGACCAGTGCCTAAATGCTTCTGGTGCTTCCAGGGAACCCTAACCTGTGATCACATTGATCGGTTAGCTAAGAGAAGCGTGGCTGCGGTCATAATCTTTTTGAAACGTAGGATGGGGCTTGCCCTGAATGTGATTCCAGAACTGACCTGATTCGGTGGGATCGATGCCGATTTCAGCAGCAGCCCGACTCAGCATGGACTGCTCACGGTTCTTAACCAGATGATGATGGCGGACAACCAATGCGCGAGCTTGATCTTGAGTAGACATAGTAGGGTTCTCCGTATTTCAGACAGACGTAAACTTTGTGAGGATTTCCTCCTGCTTATTCAATATAACAAAAAATTCTGTATCTAAAGCTACAAAATGGAATAGATCATAAAAATTTACAGAATTACCATGAATTCGATAGCGCCATTGCAGCCGCCCGTCGCGCGACTGCAATGGCGCAAAAGTGTGGCCTACGCGCCGCGTAGGCCACACTTTTGCGCGTTTGTCGAATGCAGGTGAATTAAATCGGTTGGTCCCAGCTATTCTCGTTTTGAGACGATCTTGCTCCGATCCCCCTTAGGGCAGTAAGCTCAAATCCACACGCTTTTGGGGGGCAAGCAGAACGGTGGCTAGCAAAACGCACAGTGAGAATTTTGTAGAATTGGGGCCGCTCACATGGTTTTACCGGGCAGCAGAGCCAGTGAATCCCAGCGACAAGCCACCCGTTGTGCTGCTGCACGGCATTCCGTCGCAAAGCTATAGCTGGCGTGAAGTGCTGCCCGCTCTGGCCGGGCAGGGATTTCGGGCGATCGCTCCCGATTGGATTGGCTCCGGATTTTCCTCAAAGCCTGAGCGTCGTGACTTTGGCTACACGCCTAAAGCGTATGTGCAGGCATTGGACGACTTTTTACAGGCGATGCATTTCGATCGCGTTTATCTGGTGGCCCAGGGGTTTGTGGGTACGGCTGGCGTGCAATATGCCCTCAAGCATCCCGATCGCATTGAACGGTTAGCCATTCTCAATGCCCCGGTTTCGACAGCCGCTAAAGTTCCCTGGAAGATTAAACAATTGGGGGTGCCGCTGATGGGGCAGGTGGTAACGCAAGATCCGCTGCTAATCGATCGCACGCTGGAAGGTGGCGGTGGCTATCGCGTTGAAGATGCTGATTTAGATGTATATCGACGGCCATTTTTGAAAAGCTCGGATGTGGGACGGGCGCTGTTCGCAACGGTACAGAATTTACAGCTACCCCAGGTCACGGCTGAAATTCAAGCGGGCTTTCAAAACTGGCAGAAGCCGACTCTGCTAGCTTGGGGGATTCGAGATCCCTGGTTGCCCGTGGCGATCGCCGAATCGGTTGCGAAATCTCTGCCACATGGCGAATTGGTGAAATTGGAAGAAGTGGGCCACTATCCTCAAGAGGACTGGCATGAAAAAGTCAATGACGCGCTGATCAACTTCTTGCGCCGAAAAGTAGTTTGATTTAACCGACAAACCCGACATTAACGTGAGTCTCCAACAAGGGGGGGTAGTAGTGCAGCGCACTACTACCCCCCCTTGGGAAAACGAAAAGAAAACACGTTTTCTTAGGAATTCAATGAACGCGCAAAGATGTGCCCTACGCGACGTGTGAGGCACATCTTTGCGCTAATTCATCTGCGCGTCATGCGGCTGCATTAGCGCTATAGCAACCGTTGAGACAACTAGGACAAGGGAGCTGGGGACTGCGCCGCCAGCCGGAAGTGTCACCCCTGCACCCCGTTTTCATACTAATAACTGCGGCTATACTGCTCAATTTCTTCCATACGCTACAGGACGATTTGAAAAATTTGGTATATATTTCTTTGCAACGCTTGTGGTGCGCGAGGTTTGACATTTACAGAGAGGCTATGGTGAACTATCGGTCTGTTTTAAGTGTAATTTTGGCAACGATCGCCGTTTTCCTGATCAGTTGCAGCAGTCCTACTCCGGTCGCGAAAGGGCCAACCTATACAACTGTGCAATTGGAACAAATTCAAAACTATGCAGCGGAAGTGAATGCATTGCGCGATCGCCTGTTGGAGATTCCTCCTCTGGTGCAGCAGCAACGCTGGCGTGACGTGCAAACGTTTATTCATGGGCCTTTAGGCGAGTTGCGCTTCAAAATGACGAAGCTGGCTCGCAGTCTGGAACCTAAGACACAAACGGCGGCGCTGGAATCTGCGAAGGATGTATTTGAGCATCTGATTTTGATTGATGAAGCTACTCAAACCAGAGATTCTCGTAAAGCCCTGCTGAATTACAACAGAGCCTTAGAGGATTTTGCGACGTTCTTAAATTACGTTCCGCAAAACGCCGCGTAATATCCCGCTCATAGAATGAGTGCTAAAGTCCGATAATAGTGCCGATGAGTGTAGTCTAGCTATCCTCACCGTTGCTGTTATCGGACTTTATACTGTTCATGGTTATGGAGCATGTTGCTATTGTTGGCTGTGGTGTGGTGGGGGCGGTGATCGCCTACGAACTCAGCCAGATCCCTGACTTAAACGTTACGATTATCGATCGACAATTCCCTGCCCAGGCGGCCACAGGAGCGTCACTGGGTGTGTTGATGGGGATCATTAGCCAAAAGATTAAGGGCAAAGCATGGGCGCTGCGGCAGGCCAGCATCCAGCGTTATGAAACCTTAATTCCAGAACTGGAAGCGTTGACGGGGCGTGAGATTCCTTTTAATCGTCAGGGCATTCTCAAACTGTATTTTGATCCTGAAGAAACTGAATCCTGGCAGCGCTTGATTGAGGTTCGGCAAACGCAAGGCTGGACATTAGAACATTGGGATGTAGATCATCTGACGGCTCGCTGTCCTCAAATTGTGAATTCGCGTCTGGTGGGAGCCGTTTACTCGCCGCAGGATCGCCAGCTAGACCCAACGGCTCTAACCCTCGCCCTGGTCGATGCGGCGCAGCGAAATGGGGTGGACGTTCAACTGGGGACTCCCGTCACTGCTCTGAATACGGTTGAATCTGAAGGGCAATCATCCCGCGTTCACCATATCCAAACGGCAGCGAGAGAGGTTGCTGTCGATTGGGTTGTGGTGGCCGCCGGATTAGGCACAACGCCCTTGCTACAAACGGCTAAAACGCCGTTAGACATTCGTCCGGTGTTGGGTCAGGCGATGCGAGTCAAGGTGGAGGGTGGCTTGGGCGATCGCACTTTCCAGCCGATGATCACAGGTGATGATATCCATATCGTGCCGTTGGGGAACGACGAGTATTGGGTAGGTGCAACGGTCGAATTTCCATCGGAGGGTGATGTAGGGGAGGCGATCGCGGCTGATCCCCATCAGTTAGAGGAGGTGTGGCAAGGGGCGATCGGGCTGTGTCCGAAATTAGCGGAGGCACACATCCTGAAAACCTGGTCGGGCTTGCGTCCCCGTCCACACAATCGGCCTGCCCCAATCATCGAACCCTTGTCGGGGTACAGCAATGTCATCTTAGCAGCCGGACACTATCGAAATGGGGTTTTGCTTGCTCCAGCGACTGCCCAAACGGTTCGCAGTTTGATCGCGAGTAGCCATTAACTTAAACGTGAATTCAGCTAAGGATCGCAAACAAATTAAGTCGGTAGGCACAATTAAACATTAGATAGAAAAACCAGGGGAGTGCCCCAGAGGGGCACTCCCCTGGTTTTCTGGGTTTGGTTTAATTAGGCTTGCCTACTTAAAACCCAGAACTTAGTTTTTGAAAGCGCGGCTCTGCCGCGCTTTCAAAAACTAAGTTCTGGGTTTTATTAAATCCACCATCCTAAACACAAATCTCCAATAAAAAATCCCAGCAGCGATGCCGGGATATGCAATGACCATAGCAATTGAATCAATATCTATGAAACCCACAATTTTTAGAGATGTAATCACCCTGCGGGGTTACTGTTAATTTCTTGATAATCCTTAAAAAAGAAGATTTTCGGAAATAAATCAGGATTTATGTGAGAAATGCTGGTGGAATCTAGATCAAGAATACTCAGAGCAAACCTCTCGTCGCCTCACCCATTCATCTCATCTCATTGGGTGATCTTTCTCAGCCTACCGGGAAATAACCTTCAACCTTTTGAAGCATAGGTAGAGAACTGCGTAAACCGTATCGTAAAGAGATGAGCAATTTTCATATTGAAACCGATTGCGCGCCTGTCGGGTGCGCAAAACCCGCAATTGGTAGCAGTGCAGGCGAGCCTAGACTGCTACCGATTTGCAAACGAGAATTGCTGTAATGGAGATGGCATCTACCACATGACGAACGGGGAGAGTTAGGTTGTGCCCCAGCCAAAGGGTTCATCCCTAAAACCCGTATGTTGAACTTGCGTTAACGAGAGTTAACATGAACACCGAGAAAAATCACTGAATTCCATCTTGTTTTAGTGCCAGAATGAGGTAGCTAGTCGCTAAGAATGCTTCAGTGTTGCTAGTGTAAGGTGCTCTAACTTTGATCGTTGATTCGGCTGAAATGGGAATTTAACCCTTGGTAACAGTTACGTTGCATTCCCAAGGATTATGGATAAATTAAAACCAAATTTTTAATTTTGGAAAGTCCGGCAGAGCTGAATTTCCTAAAATTAAGCTTCGGGTTTTATTAAATCCGCGATCTGAAGTGAATGCTCCCGTTCTCGGAGTTGAGATAAACAAAACTCCTACATACATTCATGAAGCCAACCTGGAAACAGATTTATCCCTGGATATCAGCCGCCGTAACGAACCTGGAGTCCATTGACGTGCTGCTGCGGCAAATCCTGGGAATGCTTGCCACAACATATCATGCCGAGGGATTGCTATGGGCAGGCTTAGCTACAGGGGTTTCGGATTCGCTTCAGGTTTATGCAACGTCTGGAGCGTTAACTGTTTTTGATGGCCTTACGGATGTTGATCCATCCTCAGTCGTCCCAGCCTGTGATGACGGGGATGCGTACTGTGGGCAGGGCGTTTGGCAGTTTTACCCACAGTCGCTGCCCGCCTGGTTACTCGAACAGCAGCACTCGCCTCAGCTCATTCAGCTGCAAACAGGTGATTTGATTGTGCCCGTTGCCAGTCGTGGCATTTTGGATCAGGCCGACTTTATGGGCATCAGGCCCGTTCCCAGTCCGCTGCAATTTGTGCTGCAACTCCGGCGCTCGCCAGATGGAGCCTCTACATCTGAACTCCATCAAACCTTAACCTTTTCATCGGGCGTGGTGACCCAAACTGATGTCCATCGATCGATGACCACCATTAAGGGCTGGACTGCCGAAGAACTAGAGACGATCGAGGTGGTGTGCAGTCAGCTTGGGTTGGCGTATAGCGCACTGTATTGGCGGCAGCGGTTAGAACAATCTCGGCGGCAGGCGGCTCTGGTGGGGCGAATTGCCCGATTGCTAAACTCCAGCCTGAACCCAGATGAAATCGTAGGACGGATTGTGGCGGAACTGGGGCAAGGATTGCAGTGCGATCGCTCTATCCTGGTCGATCTACGCTACAACTCCGTGAATATTTTGGCGATTTGGGATCATCCTGACCAGCACCTTGCGCCCTTACAAAATCGTCAGGTGAATCCGGCCTTATGGCGCAATGTCGTGGATATGTTCCTCCAAGGGGGAGCCTCCTACCTCCAAGTCGCGCTGACGGATGATGATCCTGACCCCCTGCTGGACTGGATGCAGGAAGTTGGGGCACAGTCGGTGCTGATGGTGCCCTTGTTTACACAGGAAGAATTTTTTGGCACGGTGGCACTGCTGTCTTATCCCAAAGAGCGGACGTATCAACTGGATGAACTCCAAACGGTGCGGCAGGTAGCCGATCAGGCAGCGATCGCCCTCACCAATGCCCAGCACTATCAAAGCCTCTGGCATAAACAAGAGGTGTTGCGCATTCAGAATAAATCGCTGCAACGGGAAGTCATCCGAGATGAGCTGACCCAGTTATTGAATCGGCGATCGCTCGAACGTGAGCTAGAGCAATTGAGCACTCGGTCGGCCTGGGCGATTCAATCCACGTTCAGCATGATTGTGTGTGATATCGACTATTTCAAACTGGTGAATGATACCCACGGCCATCGAGTCGGCGATGAAGTGCTGGAAACCCTGGCGCAACGGTTGCAAAAACAGTTACGTAAAGAAACCGCCGCCTATCGCTATGGGGGCGAAGAGTTTGTGATTATTTTGACGGATACGGATCTGAGTAAGGCCATTGATGTAGCAGAGCGATTGCGTCAGGCGATTCGATCAATTCCTATCAAAACGTCGGCGGGTGCCGTTGAGATAACAGCCAGTTTTGGTGTGGCCCAGCAAGATTCCACGAAGGATCACGAAGCGTGGGATGTTCTTCATCGAGCCGATCAGGCGTTGTATGAGGCCAAGCGTCAGGGACGCGATCGCGTCAAGGCGCTATAAGACCAGCAATTCTATGCCATGAGTAGCAGCGTAAGCTCGCCGCAGGCGAGCTTACGCTGCTACTCATGGCGGGTTTTGCGCGCCCGTCGGGCGCACAAAACCCGCAATCGGTTTCAAAATGAGAATTGCTGAACCGATGTTATGGCTGTTGCTGAATCGATCATCTGACCGAAAACCAAAAGAGGTATAGGACTTTGCCGCCAGCAAGGGTTCCACCCCTGTACCCCGTTTTAATTTAAAAGCACACGAAACTTAAACTTTAGATGGCAAAACTCGTCCGTCTCTTCATCACAAAAACACACAACTGAATGGGTGACGGCTTAAAATTCAAGGTGTCCTCCCAGGGCGCACTTTGAATACATGCAGTAGCGCAGTTTTTGTTGAGGTAAATCGTATGGCAGTCCCCTCTTCTCTGGCCTCTTTTGCTACCAGGCCCATCACCTTTGGAACAGATGGCTGGCGCGGCGTGATCGCCGCCGATTTCACGTTTGAACGGGTGATCCAGGTTGCTCCACTGGCGGCATTAGCGCTAGAGCAGACGTATGGAACGCAAACTTCTAGTCGCACCATTATTGTCGGCTACGATCGCCGTTTTCTCTCGGCTGAGTTTGCTAGAGCTGCGGCTGAAGCCGTGAGTGCGGCTGGATATGATGTGCTGCTCTCAGAATGCTTTGCACCGACCCCCGCCTTTAGCTGGGCGGCTAAACAGCACAATGCATTGGGTGCGCTGGTGATCACCGCGAGCCATAATCCGGCTGTTTACTCCGGGTTGAAGGTGAAGGGTGGCTTTGGTGGATCGGTGCCGCCAGAGGTGACGCAGAAGATTGAAGTGATGTTGAAGGAGGGCAGCGGGCAGAAGACAGAAATCCGGAGTCCTGCGGCGATCGCCACCTTTAACCCTTGGGATAGCTACTGCGAAGGTCTGCGATCGCGGGTTGATATTGGGCTGCTGAAGAAGGCGATCGCCAGCGGCAAACTGACCGTCTTTGCGGATGTGATGCACGGTGCAGCGGCAGGAGGCTTAGAAAAACTGCTCGGTATTCCCATTCGAGAACTCAACAGCAGCACTGATCCCCTCTTCGGCGGTGGGGCTCCGGAGCCATTGCCTCGCTACCTGCCCGATTTACTAGAACAAATTCGTACTTATCAACCCTCGGTTGCGGGTGGGCTAACCGTTGGTCTGGTGTTTGATGGAGATAGCGATCGCATTGCTGCCGTTGATGGGCAGGGTAATTTTCTCAGTTCCCAAATCCTGATCCCCATTTTGATTGAGCATCTGGCTCAACATCGGGGCTTTACGGGTGAGATTGTGAAGACCATCAGTGGCTCTAACCTGATCCCCCTGGTGGCCAAACTCCACAACCTGTCAATTTATGAAACGCCCATCGGCTACAAATACATTGCAGACCGCATGTTAGAAGCGCCCGTCTTTTTGGGTGGCGAAGAGTCTGGTGGCATCGGCTATGGCAACCACATTCCCGAACGCGATGCCCTGATGTCTGCACTGTATGTCCTGGAAGCTGTGGTGCAATCCGGTTTAGATTTGAGCGACCAGTATCGCAAACTTCAGGAGCAGACTGGCTTTACCGCATCCTACGATCGCATTGACCTTCCTCTGGCCAGTATGGACGTGCGGGCCAAGTTGCTGAACCAGTTGCAGACCAATCCTCCCAAAGAGGTCGCTGGACAGGCTGTGTTGGATTGCCTCTCGATCGACGGCTACAAGTTTCAGCTAGCCGATCAAAGCTGGCTCCTGATCCGCTTTAGCGGCACGGAACCTGTCCTCCGCCTCTACTCGGAAGCTCCCACTCCTGAGCGAGTGCAGGAAAACCTTGCTTGGGCAAATGAATGGGCGAACGGAGTTTAGGTGTTGGGTGTTAGGGAAAGGGGATTGGGTATGGGGTACAAGGTTTGGGGTTTTTGGGATTGGGGGTTGGATGTTAGGGTTAGATTTGTAGCCTTTATCTCTTCCATCTTCCCTATCTTCCCTACCTCCCCCCTCTTTCCCACACCCCTACCCCCCATTCCCCACAATGCCTTTACTTGTCGTTGCCACTGGAAATCCTGGAAAAGTTAAAGAAATTCAAGCCTATCTATCCGGCCCGGAATGGGAGTTGGTTTTGAAGCCGGACGAGATTGATGTTGAGGAGACAGGCGAGACGTTTTTAGAGAATGCTTGCTTAAAAGCGTCTGAAGTGGCTAAAGCGACTGGGAAATGGGCGATCGCCGATGATTCGGGATTAGCGGTCGATGCTTTGGATGGTGCGCCGGGGCTGTATTCTGCCCGGTATGGCAAAAGTGATCGGGATCGGATTGAGCGGCTTCTATTTGAGTTAGGCAATGAGCTAAATCGGCAGGCGCAGTTTGTTTGTGCAGTGGCGATCGCACGACCAGATGGGGCGATCGCGGTGCAGACGGAGGGAGTTTGTCCGGGAGAAATCTTGCACAAGCCGCGTGGTGACGGCGGTTTTGGCTACGATCCCATCTTTTATGTGCCTGAGCATCGGATGACCTTTGCCGAAATGCCTGCGGAGCTGAAACACCGCATCAGCCATCGTGGACGGGCCTTTGAGCAACTCTTTCTACTCTTGAAAACCTTGGACTTTGCATAACTTTCGATAGCTACAGCAGTTTTCAATTCAGTAAGCCACAGGTATTTTTGTGAGAGCCGTGCTCCGCGCGGCTCTCACAAAAATACCTGGGTTTTAAGCGATTGAACATCGCTGTATTAAAAAACGTTTGTAGAAAAGCTCCGCACTGCGGAGCTTTTCTACAAACGTTTTTTAATATTTGGCGCAGCGCGCCATCAATCTTTAAATCGCTTCCAGGTTCACTTCTCCAGTCCGAATCCGGATAATCTTCTCAACGGGGCTGATGAAGATCTTGCCATCTCCGATTTCTCCCGTTCGAGCGGCTGAAATGACCTTTTCTACCACCATATCAACCTGGTCATCTTCTACCACGATTTCCACCTTGAGCTTTTGTAAAAACTCAACTGTATACTCTGATCCCCGATAGCGTTCTGTCTGGCCTTTCTGACGGCCAAACCCACGAACTTCAGAAACCGTCATTCCCACAATGCCAGCATTGACCAGCGCAATTTTGACTTCGTCGAGCTTAAAGGGACGAATAATCGCCTCAACTTTTTTCATGTACTTCAGCACTCCTTACGTTGTTGTTCTATCCTCACACCGGGCATGACCCTTTCTATCACCGTCGAGAAGACC
>DATNPS010000140.1:0-5037 GCA_036703095.1 Crinalium sp. | reverse complement strand
CCTTCTATTTCGTCGCGAGATTGGAATTCACCTAACCCGGATTCCGCGATCGCCTCTCCTAGCAGGGTTTGGAAGCGGCTGATGCTGCGCAAATCTACATCCGTCCAGTGCCAGTGCAGGTGCACTTTACGACAACCAAAGCGATCGCGTTCTTGGCTGAGCGTTACCCGGTTGTCGGGATGCGGTGCTTGCTCATGTTGGGCAACCACTTCAAACACCTTCATGGTGTTTTGTACCTCTGGACGACGTGACCATCCGCCGCACCGGGGGCTGTAGGCAAATTCAGGTTGGCGAGAGCGGCGCAAGGCATAAGCTACAATGTCATCCAGGTTGGATAAAACATGACCCAGATGTTTTAAGCCGTCTTTGGGAAATTGAAAGCGACGCAGGGCAGATGTCAATGTTCTAAAAGAATTCACTCCCTGCGATTCGTACCCTGCTGGACGAGGAACCAGCATGAAGCAGACGTTAAGCAGTTTCTCGCGGCGTAACAGATCTGAATTGAACGTCAATCGACCCATTACAGGAGTGCCATTGACCCGGTGCAGATCGTAGAAACCTGTGGTGTCGAACAGCGATCGCGTCTTAGGAATTAACACTCCAATGCGAAAACCGGGATGATCCGTAAAGAAGCGGCCTACCAAATCATTCTGATTGCCCAATCCTTCAGGCTGCACACGATTAGACGATAGCAAGAGTCGCGCATTATCAAATCCGCCTGTTGCCAAGATGAAGGTTCGTGCATTCACAGAAAACTCTTTGCCGGGAGCAGATGCGACCCGCAGATGCGTCACCGCGCTTGCACTTTCATTCGCTTCGATCTCCAGTACGTTTGCATTCACGTAAACCGTGACGTTACTAGACTGACTCAACTCCTCACGATAGATCTGAGGAAAAAGATTCTGAGGCCCAAACTGAAACACACTGGACTGAAGGCGATCGCCCTTCAATGGCAGCACTTTGTTGGCTGCGTCTTCCCAGTCAGCCGCCGCATAGGTGTAAGGCCCAAGGCCACAAATCGCGTGAGCACGTTGATAATACGGCTCCAAATCAGCTTTGCGGATGGGCCAGCCGCTATAAGGGATTTCTTCACGGGGTTCAAAATCGATATCCTCGGCTGTCGTGTGCCGGACAATTTCAGCCGTTTCAGTCGGATCAACCTTAATGCACCAGAGATTAGCCGTTCCGCCAAACTGGCGTTCGCGCCCTGCCACCAATTCATCAGCAGGATAGCGATGCTTTGGATCAATAGAACCTTCTAAGAGAGAGCGGGCTTCTGGGGTGGCCTCTAAGCCACCGCTCTCTAGCAAGCAAACTCGCAATTGTTGTCCGGCCAGCTCTCTAGCTATCGTAATTCCGGCTGGACCTGCACCAACAATGCAAACGTCCGTTTCGATAACGCTGTTAGTCGGTAGCGTGAGCGCATTAATCAGCATAATTTTTCTCAAATTAGCAACTACGTCAACACATCCGTAAATCCATCAACCGTAAATCCATCAACCGATGAAGTTCCGCTCTACAAGCAGTGCGGGTTTTACGATCAGCAACCCCGCTATTCTTGAATTCCTTGCAAATATAGCCGCTTCAACTCAGTTGAGGCGGAAAAATTCAGCTATTTTACTCAATCTTTATATAGCTAGATATACATCAAAAGATCGATTAACAGCGCAAGATTGGGCTAAGTCAGGGTTCTGCAAGCATTTAGCCATGCCAAGCATCTCCCCACAGGTGCAACACAGCCCACAACATCCCGGAAGTTTAGCTTTATCGTTATAAAGAAAATTAGCTTGGCGATCGCAGCATTTAGTCTAGGCGGCCAGAAACGAGATAAATTCGCAGCTAACATTTCTCAGTTTGAGACCGATTGCGGGTTTGGCGTGCCAGTCGGGCGCACCAAACCCGCAATCGGGGCAATATCAGTTCACCTCCGGCGAACTGATATTGCCCCGATTGCGTAATGAGAATTGATGAGTCGCAGCGATCGCTTTACTTCCTGTAGATTTCGCGTCGGTGTCCTATCTTAACGATGAGAACCAATAGGACATTATCTCGAACCTCATAAACAATACGGTAATCTCCAACCCTGACCCTATACGCGTTTTCCTCGCCCTTCAACTTCACGACGCCATCCGGTCGCGGTTCCTCAGCGAGCCCATCAATTGCAGGTTTCAGACGAACTTGCACATGACGGGATAAGGACTTGAGCTGATTTGCAGCTCGTTTGGAAAATTCCACTCGATAGGTCATGGGGGGCTAGAGATCCAATTCTTGCTTAAGCAGATCCCAGGAGACAGTGCCTTCTGACTCGACGTCTTCCCTGGCAGTTCTTATAGCTTCTAAGTCTTCTTGATGCTCAAGTTGTTCCTGCTGTTTCTTTGCTTTAAGAAATTGAAGGAAATCTAAAACCTCGTCCAATACAGCTTGAGACGTTTCTTCAAGTTCTTTAATAATCAGTTCTTTAGTATCCATGTTTAACTGTCAGTAAACGGCCCTAGTCTAAACCTAGACCACTAGCTAATATAGCGAGTTGCCCCGTGTATGCCTATAGCTGATTACGATTCTTCGCTTGCGAAATACAAACAATCTGCTCCAGTCCCATTAAAAAATTGGACAGTTGAAACGTACCGCGACCTACCACTTCTGGATTAACAGCCGAACCTCCAGCAACCGCCATGATCAATCCAAGTGACGTGGTATACACAAAAAGTTTGGCTGAATTTGCGCCACGTCCTAAATAGAACAGATTCCCGATTGGCAACAGCAACCCTAGCAAGACCGTTACAACCAGGTTCTTTTGTGCAAGTTCTTCTGTCCGTTTAATATCTCTAGCCGTATGCGAGAACGGATTCCAGCTTGCTTGATGGGTTTGAATGTTAGCGGCTTGCTGAATTCCAGTCTCACTGGGGTAGGGAGGATTTAAGGGGTTGTAGTCTAACGGTTCTGAATTCAAGTTGGTGGGATTCTGTTCAGAATTCATCGAGAGTTCTCCTAAACGTGGATTTAGTGATCCCTATTTCTGAGAAGGTAAAAGGTATGCGAGTCCGAGATTCACAGCACCGCACAATCACCCACTAGCAACATGAATTCGACTGAAATGGCGCTATCGAATTCACGTCATAGCAGGAGCATGAATCTTTAATAGTTGTGAGAGCGATCGCCCCCTTAAACACTGATATCGAAGCGATCCAAATTTCCGTAGATTTGATTGTGTGATTGGTTCAAGATTACGCAAATGTTCCGAAAATCTTCAGCCATCTATGTAATGTCCCCTACCGAGCTATACCTTTTAGAGACTCTATATTGCGCAAATGTCCCGAAATCTTCAGCCATCTATGTAATGTCCCTTATCCAACCACACGGTTAAGATTGATTTATCGACAGCTAAATAGAATTTGATAGAGTCACCACCCTCTAGCTCGCCTGAGCTAGAGGTTTACTTTTTATGGGGGTTGGGAGCGCAACACTAAGAGTTTATTTAACGTGAATAAATTTGATAAGTAGGCAAGCCTAATTAAACCAAACCCAGAAAACCGGGGGAGTGCCCCTCCGGGGCACTCCCCCGGTTTTTCTATCTAATGTTTAATGGTGCCTACCTACTTAGCACCGTTTTAGCCGTGCGTCGCCCGACTGAAATGGCGCAAACCCATACCTTGCTCGCGAGGTATGGGTTTGCGCATTCATCGAATTCACGTTTATTTAATTTTCATGCGGCATATAGACGTTGCAAGACAGACAGTAAGAGGATAAAAGTCGGATCTAAAATCCTTCACATCACTCCAGGTGCCCGTGCCCATGACCATTAACATTCAGAATCTCACCGAATACCCCTACCCTTCTGGCCGTCGCGTAGTGATGGGCCGACGGTGTGCCCTGGCAACCAGCCAACCACTCGCAACCGCAGCAGGTTTAGAGATGATCTGGGCAGGTGGCAATGCGGTTGATGCGGCTGTAGCAATGGCGATCGCCCTCACTGTCGTCGAACCTACCTCGAATGGCATTGGCTCTGATGCGTTTGCACTGGTCTGGGATGACAAGCTGCACGGACTAAATGGATCTGGCCGCAGTGCTCAATGCCTCACGCCAGATCACTGCGCTGGAATGGATGCCCTCCCCCCCCTCGGTTGGTTAGCGGTTACGGTATCTGGAGCGGTATCCACCTGGCGAGCCTTGTGGGAAAAGTGGGGCAAGCTGCCGTTTGAGCAATTATTCGCACCCGCCATTCGCTATGCCGAAGAAGGATTTCCGGTATCGCCAGAAACGGCTCGCGCCTGGAAACGCGCGGAACGGCTATATTTACCACTGACAGGGCCAGAATTTCAGCCCTTTAAAGCCGTCTTTTTTCCGCACAATCGCGCTCCCAGAGCTGGAGAGATTTGGGGCAGTCAGGCTCATGCAGATACGCTGAGGGCGATCGCCCAGAGTGGCGGCGACAGCTTTTATCACGGCAATCTAGCCCAAAAAATCACTCAGTTTGCGGCGGATACAGGTGGGCTGCTAACGCTGGAGGATTTGAAAACCCATCAGCCGGATTGGGTTGAGCCAATTTCGACCGACTATCGAGGGTTAACAGTCTGGGAAATGCCACCTAACACGCAGGGAGCAGCAGCGCTGATTGCGTTAAACATTCTGGAAGGGTTTGATCTGGCTCGCTATCCCCGCGATTCGATCGAAAGCTTCCATTTGCAAATTGAGGCGATGAAGCTGGCCTTTGCGGATATTCATCACTACATTGCCGATCCAAAGTTTATGAAGGTGCCGATCGAGCATTTGCTAGACAAAACCTATGCGACAGAACGCCGACGCTTGATTGGCGATCGCGCCTTGCCACTAGCCGATCCTGGCATTCCCAAAGGCGGCACCGTTTATCTGGCCGCCGCTGATCAGGACATTATGATTTCCCTAATCCAATCCAATTACGAAGGATTTGGCAGCGGCATTCTGGTACCCGGTACTGGCATCGCGCTGCACAATCGCGGGTTGGGCTTTAACTTAAAACCCGGACATCCCAATCAGTTTGGGCCGTCGAAACGTCCGTTC
>DATNPS010000135.1:0-7809 GCA_036703095.1 Crinalium sp. | reverse complement strand
TTGTGTATCTGTAGTGCCGGGATGTAGTGTCACAACGATCGCCCGTGGGCAGGTGCGTTTATATTCAATTGCAGTCGTTCGCATGAACATATTCAACGCCGCTTTAGAAGCGCGGTAGCCATACCATCCTCCTAACTGGTTGTCGCCAATGCTGCCAACTTTGGCTGAGATGGTCGCTAAGATAGCGCGATCGCTATGCTTTAACAACGGCTGCACATGTTTTGCGACTAACACTGCTCCAACGCTGTTGATATGAAAATAACGCAATAGCTGTTCAGCATTCAGGTGTCGCAAACTTTTTTCGGGCTGCATCGAATCATCGTGCAAAATGCCAACACAATTGATCACCGTATGCAGTGTAGAGGTGTCTGATTTGATCGTTTGGATCGCGTCTGCAATGTGTGTTTCGTCAGTAATATCTAATGGCAGAGGTTTGAGTCGAGAGTCAGCGATCGCCAGCAATTCAGATTGCGGATTCCGGTAAGTTGCGTAAAGGCGATCGGCACGATTTTCCTGTAAGAACTGACGGACAAATCCCAAGCCAATGCCCTGACCTGCGCCGATGATTAAGGCTGATTTTGAAGGGGGAGTGCGATCGCGATTTACAGCAGAATGAACCATATTGTCGTTAAAAATTATGTTTAAGGGGAGGAAGCGTGTAGCTCAGCTACACGCTTCCTCCCCTTAAACATAATGCATGTTTTTTCTACTTAACGACGCCTAAAACTGGAACCACTTCAGGTTCCTCAATTCTAGGAATGGCAAATCCTTTCGCGTAAATTTGAGGATTGGTTTGAGCGATTTGAGTATATGAATCGCGCACCTGTGCATTCACCGCAACAGTTTTCACATCATATAGCTGAGTCGCCAGCTTGGGATACAGCCCAATCCCGATGATCAAGGCCAGGAAACAAGCGGCGATAAACACTTCGCGAGGTTTGGCGTCGCTGTAAACCGCATCGGCGGGTAAAACACAGCTTGTGCCAAAGCAAACGGCTTCCTGATCGGCCTGATTCTTCACGGTCACGTTGCCAATCTCACAGGTCGGAGCAGTGCCCGATCCGTAAAACACCTGTCTCAGCATCGAGAGCAGATAAATCGGTGTCAGGATAACTCCAACCGCAGCCAGGAAAACCGTGACGGTGCGGAAGGTTGAGCTATAGATATCGCTGGTCGTCACGCCCACGAAAACAGAGAGTTCGCTGACAAATCCGCTCATGCCAGGAAGCGCCAGAGAGGCCATCGCCGCCGCAGTAAAGAGGGCAAATACCTTGGGCATTACCTGACCAATGCCGCCCATTTCAGTGAGGGATAGCGTATGTGTGCGATCGTATGTCACCCCTGCCAGGAAGAAAAGTGCCGCTGCGATCAACCCGTGAGAGATCATTTGCAGCATCGCACCACTGATGCCGATATCGGTGTAAGCCGCAATTCCCAGCAGCACAAACCCCATGTGTGAGATGGATGAATACGCCAATCGGCGCTTCATATTGGTTTGAGCAAAGGAGGTAAATGCTCCGTAAATGATGTTGACAATACCTAGAACCGCCAGGATAGGCGCAAAGTAAATGTGTGCATCCGGCAACAGCTCTAGATTCAGACGAATCAGACCGTAACCCCCCATCTTAAGCAGCACACCCGCCAAAATCATGGAAACGGGAGCAGACGCTTCACCGTGAGCATCGGGCAACCAGGTATGCAGCGGGAAGACAGCCAGCTTTACACCGAAAGCAACCAACAACCCTGCATACAGCAATAGTTCCAGCACCAGGGGATAGTTCTTCATCCCCAGTTCAACCATGTCGAAAGTGACATGATCACCATAGAAGCCCATTCCTAAAGCTGCAACCAGAATGAAGATTGAAGCTGCCGCTGTATACAGCAGGAATTTGGTGGCGGCGTAACGGCGTTTCTGTCCACCCCAAATACAGACCAGGAGATAGACCGGAATCAGTTCCACTTCCCACATGATGAACAGCATGATCAGATCTTGGGCAACAAAGACCCCGATCTGCGCCGAGTACAGCACGAGCATTAGGAAGTAGAAGAGGCGAGGTTTTCGGTCAACCTGCCAGGCGGCGAAGATAGACAGGGTACTGACCAATCCAGCGAGAAGCACCAGAGGAACCGAAATTCCATCGACCGAAACGGCCCAGTTGAGACCCAACTGAGGCACCCAGGCATATTGTTCCACGAGTTGAAACGTAGCACTGCTCGCGTCGTAATGCTTCAAAAAGGCGTAGCACATCAAGACAAAGTCCGCGATACCTACACCCAGGGCATACCATCGCACGCGCTTGCCGTCTTTGTCAGGCAGCACGGGGATGAGTAAGGAAGCGACGAGTGGCAGTAGGACGATCGCGGTTAGCCAGGGAAAACGATCCGGCATCATAGGGACTAGGAAAAAATACTTACCAGTGGATACTGTTTATTCTACTAACCTTTGTAATGTTTTGTTCATAAAACTTTGTCTAAGTTAGATATTAATTTGAATAGATATTTAAGAATGGACAATATGTTCTGTATAGATTTAATTCTATAAATTCTGCCCCTAACCAATTGCAAGCCACCGGGTGCCTTTGGTGGGTTTGCAGATAGCTGAAGGAAGGTATAGAAAACGCTCGGTGTTTTCGGGAAAGTATTAGAGGGTTTCAAACAGTTGCTTACACTGTTTTACAAAATCAATAACGTCAGGGAAAAAGGTTTGAAAATAAGTTTCAAATGCAGCGTAATTGCTTTCTAGTTCTTCAACAGAATTCAATAACGTATTTTGACGTTTGAGACGGCGAGAAATTCCATTTAAGGCTTTACCAATATGGTTAATGTCTTGATAGGACGTTAACCAATTTTCTTCAATCATGTAAGGCAAAATTCTAATTAATCTTGCAGGCAAGATGTCTTGATGTTCCAAAAGAACGCGATAAACCTGCTGTGAGAAATCGTAAAGTGGCACTGAGGAGTAGGTAGACCACTGTTGAGCTAAAAAATGGTCATAAAATAAATCAACCATAATTCCAGCAAATCGTCGTCTTGAATCGGTGACAATTCGCTTACTGACGTGAACAATTTGATGAGTATCGGTGTAGCTATCAATCTGTCTGTGAAGCTGAATTCCTTTTCGGATTTCAGGTGTATATAGATGATGAATCGAGCCTTTGACAAAGTCCCCTAAAATGCTGCCAATCATCAATTCCGCATTGTCATGGGATAGATATAAATGGGCCAGGTAATTCATAGAAATACGGATTGATGAAGCTTAATCGAATTTGTCTATTGAGGTTGCGATCCGAGTAATTTAAACTGTTTCCAACAGAGATACAGCGATCGCGGCACATGAAAACAGCCCTTCCACTTGCCACCTTTTAGATTGAGCAACACCTCACCGCGACGGTTGAGATAGCCAAACCATTCGCCATACTCCGGGTCGGGAAAATGCGACCAGGTGTAATCATGCAGTTTTTGGTACCACTCCCAGCACACTTCGCGGTTCGTGAGGCGATAGCCCATCGCTAGCGCCACCAGCGATTCGAGATGCACCCACCAGAGCTTTTGATCCCACTCCAATTGCTGGGGCGGATGTCCTTCGGCATCCATAAAGTAATAGAGTCCGCCGTATTCCTGATCCCAGGCGACGTTAAGGATATTCAGCACCATATCAACCGCCTGATTAATAGTCGCGATGTCATTACGACGGTTGGCGATATCCATAATGAACCACATCGCTTCGATGCCGTGGCCGGGATTGAGCAAGCGCCCGTCAAAACAATCGATGTGTGAACCATCGGGAGCAACGTTTTCAAACATCAGGCCCCGTTCCTGATCCAGAAAATCCGTCATCACTTCGTGAACGGTAGCATCCAGGATTTGTGTCAGGGTATCACCGGGTAGAAGCCAATCCATTTCCAGTGACAGGTTCGCCAGAATCATGGGGACTGCTAGGGACTTCATGGAGCGAGTTCCCGGATAGGCTTTGGTGTATTTCCCTTTAGGATTATCTTTGCGCCGCAGAACATTGTTATATGCCTGTAACGCAATATCCTTCGCCCAGGTTTCACCCGATGCCAGGGCATATTTGCTAAACGCCATGGCGGCAAAGCAATCGGAAAAGATGTTGTAGGGCTGTACGAGAGGATGTCCGGCGCGGTCGAGGGCAAAATACCAGTTGCCTTCTGCATCTCGACCGTGCTCTGCCAGAAATTTAGCTCCGTGCGTGGCGATCGCCAGCCAGTTCTCCCTTTGTTCAAGCTGGTTATGTTCAAGCTGGTTATATAGCGTGGAAAACATCCACACCTGGCGGTTTTGCAGCCAGATAAATTTGTCGGTGTCGTAAACCTGGCCTTCGCGATCGAGACAGGTGAAATAGCCGCCACACTCCCAGTCGATCGAATGGTTTTCCCAAAATGGAATGACATCCTGAAGGAGTGCATTTTTATAGAGTTCTGCTAAACCTTTAAAGTCCAGATCCATTACACTCCTCCCCTTCTGCGGTCATTCATTACGCTTCTCTCATATTAGTGTGAGCGATCGCCCACCCCTTCAAACACGTGAATTCGATAGCACCATTTCCGCTGCCCAACGGGCGGTGGATTGGGTTTTTTATAGCAGGATAAAGTTGGGATCAGGTAATAACTGCATCGGCACTATCTGATTTATTTTCTACCTACAAAAATTTTTTCCTGATTTAATCAAGAATGCTTGTATAAATGGAAATGGTGATATTACGTTTATTTTGGGCAATGTCCTCACCGTAAGCATCATGGCTGTTTCTGCTGGTAATTGTTGGGGTGATTCTGCACATTTATCACATTTTTTACTTCGATCAAATTGATTATCTATAGATTAAATTCATGCACATCCATATTTAATCTCGATGGAGAATGATTATGAATCGAATCCCTTTTGAAAGATGTGCGGTTTCTATTAAAAACGCTCCATTTAGAGTGTTCATCAATAGATTGTGAACAGGGGCGGCTGCGCTTCCAGCTAGGATTTTCGCCCCTGCACCCCGTTCAAATTTCAGTGGGATCGCTATAGATAGACTGGAGTGGAGCATAACTCTAAAAATGGCAGAACGAGTCCTTAATTTAACGAAGGCTACTCAAATCCTTATGGTTCACCTGTTGCGACTTCAATTCATTAAGGACTAACTATGCAGACGATCCTGGTGATTGAGAATGACGCCGCCAATCGGGATACGCTGTTGCGGATTCTCGAATTTGCTGGATTTCATGCCGTTGGAGCCGAAAATGGGGACGTTGGCATTCAGAAAGTAAAAGCGCTCCTTCCGGATTTGGTGGTCTGCGATATTCTCATGCCGGGATTAGATGGTTACGGTGTCCTCGATTGGCTGCGCCACGATCCGCAAACTGCTGCAATTCCCTTGATTTTTGTCAGTGCCAAAGCCGAAGTGTCAGACGTTCGACGAGGCTTAGAGTTAGGGGCAAACGCATACCTCACGAAACCCTATACCATCGCAGCTCTCACGGCCATCATTAAGGCCCAACTGAGTAGCCATCAGGCGATCGCGTGATCAAAGTAGGCAAGGGGATAGGGGTGTTAGGTGTTAGGGATAGAGAAGATAGGGAAGCAAAAATGCCCAACACCCAACACCCAAATGACACCTGCATTGCAGATCAATTCAGGCGATTTGTGTACAATGCAGCTAGATTCAGATTAACCGGGTTGATATGAAGGGGCATCGGAAAGAGATTATAGGGTCTTAGGACGGCAGCTTGAAAGGTTTTTGGAGCCTATGTTGGGGTTTTCAAGTATTTTCTGGTGTTCAGATGTATTCGTTTCATTCATTCAATCTGATCTTTGGAACCCTGTTCAGCTTTGGCGTCCTGACATATTAACGACATTCACTGCTCTGACTAACTGCGCTATCCCGTTGGATTTGGTAGCAGCAGGGATGGTTGGGGCTTTGGTGGTGCTGCTGCTCTGGATGTCTAGAGCGTTTGCCCTGCGGCGATCGGATCAGTTGCACCAGGCGAACCGTTTGTTAGAAGCGGAGATCGCTGAACGCAAACGTTCGGAAGCCGCTTTAAAGGAAAGTGAGGAAAAGTTTCGGCAGTTGACGGGCACCATCCGAGAGGTCTTTTGGATGACCAATCGTGACGGCACTGAAATTCTCTACATCAGTCCCACCTACGAACAGATTTTTGGGCGATCGCCTGAGTATCTATACCAAAATCCGCTCTCCTGGACTGATCCGGTGATCCCCGAAGACAAAGAGCGCGTGATCGCCTTTTGGAACACCCTGCCACAAGAGTCGTTTGAGCTAGAGTATCAGATCGAAAAGGCGGATGGCACTCGACGCTGGATCTGGGATCGCGGATCAGTTATTTATAACGAGCAGGGTGAAGTCTACCGTCTGGGTGGCATCATCGAAGACATTACGGAACAAAAAGAATTAGAAGCCAATTTACGCCAGCGTGAGCAAGAGTTTCGCACATTAGCGGAAAACTCGCCCGATATCATTTCTCGATTCGATCGCCAGTTTCGTTACATCTATGTGAATCCGGCGATCGAAGCAGCAACGGGTTGGCCACCCGATAGCCTGATTGGCAAAACGTTTCGTGACTTAGACCTGCCAGCGGAACTCGTCGAGGAATGGGAAGCCAAACTCACCCATGTGTTGACGACTGGCCGCGAGGAAGCCACTGCTTTTGGATATCAAACCCCGACAGACTACCGCTATTACCGCAGTCGCTTAGTGCCTGAGTTTGGCTCGAATGGATCTGTGGTTTCAGTACTCTGCATCACCAGCGACATTACCCAACTCAAGCAGGCCGAAACCGTGTTGCAACAGGCCAAAGAAGAGTTGACGACGAAGGTGGAAGAACGCACGGCTGAGCTTCAGTCTATCGTTGCCCTTCTGCGGCAGGAAATTCAAGAAAGGCAACAGGCCGAAACCATTTTGCAACAGCAGACCGAGCGAGAAAGGCTGTTGGCTCTGATGACGCAGCGCATTCGACAATCGTTAGAGGTGGATGCTGTTCTCAACACGACGGTGGCAGAAGTTCGGCAGTTGCTCAAGAGCGATCGCGTGGTGGTGTATCAGTTTTTGGATGAGGACTGGCGCGGTGAGGTGATTGTTGAAGATGTCGCAGCTCCCTGGCAATCTGTTCTGGGAGATATTAGCCACGATAATTGTTTCCCCACTAAGGTCGCTGCCTATTACGAATCGGGCTATGTCCGCGCGATTAATGACATTACTAGAGCCAACCTGGACGATTGTCATGTTGCGTTCTTGCAAAAGCTTCAAGTCAAGGCGAATTTGATCGTTCCGGTCGTGATTGGTTCTCGCTTGTGGGGGCTGCTAATTGCCCACGAATGCACTACAGCAAGAGTCTGGCAACCCTGGGAAATGGAGTTTTTACAGCAGTTGGCGAATCAGATGGCGATCGCCATTCAGCAGGCCGACTTGTTAACTCAAACGCGGCAGCAGGCGGATCAATTGCAGCAAGCGTTCCTGGAATTGCAGCGCACCCAGCTTCAATTGATCCAAAGTGAAAAGATGTCTAGCCTGGGTCAGTTGGTCGCGGGTGTGGCTCACGAAATCAATAACCCGGTGAATTTTGTCTACGGCAACCTCCGCTACATTCAGCAATATGCTCAGGATTTAACAGAACTGCTGCAACTCTATCAGGCTGAATATCCCAACCCCACTGCTCAACTCAAACAAGCGCTGGCTGAAAAAGATTTGAGCTTTGTAATTACCGATTTCCCAAAAATTCTCACCTCAATGCAAGTGGGAAGCGATCGCATTCGTGAAATCATCAAAGCGTTGCGCAACTTCTCAAGACT
>DATNPS010000123.1:0-12554 GCA_036703095.1 Crinalium sp. | reverse complement strand
AAGTCGTTAAAGCCAAAGCATGGAGGGAATTTGCGGCGATCGCCGCAAATTCCCTCCATGCTTTGGCTTTAACGACTTAACCAGGCGATCGCTTCTCGAATCCACTCTTCGGGTTCAGCCGTTTTGGTGAGGGCTTTTTGTTGGCCGACAGCGCGAAGGGCCTGCATGATTTCGCTGCTGGTGTAGCCGAGAGCGAGGAGCGTCATTTCAACATCTTCCTGAACGCTGGTCACAGGAGCCGCATCGGGAACAGTGGTGAGGCCAGATTGAAGACGCCATTCAGACAGCTTATTTTTAAGTTCTAGAGCGATGCGCTCGGCAGTTTTGGCGCCTACACCGGGGGTACGCGAGAGCAAACGAGTGTTGCTGCTGACGATCGCCTGTACCAGATCTTGCAGTCCTAGCGTATCCAGTAGGGCTACCGCCATTTGGGGGCCAATGCCGCTCACAGCAATCAACTGTCGAAACAGGTCGCGTTCTGCCATTGAAGCAAAGCCAAACAGCACCGTCTGATCTTCTCGTACCTGCATGTGAGTGAAGATTTGCACGGTTTCGCCAATGGCGGGAAAATCTTGTAAGAGGCGCGGCACGATTTGGATTTCATAGCCCACTTGATTCACGTCAAGAACAGCGATGACGCGGGTAGGGCTGATTTTTTGGATGCCAATCAGGATGCCTTTGAGGTAGCTGATCATAGGTGAGGCAGAGGGCAGGAGGCAGAAGGGGGAGAGGCGGGAGTCAGGAGTCAGGAGCCAGGAGTCAGGAGTCAGGAGCCAGGAGTTAGTGTATCTGTGTTCACTTCTAGGAGTAAAAAGGGCTGTTCCTTCTGCCCTCTGACTTCTGCCATTTTCTAAGGATTAGATGAGCTTTATCCCTTCAGCAGTATGTCATTTTTTGGGAAAGGGGCGTACCATGCGAGCAATTTGTCTGTGTGATGATGTAATCTGCCGCTCACCTGTTTCGCCCGGTTGCACAACATGAAGTTTGTCCAAAAAGTATTGGGTTGGCTACCAGCATTAGACTATCGAATCTGGATTTTGTTTGTTGGGCGGTTGCTGTCTCAGTTGGGGACGGGATTCACGCTATTTTATGCGCCCATTTTCTTTGTGAATCAAGTGGGGCTATCGGCAGTATGGGTTGGAATTGGTATCGGGAGTGGCTCGATCGCCGGAATTGCAGGTCGGATTATCGGTGGTTCTTTTGCTGATTCGCCGCGCTGGGGGCGTCGTTGGACGTTGCTAGCTTCTGCGGCTGTTTCTGCTGTAGCCGATCTGGTATTGACTCTAACGTATAACTTTCCAACCTTTTTAATTGGCAACTTATTAATGGGGTTTGGCATTGGTCTGTACTGGCCTGCCACGGAAGCGGTGGTGGCTGATCTAACCACCTATGAGCAACGCAATGAGGCGTATGCATTAACTCGTCTGGGTGACAGTCTGGGGTTGGGCTTAGGAGTCGTTTTGGGTGGTGCATTGATCGCACTCACAGGCTCTTACCGTGCTCTATTTATTATTGATGGAATTTCATTCATGATCTTTTTTGGAGTCGTGTATTGGGCGATCGCTGAAACGCTCAAACCCCATCCATCGCAACACAAAATGATCACAGGCTGGACGATAGCATTGCGCGATCGCACGCTTCTCATCTATGCAGCAGTCAATATTTTGTTCACCACGTATCTTTCACAAATCAACAGTGCATTGCCGCTTTATTTCACAAATTTCATTCCTGGTCAGGGTGATGCGAAAGGGTTTAGCTCAGCCACGATTAGTTTGCTATTTTCCTGGCATGTAGTGTTAGCAGCATTAGTTCAGCTTCCGATCGCGCGCGCCTTAAATCGGTTTAGTCGCTCTAGAGCGCTGATGATTTCCGCTCTATTCTGGGGAATTGGGTTTGTGTTGATCTGGTTTACGGGGGTGGCTCCTGCCGCTCAAATCGCCTGGGCGATCGCCGGATTGGGCGTTTTAGCGATCGCTACAGATGCCTACACACCTGCGGCTTCTTCACTCGTGGTTGCCCTTGCTCCTGATGCGCTACGAGGTGTTTATTTATCGATCAATTCACTCTGCTGGGCGGTTGGATATTTCATTGGGCCAACGGTGGGTGGGTGGGCTATGGATCAGTCGCGCTGGATCGCAGATGGATTTTGGTTAGTATCAGCCGTCAGTATTGTAGTGGCGATCGCTATTCTGCACTACCTCGATCGCCAAATCATGAAACGAAGCAAGGAGGGGTGAGAGATCAGGAGTCAGGAGTCAGGAGTCAGGAGTCAGGAGCCAGAATTTCTCGTTGCAAGGCTTTGCCTTGTAATGCCAAGTGCGAGGCTTTGCCTCTACTTCAATCCATGTAGCAGAATTTAGTCTAGCCTTCTGACTCCTGACTCCTGGCTCCTGACTTCATTCTTATTCTTCTGATTCCTGTCTCTTTCCTTCTTCCCTTCCCTCCCTCAATTGAGCGATCTTCAGTATCACCTAAAGAGCGAGGGAAAGGGAGTGTGTGTTTTTTAACCTAACAACATGCACATTTCGTGTGAAACAAAGGATGTTGTTATGACAGCTAAAAGCGAACATAAAACTGACCATAAAAACCAGCAAGCAGAAGGATTTGACATTCAAGCGTTGATCAAACTGTTGCAAGGTAATTTGGTTGAAGTGGATACAGATGAGGCGATCGCCCAGATCGATCAATATCAATCTGCATTGCAAAAGTCAGACGATGAAGGATTGGGGAAAATTGCCAATGAGTTAAAAGAACTCAAGAAGCATCTGAAGAATAATCATGGGGATGCGGCTAAGCTGGCTGAGGTTTTGACTCAACTGGGAGAAGAAACCAACAAGTTTGCCGCAGACCTGGAGAAAGAAGAAAAGAGCGATGTGCAAAAGCTGAGTAAAGCATTGACCCAAGCAGGGCGATCGCTTGAAAAGGAAGCGGGTAAGGAGCACTCGCAGGAGAATGATAAAGCGCACAAGGACAATGGCAAAGCGCACGCCAAAGAGCAGTCTCATGATGATGAGGAAGAATCGCCTGATGTGGATGCTCTGCTAGAGACGCTGCATGGTGATGTCACTGCGGTTGAGCCTGAGGAAGGAATTCAGGTGATTGATCAGTGGTTGGCGGTGCTGAAGGTGTCTAAGGAAGATGGCGTGAAGGAAATTGCCAGCCATCTCCAGCAGCTTAAGAAACTGTTGAAGCTCAAGAAGGCCGATCCGGCTGAGATTTCGGAGACGTTGACTCAACTGGGTGAAGAAACGGAATCGTTTGGAGCCGATGCACCGAGAGGCTTGAAAGGGCCAGTGCAAAAGTTGGGTAAGGCGTTGGTGAAAGCAGGTAAATCGATCAAATAAACCCCCTCCCGTAACACTGTCGTCTCGACGGTTTCATAAACTGCTGGGACGACAGTGTTACGGGACTTTCAGCATTCTCTCTTCAATACCTACCCAAACTTCTGGAGACACGCGCACTGCTGCTTCCTTACATCGCACCATCAGTTCATTAATGTAAAAGTATTTTTCTAGTACAATAATTTCTTCCTCAGATAGTGTTGTTAGCTCTGGAGGAAGATAGATTGCATCAAACCAAATCTTCCGAATCTGATCGCCGAATGCTTGACAAATTTCAATTGTCGGCTCGCTGCTCGAAGCTTTTGTTTCAAGAGATTCTAAGCTGATAATCAAAGCCCTAAAGTTAACAGCTCTAAAAATTTTTATCCTTTGAAATTCAAATGCTCGATCCAAAGCTAAGTTCAAAGCGAGGTCTAGATCCAAGGCAAGCGTGCGATCAAAATCGAGAGCCACATCAAGGACCCGGTCTAATGAGCGGATGCGGTTGCTAGAATGAGTACGGTCAAGAGCAAACGCTAAATTACGAGCACGGGTGCGGACACGAACTAAGGCACGAGTTTGAGCTTGAGTGTGGGCAAGAGTGAGAATCAGATAAATAGCTACTATGCTTTTAGCTATAGGTTTATAATTTCCTTCTGAGCCTTGCACTGATTGATTTGCCCATGCCAGAAGAGCTTTCAGTTTAGATGTGTTGATATATTTCTGGGCCTGTAATTCCATAAACAGTAGTAGGTTATTCACACCTGTGCGTCCAGGTATTAGCCCTGAAACTAGCAAAATAACTTCACGCCAACGAGAGTCTATTAGGTGATTTTCCAAAACGGACTCAGTTTCCTGATTATCGACGATATATTTAGCGGTCAAATATTCCTGTAAGGTCAGGTGAGAAAAAGAGTAAGCGCTTCTGGCTCGTTCAACTAAAACGCCCTGCTGCACCTCAATTGCCTTAAGAATATCTTCTCCATCTAAACTTTTAGGGGCGTTGAGGTTACTAGTCAAGAAATCTTCAATGTGCTGAATAACCCAAGCTTTGTCAAAAAAGAGTTCGTCAGCGACAAAACTTTCATAGGCGATTTCTGCTAGTAGATCTAATTCCAACTTGGAGTTGAGTTCTTGATAAATGGGGGCACGCTGTAAACGTTTTTCTGCCGCCCATTTTTTGATAACTATCTCAAGTGCCTCACTGTAGAGTTCAGCCCGTTTTCTAGGTAGCTCTAGAAATTCATCGTAAACAACGCAAATTAACGTTAGTAGGAGTGGTGTTTGTGCTAGTTCCTTGGTGGCAGCGTAATCATTTTGCTGTAAAAGATTCCAACACTGCTGTGCAGTATTTGTTCCTTCTGTTGTTGATCGAAACCAGTGTTCAATAAACTCTTGAATTTGGTCGTCACGAAAGGTACCCATCGTCACATCTTTAAAGCGATTAAATCCGCCTTTATAGGCTGCGATGCGGCAGGATGCAACAAAACGATTTTGGCTATAACGGCTAACTAAGTTTTCAATCTGAGTAATAGCTGTATCCACATGGGCTGTAGTCACTTCATCTAGGCCATCGAGTAATAGAAGTAGCTTTCCCTGCTTCAATGCAGCTTGGGTAAACTCTTCAGCATCTGGAAAGCCGCAGGATGAAAACTCGTCGGCAATAAATTTCTCAATAGATTCATTATCCTTTAGGTGTTTCAGTGTCAGAAAAACAGGAATGCAAGCGTGTTGAAACTCTCCTTTCCTACCTTTGAGGGCTTCTAAACCAATTTTTCTCAAAAACGTGCTTTTGCCAACTCCTGGGCCGCCCAGCACCATCAAATATTGGTTTCGATTAGCAACTTCCATACCCGATTGCCGTTCAGCTTTCTCGAACGAAAACCCTCTTTTTCCAATTTGGCGAAACAGTTCTTGCAGCGCTTCAGCAGATTCGAAGTAGCGGAGGCTAGAGCGGTCTAATAGTTGAACAGCGGTGTAGACTTCATCAAGTTTGATCGGGGCATCCATGCGAACGCACACGACTTTGAGTTCACCATGCCGTTTGGTATAGGTTTCGACGTATTGTTTGAGCGCTTGATTCCATCCCGGATTCAAAACATCCCGGTCTAGTTGCTCTAACAGCTTACCACCTCTGGTTTTCACGATTTCTGTGACAAGACCTGTCAGTGCTGCGGTACCAATGCCGATGAGAGGTTCAAATCCGGTCATGGATGGAGAGGAAATAGGGATGTTTACACCAGGATAGGCGATCGCTCTTTCTCTGTCCTCCCCTCTTTTTCTGCTGGTGCTCAAGCTCCAGATTGGTTACGAGGGGTTTGGAGTGGGATTGGTTCATGTTGAAACAGCAACATTCTATGGTGAAACGGGAAGATTCCTATTTGAGGAGGGAAAGTTCCTGTTTCAGGTAGGAAAGTTCCCTCCTCAAATAGCATTAGTCTTGTTTCGAGATGGAATGATGCTATTTCAAATGGGAAAATTCCTGATTAAAGCAAGACCAATGTTGTTTTAAACAGGAATGGTTCGATTTCAACCAGGAATGATGTTGGTTTGAATGGGAATGGCGGTATTTGAATTTGGATTGTGGTGGTGATGGATATGGTGTAGAGACGTGCCACTGGCACGTCTCTACGGGGTTAAATGTTGTGACCGATATCATCACGGACGAATCCAGATCTGTCGGTATATCACGTTAATTCCGTAGGGGCGTAACATTTGGGTAAGACCTTGAGTTCAGGACAAAAATCGTCTGTCGAATGCCACGCCCTATTACCTATCGGGTTATACCTGAATCGTCCTGTCCATCCCCTAAGCACACCTAATTCAAGGAGGAGCGATCGCCCTTTCTTCATCTCACCAGCGATTGTTCCAGGATTTGTAGCGACCCGATCGCCAATTCAATCAGCGACCAACCGATCACACAGATGAATGCCGCACGTAGAGTCGAGATATCTAATCCCTGACGGGCTGCAACAATGATCGCAAGTAAACTCCAGACGGCCAAGATCAATTCGATCGGGCGTCCGAGGAGAGGGATCACCGTCAGAAAGTTAAAAACCTGGGGTGCGTAGGCAAACCCGATGGGAATTAGTAATTCTTGATAGGTTGGGTCGATGGGTTTCAGCCATTGACCAATTTTGAAGACGGTAAATGACCAGAAATAATAGCCTGCGACAATCGCAAGACACTCAATTACAAACGCCAACAGCAAAACTGGGAGGCTAGCCCGGTTGATGAGCAAAATAACCGTACTTCCAACCGCGCGCGACAGGCTAGCCAGAATCACGATCGTTAGCGCAATGTGATGATTTAATGGAGTATTCTGAGCCGTTTCATAAAAATTGGCATTGAGGGCGATCGCATGTCGCAATGTTGTTAATAGCCCTGGTCTTGAGACTCTACCATTCACTAGATTCCCTCATCCATCCTCTTGTCGTAGTGTAACCATAATGTTGCATTCCAACACGTATGCTGAAATTTCTTGGGCGATTGCTGTTATGGCTCAGAAGTGGCACCCTAAACTTACTGCTTTTAGCCATAGGATTGCTCCTTCTTTGGGGTGTTTTCGCGCCAGCGGGTACGTTGGTCTGGTGGCTACAGCAAGAACCGGGCGTTTTAGGATTTAATCAAACTTCAGGGGTTAATCGGTCAACCCATCGCAATTTAACTGCCGTCGATCCGTCGCGCAGAGATATTCATTGCTATGTCGTCTTCTTAACCGGAATAGGCGATTTCTCGGCTAACCAATTAACACCGGGGGAAGAGTTTTTCTTAGGCCATCTGGCTCAAGAACATCGCAACTGCGCCATTGTGTCAGATGTATTTCCCTATTCGGTTGCCAATGTTGGGTTAGGTGGACAGCGATTGCTGGCTCCCCTATGGAAATTTGCTGAAAATGCAGACGGTTGGTTAGAAAATATCGACTTTCTGATTAAAGGTCGTAATGTCTGGCGCTTTGCGATCTCGGTCGATAACCGCTATGGCAAGGTTTATAACCAGGGCATCGCCGATGCCATCATTGATCGAATGGATGCGGCCTATCCGATTGAAAGCGATCGCCAGCATCCCCTAAACCTGATCTTGATTGGCACCAGTGGTGGTGCTCAGGTTGCCCTTGGGTCTGTGCCCTATCTCAATCGCTGGCTGAATGCAAAGATCACGGTCGTCTCAGTCGGTGGCGTGTTTTCGGGAACCGATGGATTTTCCACCGTCAAGCATCTCTACCACCTCCAGGGCAGCCAGGATTGGGTGGAAGACATCGGCAGATTCGTCTTTCCCTCACGCTGGCCGGGAGTGTTAGCGTCTCCCTTCAATCAAGCCATGCGTCAGGGGCGAGTCACAAAGAAAGAGATCGGGCCTCAATCCCACGATGGCGATTCCGGGTACTTCGGGGAGCAACGGATTGAGAATAGCAACACGATGTATGTAGAACAGACCTTAAAGGCCGTGAATCAATTGCCGATTTGGGAGAATGAACGGGGACAGGAGTCAGGAGCCAGGAATCAGGAGTCAGAAGTCAGGAGCCAGGAGTCAGGAGAATAGTGAATGATGAGGATTTGGAAAATCTTTTGCTATCGCGATCGCCCCGACTGCAAGCGATTCTCAATCAATCGCGCCAAAGTATTAAAGACGGAAATGGATTAGCGGCTGATGCGTTTTGGGATGTTGTAGAACAACAGACTGACGAAGACGCATGAGATAAGTGCCATAAATTTTCCCTTTAGTAAGTGGTTATGAATGGGTTAAAAAATCAGGAGTGTCTGGGTTGATGCGAGGAAGTGTTTCTAACGAAATGTCAGGTACTGTGACAGGTATTATGCAACCCTGATGCAATTTCCATTTCCCCAAATGTAACCCCGTAGAGACGTGCCACCGGCACGTCTCCCAACGTATAACGCATCCCCACCCAACCCTAAAACGATATCCAAAACGTTGATCATCAGCATCAACCCGATCGCCTTACACCATCATTGCCAATGGTGCAATCAAGGCTGTGTAGGTCGAGTTGAACAACGTGAAACCCAGAAGGCTGCTGGTGTTGGTTTAGCGTCAGCGTAATCCAACCCATGAAATTGGGACGATCGCACCACCTCAAAAATCGCCCTAAACTTCCACACCTGTGGAAGTTCATAATTGTTCACCTATGAACCAGTCTGGAAGCGACTTTACGCTATTGTCAGAACTAGATTATGACATTCGTGTATGCGGTGCCGTCTTATGTTACCGAAGCCGATTAAACGCTGGACTCCTCAAAACTGGGCAAGCTGGAAACCATTTGGGTTGGGAGAGCAATACCCCAACAATTATTGGGAAGTGTTTCGGGCGGCGTGGGTCAGCCGCGATAATTTGCCGTATGCCTGGGAGATCTTGAATAAAGGCGTTTGTGACGGTTGCGCGCTCGGCACGACCGGAATGAAAGATTGGACGTTAGATGGTTTGCATGTGTGTAACGTTCGTCTGCGACTGCTGCGGATGAATACCATGCCCGCCTTTGATCCCAAACTGCTGGCGGATGTAGAGCCATTGCGCCACAAAAAAGGTGCAGATCTGCGAGATATGGGCCGATTGCCCTATCCGATGATGCGGCGTAAGGGCGACAAAGGATTTCGGCGGATTAGTTGGGCTGACGCGCTGGCTGTGATTGCCGATCGCATTAAAGCCACCACGAGCGATCGCCTTGCCTTTTATGTCACCAGTCGCGGTACGGTTAACGAAAGTTATTACGCCATTCAGAAAGCCGTTCGCGCGATGGGCTGCAACAACATCGACAATGCGGCTCGCATCTGTCACTCGCCCAGCACGGCTGCTTTAAAATCTACCATTGGCGCAGCGGCGACCACCTGTTCCTACAAAGATTGGATTGGCACAGATCTATTGGTGTTCATTGGTTCCAACGTCGCCAACAATCAGCCCGTCACCGTCAAATATTTGCACTGGGCCAAGAAAGCGGGCACTCGCATTGTGGTGATCAACACCTATCGCGAACCGGGAATGGAACGCTATTGGGTACCGTCGATTGTAGAAAGTGCTTTGTTTGGTACCAAGTTTGCCGAAGACTTCTTTTTGATCAATACGGGCGGAGATATTGCCTTTTTGAATGGCACGCTAAAGCATTTGATAGAAAATGACTGGTGCGATCGCTCCTTTATTGAAGGCTATACCGCCGATTTTGAGCAACTGAAGGAAACCTTAGCGAACCAATCCTGGGAAGACTTGGAAGCGGCATCGGGTACCACCCGCGACGCGATGTTGAGTTTTGCCCGAATGGTGGCCGACGCTAACAAAGCTGTTTTCGTGTGGAGCATGGGCATCACGCAACATGAATGTGGCGAAGATAACGTCCGCACGGTCATCAACGTTGCGCTAACCAAAGGATTTGTCGGACGCGAGGGCTGCGGATTAATGCCCATTCGAGGCCATTCTGGGGTGCAGGGCGGTGCGGAGATGGGCTGTTACGCGACGGTCTTCCCCGGTGGTAAACCCGTCACTCCCGAAACGGCGGCGGACTTGAGTCAGCAATGGGGATTTGAAGTTCCGTCTACTCAAGGGTTGATCGCACCGGACATGATCAAAGCCGCGTCCGAATGGCAAGTGGATGTCCTGGTGTCCGTCGGCGGTAATTTCCTGGAAGTCTTGCCGGAACCTGACTATGTGCAGGAAGCTTTACGCCAAGTTCCCCTGCGTGTACACATGGACATTGTGTGCTCGAGCCAAATGCTGGTCGATCCCGAAGACACCGTAATTCTGCTGCCTGCCACCACGCGATACGAGGTGCCCGGAGGCGTTACCGAGACCAGCACCGAACGTCGCGTCATCTTCAGTCCCGCAATTCCCGGCCCTCGCATCGGAGAAGCCCGTCCCGAATGGGAAGTCTTCATGGAATTAGCGCGGCGAGTGCGTCCCGATATTGCAGATAAGCTATATTTTTCGAGTGAAACAGCCGTTTCGTCTGCCGATCAGAATGGCACAGGCAAACTGCCCCCTCCCGCAGAAAGTACCGCCGCGATCCGAGCCGAAATTGCCCGTGTCGTCCCGCAATATGCCGGAATTCAGCATCTTAAAGAGGCTGGCGATCAGTTTCAATATGGCGGTTCCCATCTTTGCTTTGGCTGGAACTTTCCAACCCCCGACGGCAAAGCCCATTTCACGCCCATCGACTTGCCCAAACGGGATGTCCCAGACGGCTATTTCCGAGTTGCCACTCGTCGCGGCAAACAGTTCAACAGTATGGTGCAGGCAAAAAAAGACGCCATCACCGGAGCCTTACGAGACGCCATCTACATGAGCGCATCCGACGCGATCGCCCTGGGTTTCAAGGATGGCGATCGCATCCTCCTCAAAAACGACCTGGGCGAACTGCATGGACGTGTCTATACAGCTCCCCTACAGCGTGGCAATTTACAGGTTCACTGGCCCGAAGGCAATGTGCTGTTAGATAAAAACAAGCGATCGCAAGAAGGCGTGCCCGATTACAATGCCCTGGTGCAGTTAGAACGGGTTCATTAAAAGTCAGAAGGCAGACCAATACCGCCCAGTAGAGACGTGCCACTGGCACGTCTCCCCCATATCCATCACCCCTAATCCCAAAATCGTTAAAAGTAGAGAAGAAGCCATGCAGGGTGCCGTATCCATATCAGCCCAAGACGCAAAAACGATCGCCTATTTACGTTCACCACAAGCCATTCGCGATCGCAGCCAACAATTATTTGAGTTAGCCACTCGCGATCGCTTGCAGCACTTTCGCTGTGACCTGAACCAGTTAGAACCAACGGCGAACTACGTGCTTCAGGTGATGCGAGACAGCTATCCGGATTTGCAGGTGCCGTTTCACAGCCGATGGCGGCATTTTGATGTAGGCGAGATACCTCGCGTCGCGCAATTTAACGCACGGTTAGAGAAACTTAGCTCGATCGAACAAGCCAGAGCCAAGTTTGATTTAGTGATCCTCAGCGTCTTGCTGGATGCCGGAGCCGGAGCCGCATGGCAATTCATCGAACCAGAGACAGAACAGATCTATCAGCGATCGGAAGGCTTAGCCGTTGCCAGTTTTCACATGTTTTGTCAGGGTACCTTCTCCAGCGATCCGCAGCACCCCCTGCAAGCTGATGCCGCAGGCTTACAGAGATTAACCGAAGCTGCATTATGTCACGGATTTCAGGTAACTCCTGATAATCCGTTGGTAGGTGTATCGGGGCGGGTAGAACTGCTGCAACAACTCGGTAAGGTGCTGGAGCGATCGCCCCAGTTCTTTAGCGAAACTAATCCGCGCCCCGGTTATCTGGTGGATTATTTGCTGGCGCAATCCAGCGATCGCACCTTACCTACCAGCACCGTTCTAAGTGCCGTTTTGGACGGATTAAGTGAGATTTGGCCAGGACGAGTGGCGATCGCGGGCGTCAACTTAGGCGATGTCTGGACACATTCAGCGCTGGACAGTGACCGTTTGGGAGGCCAGTTTGTCCCCTTCCACAAACTCTCGCAGTGGCTCACCTACTCCCTGCTGGAACCATTGCAAGATCTGGGACTGACGATTACTGACCTGGATCAACTGACGGGATTAGCTGAATACCGCAACGGTGGACTATGTGTGGATCTGGGACTTCTGCAACCCAAACATGCCGATGTTACCGCTGAAGCGCATCTTCCCAGTTCCGAAATCATTGTGGAATGGCGATCGCTTACCATCATCCTGCTCGATCGGATTGCCGACGCGATTCGAAACACGCTGGGTCTGAATGCGATCGACCTCCCCCTCGTCAAAGTTTTGGAAGGCGGCACCTGGGCAGCGGGTCGCAAAATCGCGGCTGAGTTGCGCGATAGCGGAGTTCCACCGATTCAAGTCAAGAGCGACGGAACAGTATTTTAAACCAGCGTGAGTTGTATAGCGCCAGTTCAGCCGCACGTCGCGCGGTTGAACTGGCGCATTTTTGTGTATTGCTCGAATTCACGTTAAACCAGCGTGAGTTCGACGAACGAGCTTTTGGGAGAGTTGAGCGTTGCTCAACTCTCCCAAAAGCCCAATTTTGCGTGCGCGTCGCGCACGCAAAATCGGGTTATCGAATTCCTAAGAAAACGTGTTTTCTTTTCGTTTTCCCAAGGGGGGTAGTAGTGCAGCGCACTACTACCCCCCTTGTTGGAGACTCACGTTAAACCAGCGTGCATTCGACAAGCAGACTTTGAGAGAATAAATCGTTAATTTTTTCACTTAAATCGATCCATTTCTCGTCTCGTCCT
>DATNPS010000120.1:0-5147 GCA_036703095.1 Crinalium sp. | reverse complement strand
GGCCATCCCCTCGGCATGACGGGCGCAAAGCTAACGGCTACCCTCCTCCACGAGATGAAACGTCGTGGCATTCGCTATGGTTTAGTGACCATGTGTGTTGGTGGCGGAATGGGTGCAGCGGGAGTTTTCGAGAATTTGATGCTTTGACAGAATCTCCATCATTCCCACTCTCTCACCTTCATCTCTTCAACCTGAAACACTTATGATTCCCCTAATTTTCAGTATCCCAATCCTCGCATTTTTACTAATTCTCCTCGGCCATCTCGGCGTGTCGCTCTGGGTGTGGTCGCTGTATGTGGCGATCGCGCTCAGTTTATTTCCAACACCCATCTGGCTATGGAGCATTTCTGGGATTAGTGCACTCATATTGAATGTGCCAATCCTGCGCCGCAGATTGCTGACGATACCGATTATGAAAGGCATTCAGGCATTTAAATTACTGCCAAATATCTCAGATACCGAGAAAGCGGCGATCGAAGCAGGAAACGTTTGGATCGATGGTGAATTCTTTTCGGGTGCTCCCAATTTTCAGCGAATGCGCACTGAACCATATCCACAATTGCCACCTGACGTGCAGACTTTTTTGGATGGCCCGGTTGAGCAAGTTTGTCGCATGACCACTGATTGGGACATTCATCGGCGTAAAGATTTTCCGTCTGATGTGTGGACGTATTTGAAGCAGGAACGCTTTTTGGGCATGGTGATTCCCAAAGAGTACGGTGGGCTGGGATTTTCCAGTCTGGCCTACAGTTCAGTCATGATGAAACTCGCGTCGCGTTCGTTCATCTACACGGCAACGGTGGGTGTCACCAATTCGCTAGGGCCAGGAAAACTGCTGCTGAACTACGGCACTTCAGAGCAGAAGGATTACTACTTGCCCCGATTAGCGCGAGGTGAAGAAATCCCGTGTTTCGCGCTGACTGAACCGACAGCAGGTTCCGATGCGGCCAGCATTACCGCCGATGGCGTCGTGTTTAGAGGCGATGACGGCAAGCTGTATCTGCGCTTAAATTTCCGCAAGCGCTACATTACGCTGGGGGCGATCGCCACTCTTATCGGTCTGGCCTTCAAATTGCGCGATCCAGAAAATCTTCTTGGCAAAGGCGAAACCGTTGGCATTACCTGTGCCCTGATTCCGGCAGACGCACCCGGTTTGATATTGGGACGACGACATGACCCGATGGGCGTTCCCTTCTACAACTCGCCGATTGAAGGGCGCGATGTCATCGTGTCTGTGGATCAAATTATTGGCGGAGTCGAGCAGGCGGGTGAAGGCTGGAAGATGCTGGTGCAAAGCCTGGCAGCAGGACGCGGCATCAGTTTTCCGGCCACCTGTGCAGGTATCGCTAAGTTTGTCGCCAGAGTCACGGGAGCTTACGCCACGGTGCGGCGACAGTTTGGCTTATCGATTGGCCGATTTGAAGGCGTTGAAGAACCACTTGCCCGCATCGGCGGTATGGCTTACCTGCTGGAGGCCGCCCGCATCTACACCTGTGGTGCCGTCGATCAGGGTGAAAAACCGTCTGTGATTTCAGCGATCGCCAAATATTACTTCACGGAACTGACGCGCAGCCTCACTATTGACGGCATGGATATCATGGGCGGCGCGGGCATTTGTCGGGGGCCACGCAACCTGCTAGCCAACATTTACACCGCCATGCCAATTCCGATTACAGTTGAAGGTGCCAATATCCTCACCCGCACCATGATGATCTTTGGTCAGGGCGTGATTCGCTGTCATCCCTATGTGTATCAAGAAGTAGATGCCTTAGGCCGTCAGGATGCGATCGCCTTCGATCGAGCGCTGTGGCATCACGTTGGATTAATGGTGCGCAATGGATTTCGGGCCGTGTTGCTGAATCTGTCGCGAGGACGATTGGCGCGATCGCCCGTTTCTGGGCCAACGGCTGTGTATTATCGCAAGCTGGCCTGGGCGTCTGCTACGTTTGCTTTCATGACCGATGTGGCGCTGTTGGGCTTTGGAGGGAGCCTTAAACGGCAGGAAAAACTGACGGGGCGCTACGCCGATGTGCTCGCCTGGATGTATTTAAGCATGGCCACCCTGCGCCGCTTTGAAGCGGAAGGCAGCCGACCGGAAGATTTACCATTGGTGCATTGGTCAATGCAATATGCGTTTGCCCAAATTCAGCAAGCGGTTGAAGGTATTTTTGCCAATCTTTCGATTCCCGTATTGGGTGCTCTCTTCCGAGGGCCAGTCAGCGGATGGTGGCGGTTCAACCCCATTGGCACTCTTCCTGCCGACGATCTCGGCCATCAAATTGCCAGAATTCTGCAAACCCCCGATGTCAATCGCGATCGCCTCACCACCAAGATCCACATCCCAGCTCATCCCGATGAAGCGCTGGGCGGTTTAGAAGACGCGTTCCGGCTAGCATTCCAGGCCGATGCGATTCTCAAAACAATTAAAGCATCCGATCGCGCTCAAGGATTACCATCAATCAAGTCGCCGCAGTGGATGGAGGAGGCGATCGCCACAGGCATCCTCACTCAAGCCGATGCACAACTGCTCCGAGACGCTGAAGCCGCTCGTAATGATGCGATTCAGGTCGATTCGTTTACCTTAGAGGAATATCAGCAGGGTGCCGCCGTTCAAACGGTCAACTTCACCATGCAAAACTCAGCCGTTTAGAACCCTGAGTGTCGCGCCAACAAGTCGGAGTTCTTAGAGAACTCCGACTTCTGTAGTCTCAATGCAATCTTAAAAACTTCTAGCCGATACCTGACTGCTCACCGGATAAGGACTCGTACTGGCCCTGAGCGACGATGTATTGAGATTTCCGTAAAGATAAAGTGTAGCCGAGCGGTTGTTGCTAATGCAGGCGTAGAAGCCATTTCCACCCGCAGAGGTTGTCCCCGTACCACAACTGGGAACCGTACTGGGAAGCGTCAGCGCATCGACTAAAACATTATCGCTGCCTCCAGATACACGCCGCAGAACGGCAGGCTTTGACCACAGACTACTCGTACAGCCTGTGAGGTTGTGCACATAGTAGATGGTATGGCTGTTATCAGGCATCGTCAGGTCGAGAACGCCTGTTGTCGTTCCACAGGCTTGCGTTGGTACAGACGCAGAAGCAGGAGCGGCGATCGCCTTAGCCATCCTGATTTCATCCGATACGAAATCCAGTGCGCGATTCAGATTCGCGCGTCGGCTGATTTCAGTTTCCACGCGTTCATTGGCTCGCAGCGTTGCAACAATACCAAATCCGGCCAGAGACATCATCACGCTGGTAATGGCGACAGCGACTAGCAGTTCAGTTAATGTGAATCCCGATGATGTGGAGGGTTTCAGGATGGGATATAGCCGCTTCATAAATGTTTTTCTGAGTTTAGATGGCGCGATTGGGATGCTGCCGAGACGGCGGTATTACGAGTTTGGCAAACAGTTTGTATCGCTTGGTGTACCCTGGCTGCTGCCGTTATACGTGCCTGTTCTAATCAATCCCAACGGTGCAGATACTACTACACATTTTTGAGTAGATGAGTAGCGCGACGACAAGACAATCGTGATTGGAGTAGAGAGAAACTGACCACTTGAATTCGTCACTGCACCCTTGATATTGAATTGAAAGCTAGATGCAGAACTGCGAATCGTAACAGCATCTAACCGACGATCGCCCGTTGCTAAACACGATCCCATTACCATATTGGCCGTGCTATCCAGCGTGACGGTGCAGTTGCGGCTTTTGCGAATGGCCTGTCGCTGAGCTTCTCGTAGTGCACCCTGGACTGTTGTAATCGATCCATTGGCTTTCGTTCGGTTATATAATCCCAAGACCGAAGGAGCCGTAATAGCACTCAAAATGCCCACCATCATCATCACAATCAGCAGCTCAACCAGAGTAAATCCATTACTGGTCGCCAGGTTATTGTGCGCCCGGACATTGAAACACCGCATTTGGAATAACCTCTGTATACATTGTGGTTAGAGCTGTCTGACCGCCCTGTGGCGTAACGGTATAGGTTAACTTCAGAGCACTATACGGAGCTGTAGAGCTAACGGCAGATTGACGAGTCAATGTGTAGTTTTTTCCGGAGATCGTTTGAGTTCCACCGTTGGCCAAACTTGGTAAGTTTTGACCGAAGACATAGGCAAAACCTGCTTGAGAAGTTGTAGCATTACACTTGCTCAGCGCTAGAATGCGAGCACCTGCGATCTGGCTGTATCGAAGATTCGTGGTTAATCGAATCAACGTACCGCTAACACTTTGAATCGTATAAATCGTGGCATCTGTGCCCACTGAAATCTGCTCACCAGCCGTCAATCCAGGATTTGAGGCTAACGTAATACTGGGTTGACCTGACGCAGCATCAGAGGCCAAACTATACGAAAACTGTGCAGCCGAGTTTCTCACCGTTTCTAGATCATGTTGAATCCAGTTGGTTGCTTCAGAAGTAATTCGTGCTCTCACCTTTAACAAAATGGCGCTTGTCATAGCAGTCATTGCAACGCTCGTAAAGCTCGTGAGCACAACGATCGCCACTATCACATCTAAGAGTGTAAATCCTTGCGATCGCCTTTTCTTTTGCGACCACAAATATTGCTTCAAAAGAACATTCAGTCCTACGTTAGAACGTTTTTTTAGCATCTAACTTGATTTCCTTTTATTTAACATAAGACCTCTGTTCTTAAGGCAACGTGAGTCTCTCCCAGGTGCTAGCAGGTGCTAATTTAGGGGGTAAATTGCGAGGCGTTAACCCGATCGCATTCCAATCTGCCGTTTGAACAACCGTGATATTGGTTGTATTCGAACCGCACCCGCTGCCGTTGCTCCAATCGCCCACCCAAACGGCTCCACGAAATCCGCCCTGACCGCCACCCGATCCCGCAACACCCGCATAGTAGTTCGGTGCCAGAATGAACGTATCAATATATCTGTTTCCATTCGTGCAGATGTAGCTACCCGCAGGGCCATACCCAAAAATTTGAAAGTCGGTCGGCTGGCATCCCGAACCGGGAGCGACACTGCAATCGTGGATAATATCGCCACCCCGTTCAATGTTCCCGTTCAAATAAAACGTCACATGTCGTCCCGGCGTAATTGTCAGATCTTTGCTGTTGTGAATATCCAGATTATCAACTCTGTATTCATACACCTGCACCGATTGACCATTGATTTGTTTTG
>DATNPS010000117.1:0-22647 GCA_036703095.1 Crinalium sp. | reverse complement strand
CCCGTCGGGCGCGCCAAACCCGCAATCGGTTTCAAAATGAGAATTGCTGCTAATTATGTGGCCTAGTTATGTAGCTTAATTATGCAGCCTAGTTATGTGAGCTAGTTATGTGGGCTAATTATGTAGTTTATAGTTTTTGCCAAGTCCATTACTATCATCTAAGTTTCTAAAGCAGGACTTACTATTCAGTAACCAGTTGATAGCGCCAATTCACAGCACGAGGTTGACGATATACGGCAACAGGTACAGAAACATGACCATACACTTCACCACTTGCCTGAAAACGCCAGTTGACCGCACGAGGCTGACGATATGGATGAGGCTCAGAAGGTGTATAGTCGTAGGTTTCGCCGCGATAAATGAGTTGTGTAGACATGGGATTTAGATTAAATAATGTGGATTGTTGATACCCATGACTTCACGCTGTAAATCTGGCATTACGGTGTCAGTCTTGTGATATTGAAACGATCGAACTGTGAGATAGATCGCTCCGTAGCGTGATAGAGATCACTGAGAAATCACTGTAGGAGCATTTGTTCAAATGCTTGAGCAAGGCGAGTTTGAAAGCGTTGACGGCATTTTATCTGGAGAAAAAAGCGAGTGATATGCGCCATTCGCTGCTTTGGTAAACCTGTAATTTGAACAGCGCGAAGACTGCCAAGCTGCAATTCCTTTTGAACCGTTAGCTCTGAAATAGCCGTAGCACCTGCACCACTTTCAACCACGGCTTTGACCATCTCACTGCTGCTCATTTCCAGGACAACATTAAGCGCATGAATTCCGATTCCCCATAGCTGTAACGCTTGCTCAAATATCATCCGTAGCTGCGATGCAGGCTCTTGTAATATCCAATCTGTCTCTAATAAATCGCTGACTAAAATGTCACTTTTGGTGAACCACGGATGTGATTGCCCCACTACAATTAATACGCGATCGCTTCCTACAGCGGTTTGTTCTAGAGATGCGCTAACAGCAGGATTAATCTCTCCTTCTACAAAACTCAAATCAAACGAACCCGTGGCAGTTGCAAGACTAATATCTTCGGTATTGCCCAAGGTGCAGTGAATTTGAATACCGGGATGCTCTTGTTTAAACTGGCTAATTTTGTCTGGCAACCAGTAATTCCCAAGGGTGAAGCTTGCACCTAAGGTTAGCTGGCCTCGCTGCAAGCCTTTAAATTCCTGCAAGCCTTGCTCGGCTACCGTCACTTGATTGAGAATTTTTTGCGCTTCATTATGCAGCATTTTTCCGGCTTCGGTCATCTCAACTCGGCGACCATTTCGGTGAAGCAACTTGATGCCATAGTGATCTTCTAAACTCTGAATCGCTGTATTAACCGAAGATTGCGTTAAATATAGGGCCTCGGCGGCATGAGCGACGTGTCTGTGTTTTGCGATCGCAATCAAGATCCTCAACTGATCCAGAGTCATTCCAGCCATAGCGCTCGCTGTATCAGAAACGTCCTGCGTTAATTTTAGCGATTATTTCCAGGCGTCACAAAGCTTTGGTAGTGCTGAGGACTGAGTGCTGAGGACTGAGGATTAATCATTGGTAGTGCTAAGGACTGAGGATTGCTTCTTTCTCAGCACTTAGGGGCTTTCTCGAAAAGAAATTACCGATTCTCGTAGGATGGGCAAAGCTTTGCGCGCCCATCTTGCTATGAGTGGCGATGGGCACGCAAGGCTTTGCCCATCCTACCTGGGTAATTTAATTGGCAGAAATCTCCTTAGTCCTCAGTCCTCGGCACTTCTCATTAAATGGGTTTTGAAAGCACATAAAAAGAAATTGGATTGTAGATTTTACAGAGACAATCTGTTTACTAATAAGCGTATTGTCTTATTTGGAGAAACAATCCATAATAGCAGTATGAAATCAATGATTCACCGCAACACCATTGATAAAGTTTCAGGTTTCCTTGTTGATGCGACTTAGTTATTGAGTTTGTCCCAAATAGGAGGTTATGTATGATTACAATTCGTCCTGCTGGAGAAAGAGGAACGGCTAATTTTGGTTGGTTGGATAGTCGTCATACCTTTTCCTTTGGCAATTACTACGATCCAAATCACATGGGCTTCTCCACATTACGTGTGATTAACGAAGATAAAGTGACAGGTGGGCAAGGATTTTCAACGCATGGCCACCGCGATATGGAAATCATTTCGTATGTCTTAGAAGGCGCATTGGAGCATAAAGACAGCATTGGTACGGGTTCTGTAATTCGTCCTGGAGACGTGCAGCGGATGTCTGCCGGAACGGGCATTATGCACAGCGAATACAACGCGTCTAAAACAGATCCAGTTCACTTCTTGCAAATCTGGATTCTGCCCGATACAAAAGGGCTACAGCCGGGATACGAACAAAAAACGTTTGCTCCCGAGGAAAAACAAGGGACGCTGCGATTAGTTGCTTCCCGTAATGGACGCAATGGCTCCATTACCATTCATCAGGATGTTGACCTCTATGCAACCGTATTGCGCAATAGGGATACCGTGCATCATTCCTTCGCAGATGGACGAGTGGCTTGGGTGCAAGTGGCGCGTGGTTCTGTGCAACTGAATGACCAGCTTCTAACGGCGGGTGATGGCGCTGCGATCGCCCAGGTTGATCAAATTACCCTAGAGGGAACGTCTGATGATGCCGAAGTGCTGCTGTTTGATATGGCGGCATAGGTGATGGCAGCTAGGGTCGCGTGTGGAGTGATGTAAAGGCAAGAGGCAGGAGATAAAAGATCTCCTGCCTCTTATTTTTGTGCTGATGTTAAAAAAAAAGTTGTTTCGCAGCAGTAGACACTTCCATCTTCTAAGATCAATAGTTAAGTAGAGATCCCATGAATGGGCCGTTTAAGCAACATTGATGTTGTTAAATTAATGTTGTTAAACCGCACCTCCAGAAGCAGTTAGGTCAAGGCAATTTCGGCTGTTTGTTGCGAGTCAATATCAGCTTTCTCATCGCAATTGGTTCAATTGTAAAAACTCTTAAGGAGTGAGCAATGGCTTCTCCGCCAGTTCAATCATCTCAAAATTCCCAAAAGTCTTCAAATTCGTCAGCCTCTCAAAAATCACATGCCAGTGGCGATCGCCGCTTTAAAGCGTTAGACATGACGATGAAGCGACATCAATACAAAGCGGATGCGCTGATTGAAGTCTTGCACAAAGCACAAGAGTCGTTTGGCTTCCTCGAAGAAGATGTTTTAATGTACATCGCCAGAGGGCTGAAACTGCCGCTAAGTCGAGTGTATGGGGTTGCGACGTTTTATCATTTGTTCTCCCTCAAGCCTAACGGCGCGCATACCTGTGTGGTGTGTTTGGGAACGGCCTGCTATGTCAAAGGTGGCAATCAGATTTTAGAAGCCTTAGAGCAAGAACTCGGCATTCAGGTGGGCCAAACAACGGAAGACGGTAAGGTTTCGCTGATGGCGGCTCGCTGTTTGGGAGCTTGCGGCATCGCACCTGCGGTTGTGATGGATGGGGCCGTCAGCGGTAAACAAACGGCTGACTCTGCGCTGGATAAGCTGAGAGTACTGGAACAGCAGCCCGCCTGCACACTCAGCCGTCCCCTGGAACAACAGTAATGTCTGGGCCACTGTCCTCACGGTGGCCTCGTTCAGTAGGAGAGGAGAATTCATGGATATCGCAGAGTTGCGTGAACTGGTACAAGAGGAGCGCGATCGCCGTAAACCAATACGTATTCGATGTTGTACGGCAGCGGGCTGTTTATCATCCGGGGGGGCGGCAGTTCAGCGCAGTTTAGCCACTGCCGTTCAGCAGGCTGACTTGGAGCAAGAGGTGGAAGTTTGCGGTGTGGGCTGCTTACGATTTTGCGGACAAGGGCCGCTGGTAGAGCTTGATCCCAGCGGCATTATCTACGAACAGGTGACACCTGAAGACGCCCCTTCTATCGTGAAGGCACTCAGTGGAGAAGCAGCAACCGCAACTCAGTGCGATCCCCAGCATCCATTCTTCACGCGTCAGATGCCCATCGTGCTGGAAAACAGCGGCAAAATTGATCCTGAGCGAATTGAAGATTACATCTCTGTCGGCGGTTATGAGCAGCTTTATCACGTCCTGACCGAAATGACGCCTGCTGAGGTGGTTGATGAAATCACCAAAAGTGGGCTGCGTGGTCGGGGTGGCGGTGGCTATCCCACGGGATTGAAATGGGCGACGGTCGCTAAAATGCCGAAGGGTCAGAAGTATGTGATCTGCAATGCGGATGAAGGCGATCCCGGTGCGTTTATGGATCGCAGCGTGCTGGAGAGTGATCCCCATCGGATTTTGGAAGGAATGGCGATCGCGGGATATGCGATCGGGGCTGATCATGGTTTCATTTATGTTCGAGCCGAGTATCCATTGGCCATCAAGCGATTGCAAAAAGCGATTCAGCAGGCCAAAAAGTATGACCTGCTGGGCAGCCAAATTTTTGATTCTGCATTTGACTTTAAGCTAGACATCCGCATTGGCGCGGGTGCGTTTGTGTGTGGCGAAGAAACGGCCCTGATTCAATCCATTCAGGGGGGGCGCGGCAATCCCCGTCCCCGTCCGCCTTATCCGGCGGCATCCGGTTTGTGGGGCTGTCCGACGCTGATTAACAACGTGGAAACCTACGCCAACATCACGCCAATTATTCGCAATGGGGGTGACTGGTATGCCCAGATTGGCACTGAGAAAAGCAAAGGCACGAAAGTCTTTGCCCTCACCGGAAAAGTTAATAATACCGGACTGATTGAAGTGCCAATGGGTACGACAGTGCGCCAGATTGTCGAAGAAATGGGCGGTGGCGTTCCCGGTGGCGGTAAGGTCAAAGCGGTGCAGACTGGAGGCCCATCGGGCGGCTGCATTCCTGCCGAACTGCTAGATACCCCTGTGGAATACGAATCGCTGCAAAAGCTGGGCACCATCATGGGATCAGGCGGCATGATCGTGATGGATGACGAAACGAGCATGGTGGAAATTGCCCGGTTCTATATGGAATTTTGTCGGGGTGAAACCTGCGGAAAATGCGTTCCCTGTCGCACGGGAACGGTGCAGCTTTACAGCCTGTTAACCAAGCTGGTGAAGAAACAGGCGACGCAGGCTGACCTGGATCAACTCGAAGCCCTCTGTCAGATGGTGAAGGAAACCAGCCTGTGTGGATTGGGGCAAACCGCTCCTAATCCCGTTCTGAGCACGCTCACCTATTTCAAACAGGAATACCTGGATCTGCTTCAACCGTCTGCTTCGCTGAATGGCAGTGTTGCGCCGGAGACATCGATGGAAGTGCCTGCATCACATGTTTGAGGGAGTCGTTTATGTCCGTTAAGACGTTAAAAATTGACAATGTAGATGTCGCGATTGAAGAAGGCGCAACGATTCTGCAAGCGGCAAGGGAAGCAGGCATTCCCATTCCAACGCTGTGTTATCTCAACGGGGTGTCAACGGTAGGAGCCTGTCGGCTGTGCCTGGTTGAGATTGAAGGCATGAATAAATTGCTGCCAGCCTGTGTGACGCAAGTGGCAGAAGGGATGGAGGTGCATACCAACACGACTAAACTGCAAGAATATCGCCGCATGACGGTGGAACTGCTGTTTGCGGAAGGCAATCATGTCTGCGCCGTATGTGTCGCCAACGGCAACTGTGAGCTACAGGATGTGGCGATTCAAGTCGGGATGGATCACTCTCGCTTTCCCTATCGGTTTCCCAATCGCGGTGTGGATGTGTCGCATCCGCTCTTCGGGATTGACCACAATCGCTGCATTCTCTGCACTCGCTGTGTGCGGGTGTGTGACGAAATTGAAGGTGCGCACGTGTGGGATGTAGCGCAGCGGGGAGCCGCCTGCTATATCGTGTCGGGATTGAATCAGCCGTGGGGCGAAGTCGATGCCTGCACATCCTGCGGTAAGTGTGTAGATGCCTGCCCAACTGGATCAATTTTCCGCAAGGGCAGCACCACTGGGGAAAAGACCCGCGATCAAAGCAAGCTTGAATTTTTAGTGACAGCACGGGAGAAACATGAATGGACAAAATAAAGTTTGCAACCGTCTGGCTGGCGGGCTGTTCGGGCTGTCACATGTCGTTTTTGGATCTGGATGAGTGGCTAATTGAGTTAGCGCAACATGTGGATGTAGTTTACAGCCCTGTCGCATCTGATCTGAAAGTCTATCCCGATCAGGTGGATGTGTGTTTGGTGGAAGGAGCGATCGCCAACGAAGAGAACTTAGAACTGATCAAAATCGTGCGGCGCAACACCAAGCTATTGATTTCATTTGGTGATTGTGCGGTTACGGCTAATGTTCCGGCGATGCGCAATATGCTGGCCGGAGCCGATCCGGTGCTGAAGCGTTCCTATCTGGAATTGGGCGATTATCATCCCCAACTGCCCCACGAACCCGGCATTGTTCCGGAGTTACTGGATCGGGTGGTGCCTGTGCATGAGGTGGTTCCGGTCGATTTATATCTTCCCGGTTGCCCACCGTCTGCCGATCGGATTAAAGCGGCGATCGAACCGCTGTTACGAGGCGAGAAACCTCGTATGGAAGGCCGCGACATGATTAAGTTTGGCTAAGGAAGGACAGGATGAGCAAAACAGTTGTCATCGATCCAGTAACGCGCATTGAAGGCCACGCCAAAATCTCGATTTTTTTAAACGATTCGGGAGAAGTGGACGACGCGCGATTTCATGTGGTGGAATATCGCGGCTTTGAAAAGTTCTGTGAAGGCCGCCCCTTCACCGAGATGGCAGGTATTACTGCCCGAATTTGCGGGATTTGTCCGGTAAGCCACCTGCTGGCGTCGGCCAAAACGGGGGATAAGATTCTGGCGGTGAAGATTCCGCCAGCCGCCGATAAACTGCGGCGGTTGATGAACCTGGCGCAGATTACGCAATCGCACGCGCTGTCGTTTTTTCACCTTAGCAGTCCTGATTTTTTGCTGGGCTGGGATAGCGATCCGGCCAAGCGCAATGTGTTTGGGTTAATTGCTGAAAACCCCGACCTGGCACGGGCCGGAATTCGTCTGCGGCAGTTTGGTCAAACGGTGATTGAGCTACTCGGTGCCCGTAAAATTCACGCAGCGTGGACAGTACCGGGAGGGGTGCGATCGCCCCTTTCCGAAGACGGAAGACAGTGGATTCGCGATCGCCTGCCCGAATCCTTTGAGACCACGCAACTGGCGATCGACCTGTTCAAAAAACTGCTGGATAGCGACTTAGCTTCAGAACTCGACATCTTTGGCGAATTTCCGTCTTTGTTCATGGGATTAGTCGGTCGCGATGGAGCCTGGGAGCACTATGACGGCCATTTGCGGTTTACCGATAGCCACGGCAATATCGTGGCGGATCAGCTTAACGAAGACAACTACCGCGATTTTATTGGGGAAGCCGTTGAACCATGGTCGTATCTGAAATTCCCGTATTACAAACCGCTCGGCTACCCCGACGGCATCTATCGGGTGGGGCCACTCGCCCGTCTGAATGTATGCAGCCATATCGGCACCCGCGCCGCCGACCAGGAACTGCGAGAATTGCGCGATCGCGCCAGGGGTGTTCCCACGTCGTCGTTCTTTTATCACTACGCCCGCCTGATTGAGATCCTGGCGTCTCTGGAACACATTCAGCGCTTGATGGATGATCCGGATATTGTGTCTAATCGGGTGCGATCGCAGGGTGGCGTTAACCAACTGGAAGGGATTGGCGTCAGTGAAGCTCCGCGAGGCACACTATTCCACCATTATCAGGTGGATGAAAATGGCTTGATTCAGCGGGTGAATTTAATTATCGCGACCGGACAAAACAACCTGGCGATGAACAAAACGGTCGCGCAAATCGCCAAACATTACATTCACGGGGCGGAGATTCCGGAAGGCATGTTAAACCGCGTGGAAGCCGGAATTCGCTGCTTTGATCCCTGTCTATCGTGTTCAACTCATGCAGTTGGGCAGATGCCGCTGCACGTTCAACTGATTGCGGCGGATGGTTCCTTACTTCAAGAGGTCTATCGCCAGTAACCCCATCGGGTGGGCATCGCCCACCCGACCTTGTGAATTCAACCGGAGGTGAGCTAGAAGATGACTTCCGAAAATCTATTTCTTTGTATGGGTTCGGCCTGTCACCAGATGGGTGTGTATGAGGTGCTGCCGAAGTTACAGGCGTTACTGCATCAATATCAGTTAGATGACACGATTGTACTGAAAGGATCATTTTGCCTGGATTTGTGCAATCAGGGCATTACGATGAAGTTTCGCGATCGCCACTTTCTCAACATTAATGCTCAAAATATTGAAGACAAGTTTGTCAATGAAATCCTGCCGTTGATCCGCACGTCTGCGAGTCCCTGCCTGTAATCCACGAAGGCGATACCATGAGCGACGACCAAAACCATCTCTGGAAACTGCTGTGGGATTACGATCCCAATGGTCTGATCGTGGTTGATCCCGACCTGTATATCAAGCTGGTGAATCCAGGGTTTTGCAATTTATTCAACGTGAAATCGGAAGATGTGATTGGTCACCCTGCCGAAACGCTGCTGGATGATGTGCAGGATTTTAAGCGAGCGTGGCAGCAGAATACCGTGATTCGCGGTCACTTCAAAGAGTATCCACGACATCATTTGTATGTGAATCAGGTGGTGTTTGCGATCGAGAATGAAGGACTCATTGCAGGGATTATGGTGGATATTAGCCATGAATTAGAGCAGAAGCGACAGTTAGACAAAATCAAGCATGAAACAATTGAGAAAGTGAATGAAGTGGTGGATAACCAGATGAAGGTGGTTCAAGAAATTGCTGGACTTCTGGGAGAAACAACAGCCGAAACAAAAGTCAATTTACTAAAAATTGTGCAAGTGCTAAAACAGAGCACTCCTTAAAATCGCTATGTACTGTTCAGTCACGGTTGATAACTTTTTAGATATTCACGAAGCTAGCCTTAACAAAAAAGGAGAGGAACTTTGCGGCGATCAGGTGAAATATCTAAAGAGTGATAAAAAATCAACAATTGTTCTTTCAGATGGTTTAGGTAGCGGCGTTAAAGCGAATATTCTGGCGACGCTCACGACAGAAATTCTGATTACGATGCTGGATGCCGATATTCCATTAGAAGAAGTTATCCGAACGGTGATCGCAACCTTACCAATCTGTAAAGTTAGAAAGATTGCGTATTCTACCTTTACAGTAATTCAAGTCAACTGTGAAACGAATCAGTTCACGGTGATTAATTTCGACAATCCGCCGCCGTTTTATATTCACAATGGCAAAGCGCTGCCGTTAGAAACTCGCACCGAAATGATCCTGGATCACAAGATCCTGATCTCAGAAGGCGTGTTGCAGCGAGGCGATTTTTTAGGGGCGATCAGCGATGGCGTTCTCTATGCCGGAATGGGCGTGACGCTGAATTTTGGTTGGGGCTGGCAAAACATCGCGGAGTATTTGGAAGACATCTTTTCAAACAAAGTTCACACGGCTAAAGCGGTGATCAGAGATGTGCTTCAGAAAACGCGATCGCTCTATCAGGGTGAAATCGGGGATGATGCAACCTTTGTAGGAATTTATGTGCGCAAGCGCAATCCGTTAATGATCTTTACAGGGCCACCTTTAAATAAAGCAGATGATGACTTTTATAGTGAAAAGCTATTAAACTTTAAAGGACGAAAAGTTGTATGTGGCGGAACGACTGGAAATATTATTGCAAGTTATCTGGGTGAAACCATCGAGATTGATTTATCCACGATTCGGAAAGAACTGCCCCCGATCGGATTTCTCAACTATATTGATTTGATTACAGAAGGAATTCTCACCATTTCTAAAGCGACGGAATATATTAAGCAGTGTAATTGTGATCTGAGCCGTTTACACTTCGATAACAATAGTGCATCATTACTCGCCAAAGAAATTCTTCAGGCTGACTCAATTATCTTTTTAGTGGGTCAAAGCATTAACGAGTTCTATCAAAATCCACTGCTGCCCAAAAACATTTCGATTCGGCGCAATTTGATTGAAGAACTCGTGCAATTTTTACGCAGCAAACAAAAGGAGGTGTTGATCGACTATTGTTAAACATGACACACGCTCCCATTTTAGTGATTGGATATGGCAACACATTGCGCAGCGATGATGGTGTTGGATATCGCGTTGCAGAAACCGTTGCGGATTGGAATCGTGTGGATGTGCGATCGCTTCCTCTGCATCAACTCACCCCCGATCTGGCAGAGGTGATCTCAACGGCTCAAGTGGTCATCTTTGTGGATGCCAGTGTCATTCCTGCTACAACGCTTCAGATTGAAACGCTACAGCCCGATACAGCTCCAGCGTTTACCGGGCATGTTGTCAATCCGCGATCGCTACTAGCGCTGTCCCAAGCGCTCTATGGTCACGTTCCAATTGCCTATCATCTGTTAATTCCAGTCACATCCGTCGCATTTGGTGAAACGTTTTCTGCGGTTACGCAAGCGAATTTTGCAGTCGCTCTACGCGAAATTCAAGACATTGTTGATCGACTCAATCAATCCTTAATTACTCCCTGACTTACCAGGAGGACTTCTATCATGGGTTCAATAACGTTTGCCACGATCGATGGAAACGAGGCAGCGGCGCGAGTTGCCTATCGTTTAAGTGAAGTGATTGCTATCTATCCGATTACACCTGCGTCTCCGATGGGAGAATGGGCCGATAGCTGGTCAGCCGCCATCCAGCCAAATCTCTGGGGTACGGTGCCCTCAGTGGTCGAGATGCAGAGTGAAGGTGGGGCTGCTGGAGCGGTACATGGCGCACTCCAGGCGGGTGCGCTAACGACAACGTTTACGGCCTCTCAGGGCTTGCTGTTGATGATTCCCAATCTTTACAAAATTGCCGGAGAACTTACCTGTGCTGTAATTCACGTTGCGGCTCGTTCATTAGCGGCTCAAGGTCTTTCTATTTTTGGGGATCACAGTGATGTGATGGCGGCTCGCATGACGGGCTGTGCGCTGCTCGCGGCAGCATCGGTTCAGGAAGCCCAGGACTTTGCGGCGATCGCCACGCGTGCCACTCTGGAATCGCGCATTCCGTTTTTGCATTTCTTTGACGGATTTCGCACGTCGCATGAAATTCAGAAAGTGGCGCTTCTGAATGATGAAACGCTGCGTGAGTTTATTCCGGATGCGCTGATTGCCGCCCATCGCAGCCGCGCCCTGACGCCCGATCGCCCGGTGATTCGGGGAACGGCGCAGAATCCCGATGTCTACTTTCAAGCGCGGGAAACGGTGAACCCGTTCTATCAAGCCTGTCCGGCGATCGTGCAAAAGGCGATGGACGAATTTGCACGGCTGACGGGTCGCTCGTATCAACTGTATGAGTATTACGGTGATCCGAACGCCGATCGCGTGATTGTGATGATGGGATCGGGCTGTGAAACCGTGAAGGAAACGGTGGATTATTTGAATCAGCGCGGTCAACGGGTCGGGTTGCTGAACGTGCGGCTGTATCGTCCGTTTGATTATCAACAGTTGGTTGCGGCGTTGCCCCAGAGTGTGAAGGCGATCGCCGTTTTGGATCGCTGCAAGGAACCCGGTAGCGCTGGCGAACCGCTGTATCAGGATGTGGTGAATGCGCTGGTGGAAGCGGGTGATTTAACGAATTTCCCGAAGGTTGTGGGAGGACGATATGGCCTGTCGTCTAAAGAATTTACTCCAGCGATGGTGAACGCCGTACTTGAGAATCTGGCGATCGCTCAACCTAAAAATCATTTCACGGTTGGCATTGTAGACGACGTAACCCACACATCTTTAGACTACGATCCCACTTTTTTAACAGAAGCCGATTCTGTAGTGCGAGCGATCTTTTATGGATTGGGATCAGACGGTACGGTGGGAGCTAACAAGAACTCGATCAAAATCATTGGCGAAGAAACAGAGAACTACGCTCAGGGTTACTTTGTCTATGATTCCAAGAAATCGGGTTCTGTTACAGTATCACACCTGCGCTTTGGGCCACAGCCGATTCGCTCTACCTATTTGATTAGCAGTGCGAATTTTGTGGCCTGTCACCAATGGGAGTTTGTCGAGAAATTTGATGTGTTAGAAGCGGCGAAACCGGGCGCTGTGTTCTTGCTAAACAGTGCGTACAGTCCTGAGGAAACCTGGACGCGATTGTCACCGCGATTAAAAACGGAAATTGCAGAGAAACACCTGAAATTCTATGTGATCAATGCTTCTCAGGTGGCACGAGACGCGGGCATGGGAGGCTATATCAATACGGTAATGCAGGTCTGTTTCTTTGCTGTAGCCGGAGTGTTGCCGCGTGAGTTAGCGATCGAACAGATTAAAAAATCGATTCGCAAAACCTACAGTAAAAAAGGTGATGCGGTCGTGCAGATGAACCTGAATGCGGTCGATCGCACGTTAGAGAATTTATTTGAAGTGGAGTATGAAACCTATTCCACTACCACAACAGCAGATTATGCAGAATCACCAACGGTTCCCAATACGGCTCCAGCCTTTGTACAGAACGTGATTGGTAAGATGCTGGCGCGTCAGGGAGATACGATTCCGGTGAGTGCGCTGCCCGTGGACGGTACCTATCCCTGCGGTACGTCGAAGTGGGAAAAACGCAATATTGCGCAAGACATTCCAGTGTGGGACCCGGAGGTTTGTGTGCAGTGCGGCAAGTGCGTCATGGTGTGCCCTCATGCGGTAATTCGCTCGAAGGTCTACGAACCGGAGCAATTGGCCAACGCACCAGATACGTTCAAATCCATAGCGGCCAGAGATCACGACTGGACGAATCTCAAATTCACGATTCAGGTGGCCGCAGAAGACTGTACTGGATGTGGCGTGTGTGTGGATGTTTGTCCCGCCAAAAACAAAGCCGAGCCGCGCAAGAAAGCGATCAACATGGCTCCTCAATTGCCTTTGCGAGAGCAGGAGCGCGAAAACTGGGATTTTTTCCTGAAGTTGCCCAACCCCGATCGCGCTGGACTGAATCTGCACAAAATTGCACAACAGCAAATGCAAGAGCCGCTGTTTGAGTTTTCTGGAGCCTGTGCCGGGTGTGGTGAAACGCCTTACGTGAAGCTGGTGACTCAACTGTTTGGCGATCGCATGTTAGTCGCCAACGCGACGGGCTGTTCCTCCATCTATGGCGGCAATTTGCCCACCACTCCCTGGACGCATAATGCGGAAGGTCGCGGCCCTGCCTGGGCAAACTCGCTGTTTGAAGACAATGCCGAATTTGGTTTGGGCTTCCGGGTGGCGATCGACCAGCACATCCACTATGCCAAAACGCTGTTGCAGGAATTAACCAACGAGAATTCACCCATTCCCGCCGACCTGACTGCCGCCATTCTCGCGGCACCCCAGGCTACCGAAGCGGACATTGCTGAACAGCGAGAGCGGGTTGAGCATCTCAAACAGCTGCTCCACTACTGGGAAGCCCACGGCAGCAATGGCACAACGCCCAAACTGCATACGCTACTATCGCTGGCCGATTACCTGGTGAAAAAGAGCGTCTGGTTAATTGGGGGTGACGGCTGGGCCTATGACATTGACTACGGCGGATTGGATCATGTCCTGGCCAGTGGTCGCAACGTCAATATTTTGGTGCTGGATACGGAAGTTTATTCCAATACGGGCGGCCAGATGTCGAAGTCAACTCCACGGGGAGCCGTGGCTAAATTTGCGTCGGGCGGTAAGCCTGCTGGCAAGAAAGATTTGGGCCTGATTGCCATGACCTACGGTAGCGTTTATGTCGCCAGTGTGGCGATGGGCGCACGGGATGAACATACGCTGAAAGCCTTCCTGGAAGCTGAGTCGTATGATGGCCCCTCGCTGATCATTGCCTATTCTCACTGCATCGCCCACGGCATTGATATGACGAGAGGAATGCAGCAGCAAAAAGCGGCAGTTGAATCGGGACGATGGTTGCTTTACCGTTACGATCCGCGCCGAACTGAACATGGCGAAAACCCCCTGATGCTGGATTCGCGATCGCCCAAACTTCCGGTTGCCGATGCGATGTACAGCGAAAATCGCTTTAAGATGCTGAAACGCAGCAAACCCGAAGAAGCGAAACAGTTTGCGGTACAGGCACAGGCCGATGTCAATGCTCGCTGGCAGATGTATCAATACCTGGCGGCACGGCATCCAGATGTTGCCCCGAATCCCCCTCATCATCCTCATCACACCCAGGTCAGCGACACATCCGAGAAACATGAACTATCTGGGAAGGAGTCTTAGGTCATGGACTTACGCACAACGTATTTAGGTCTTGAATTGCGATCGCCCCTGGTGGTCGGCGCAGCGGCAGTTTTAACCGAGCACATCGACAACCTGAAGCGCATGGAAGATGCCGGAGCCGCTGCGGTCGTGCTGCATTCACTATTCGAGGAACAGATTCGGCAAGACATGCTGGAATTGCACCATCACCTGCAATACGGCACGGAAAGCTTTGCTGAAGCGCTCACCTATTTCCCAGAGCCGGATATGTTTCACGTCGGCCCGGAGAGCTATCTCAACCACATTAGGCAGGCAAAGGAAAGTGTCCAGATTCCCATCATCGCCAGTCTAAACGGTTCAACTCCCGGTGGCTGGATTGACTACGCTCGTCAGATCGAACAGGCCGGAGCCGATGCGCTAGAACTCAACATCTACGCCATTCCAACCGACCTTAATCTAACCAGCCTGGATGTCGAGGAGCAATATCTCCGCGAAGTGCGAGCCGTTCGAGCTGCCGTTAACATTCCAGTTGCCGTCAAAGTTAGCCCTTATTTCACCAGCTTCGCTCACATGGCAAAACAACTGACGGAAGCAGGCGCAAACGGACTAGTGCTGTTCAATCGCTTCTATCAACCAGATATCGACATTGAAACGCTGGAAGTCGTCCCGAATGTGCTGCTCAGCACGCCTCAATCGATGCGCTTACCCATGACCTGGATTGCCATTCTGTATGGCCGGATCACGGCTGATTTCGCCGCCACCAGCGGTATTCAACGGGGAACCGATGTCATTCGGATGGTGATGGCCGGAGCGAATGTCACCATGATTGTCAGTGCCTTATTACGACACGGAATCAATCATCTGCGCGACATTGAACAAGAGCTACACACCTGGATGGAGGAACATGAATACGCATCCGTTGAACAGATGCGCGGCACCATGAGCCAACGCAACTGCCCTGAACCGAGCGAATTTGAGCGGGTTCAGTATATGAAGGCGATTCAGACGTTTAGGGTGCATCCGAGGGAGAGGGTTTAAGTCAGGAATCAGGAGTCAGGAGCCAGGAGTCAGAAGTGAATCTTTACTTCGTTTCCAAGCTCCGCTCGTAACACCGCCGTCTCGGCGGTAGCTCAACTGCTGAGGCAGCAGTACACTGAAATATCTGAGACGTTCGCCATTCCAACCGTGCGGTTGGAATGGCGTTTTTAGAGTATAAATTTGACGAATAAGCTTTCAAATTATATTTTGTACTGCGAGTATTTTTGTTTAAGATTTGAAATTTACTTAAATAAGTAAGTTCTGCTACCTATAAAATAATAGCTAGAACACTTTAACTTTTAGTTTAGACAGTGTAGCAGCTTGTCTTTGAAAGAAGATAAGAACTTTAAAGCTTCTAAGGTAAGACGAGCAATTAATTAGCAAAGAATCAAATTATTCTGCACTAGTTAAGGAACAATATTTATGACGAGCAACGGTGATAAATCTAGCAATAGTAGAACAACTGGAGGGTTCTGGACAACTTTGCCCGGTATTCTAACAGCATTAGCAACTCTTATTGTTGCGATTACAGGTCTGCTTCAAGTTATACCTGGAATTCTTGAGACTACTGGTACACCCAGTTCACCAGAAACAAGTAGAACTTTAATTGGTGTCAGACGAGTATACATCCACTATTACAGTAGCAAAGAATTAGCTGAGAAGATACAAAAAGATCTCCAGGATAAAAATATATTAGTTCCTGGAATTGAACAAGTTTATGAAAGGATTGAGCAGAACAACATGAGATATGCTAATCCAGTAGATAAACAGGCGGCTGAGGACTTACAAGTATATCTTGAGCGTAGTCAAGATATAAAATTTAAACAACCAGTTGACCTATCCTCGATAGGCTATAACAATAGCCCAGTAGGCCAATTTGAAATTTGGTTGAAATAGCTATCTTCATACCCTATAAGGGGTAAAACCACTTTTCTATTGTCTTCCCTCTGCTCTAGGCGTGTGAGAATCCATTCAGAGACGATTAGCAACACCGATAAAAAGTGCGATCGAGAGTTAGAGTGGAGTGCATCGTGTGGAAAAGAGCAAACACGCTTACGATTTAAGGCGATCAGTAATCATCGTCCGAAAGCAGACCCGCCTTCTGCCTAACCTACTTTACCACTGGGATTGATCGATTCAATTCCTGGTCGATCAATCTCAGTGACACTCCAGCTTAGTTCAACCATTCTCTCAAGAGACTCAGAGACTCTCCAGACAATCTCAAAGACGCTTCAAAGAGATTCAGAGATTCTTCAGACAATCTTAGAGCAGGTTTCAATTCAGTCAGCCTTTCGACCACTGTAGATATAGCACCTAAAATACCCCGCATGGGTACTGAGGCTGCAATTAGCCAGAAACTATATTAGGTTCGTAGGCAGATTGAGAACCCCAAAACATGCTTGTTTCTACGTTTGAAGTCCTTCTTAAGCCTCAATTTCCTAAGATTCCAGGCGGTTTTGATGCTGTTACAAGGACAACAATTCAAGGCTATTTTTTAACAATCGCCAACGTTAATTTCTTCCCTGTAACTGTATCACTGGTTCTTACGATCAGGTTTCCTACCGATCCAGATGATCCTTCAGAGCGTCCCACATCGTTTGCAGATTTCATTGATGCTGTTGATATTTCAGGGCAAAATATTTTTCCCAATAATCCTCAAGCCGTATTAGTTCCTGAGATTGTTCCACAAAACAATAAAGCGCGACTGACTTTCACCATTCCTGAGAATGCCACTAGCTTATTTGTATTGCAGCCCGACTTTATTCACCAACCTGAACTGCTCAAAGAAGCAAACTTTGAAGCGCGCGGATATGTTGAAATCTTCTTGTCCTCACTTTCAGGCTCAGATACAGCGACGCTGCTGCTTAATCCTGAACAGCGTGGAACGTTCTTCAAAACTCTAGATACCGAGAATCTAGCCGAAATTGGGCTTGACCAAACCACCTACAACCTTCCTATTAGTAACGGTGGAGTCTTTAAACTCTCTAACATGTAATAGAGCAGCCCTAAGGATCATGGATCAATTAAAACCAAATTTTTAATTTTGGAACGTGTGGCTCTGCCGCACGTTCCAAAATTAAGTTTTGGTTTTTATTAAATTCGCGATCCTAAATCAGTTGTGAGATAGGTGGGTTGTGAGAACCGTACCCCTTCGGGATGCAGTTCTCACGACCCAGTTGGGATTTCTATATTGACCTTTTATTACTTCGGCAATATTTGAGACTACCTAAACCCCAAAAGCTTTATGGTGGGGCGCGCGAAGCGCGCCCCACCATAAAGCCTATTAAATTGCCGAGGTAATAGAAGCCGCGAATGCTGAACTACATCGAATTTGGCATTCTATGCAAAGGCGATCGCACTATAGGGGGCGATCGCCTCTTTTTTCTATTGCTCCAATACACACCCGTTGTGTAATTAAGTACTTAGACGTGATTAATATCCCAAAGGGTGGATGCTTCGCCCTTGAAGGGTTTGTGTTTGATTGTGTCCATCTACTTAGATATGCTCACTGTAACTTCTTATTAAGAGCTTTAGAGATTTTCTTGACATCAGATTTCGTCTAATACTCTGACACCTGGCAGGTTTAGGGGAGCGTAGACAAACTTGGGCAATGTTTCTGCAACTGCATAGAAATACGGAATAGGACTATGGTTCCTTTAGCCTAGAAAACTAAAATCCCTAAATAGCCATCCGATGACATTGACTCAGGATCATGGATTAATTAAAACCAAAACTTAATTTTTGAAAGTGCGGCTCCGCCGCGTTTTCAAAAATTAAGTTTTGGTTTTATTAAACTTACGTTCCCTAGTTAATGATTCGGACTCTACCTACTTTTTCTATTAGAAGTAATATGATATGCGTTCCATTAGCCCCCTTACCTTTCTCCGCCGCCTTGGGTCGAATGTTCCTTTAAGAACTATCTTCATCTTTCCCTTCGTACTGCAAATTCTGGGTGCTGTGGGATTAGTAGGCTATCTTTCTTTTCGCAATGGGCAGAAAGCCGTAAATGATCTTGCTTCTCAGTTTCGAGGCGAATTAGCCAGCCGGATTGAGAGAGAGTTACAAAGTTACTTATCCTTACCGCCTATTATCAATCAGATGAATGCGACGACTCTCGCACAGGGAGAACTCAATGTTGCCAATCCTAAGAATTTATCTCAGTTTGTTCAACAAGGTAAATTATTTCCGTTTTCTTATGGCATCTACTGCGCTACTGAAAAAGGAGATCATCTATCTGTTGGACAAAAATCGTTTACAGATCCTAATTTCTCAGCATGGATTCTCGATCGCTCAGTGAGTAAATATTTTTTTAGCTACGATCTGGACACTCAAGGTCATCGCATCGCATCGACCAAACGTTTAGAAGAAGAGTATGGTGTCTATGATCCACGTACTCGTCCCTGGTACAAAGCTGCCATACAGCAAAAACGCCCTGTTTGGAGTGAAGTGTATGTAGACTTTGATCTGAATACTCGACTTTTGATCATTACGGCTGCTCAACCTGTTTATGCTCCAGATCATCAAAAACTGATTGGTGTTTGTGGAACAGATGTCTTGCTATTGCAGGAATTCAGGAGGTTTTTGACCCATTTGAAGATTGGTAAAACGGGAGCAGCTTTTGTCATCGATCGGTCAGGTCAAATCATTTCTAGTTCAAGTGATGAACCGCTCAGCGTTGGTAGCGACGATGCTCCTCAGCTAGTTCATGCAACTCAAAGTAGTAATCAATTGATTCGCGGTACGGCTAATTTTTTACAGCAACGGTTTGGAGATTTCAACCAAATTCACACATCACAACAACTTGATTTCAAGTTAGATGGGCATCGTCAGTTTATCCAGGTGTTGCCGTATCGAGATGGAAGAGGATTGGATTGGTTGATTGTTGTTGCTGTCCCAGAATCAGATTTTATGGCACAAATTGATGCCAATAATCGCTCCACGATTTACCTTTGCTGTTTAGCGTTGATCGTAGCTGTGCTGATTGGGATTTTAACTGCTCGCTGGGTAACTAAACCCATTTTGGAACTCAATACCGCCGCCAAAGAGCTTGCCAGCGGTGAGTGGACTAGACCTGTCAAAGTGCAACGAGCTGATGAAGTTGGAGAATTAGCGCGATCGTTTAACAACATGGCCGTTCAACTCCATGAATCGTTTGAAATCCTGGAAACTAAGAACGAAGCGTTACGCCTTGCTGAAGAAAACTATCGCGGCATCTTCGAAAACGCACTCGAAGGTATTTTCCAATCTTCTCCCGAAGGACGGTTCTTACGGGTGAATCGGGCCTTAGCAATACTGTTTGGATACACATCTCCTGAAGAACTGTTGGAAATGGTGCAAGAAATTGCTCAACAACTTTATGTGGATGCCAATAAACGCGACGAATTTAAGCGCCTCCTAGCAGAAGATGGGGAGATCCGAGATTTTGAATTTGAAGCGTATCGGCGCGATCGCTCCAGAATCTGGGTTTCCATTTGGGCAAGGACTGTCAAAGATGTGCAAGGCAATGTCCTTTATTACGAGGGAAATTGCATTGATATCACGCAGCGGAAGCAGGAGGAAGAGTTTTTAAAACGACAGTTGCAGGAATTGCAATTTGAGATTGACCACAGCCAGCGAGCGCAACAAGTAGCTGCCATTTCAGAGACAGACTATTTCCGACGATTGCTTGCAGAGGCAGATGACTTGCGGTATTTGGATAATTCATAAGTTGATAAAAGATTGAATGATAAACGATTAATGATGAGGGGTAAGAATGGCAAAGATTGTGTTGATTCACTCGTTTCGGGGAGGTACTGGAAAGTCGAATACTACAGCGAATTTGGCAACAGCGATCGCCTTCATGGGAAAACGAGTTGCCGTTATTGATACAGATATTCAGTCTCCCGGTATTCATGTGCTTTTTGGCATGGAACAGGAAACTCCGCTAAAACATACCTTAAACGATTATCTGTGGGGCAATTGTGCGATTGAAGATACTGCCTATGATGTTAGTCCTGACGCGGTAAAGCAGTGTAATGGTTGTATATATCTTTTACCATCTAGCAGCGACGCCGGAAAAATGACCCGTGTGTTGCGTGAAGGGTATGATGTACGTCTGCTCAAGCATGGCTTTCGCGACCTGATCAAGACTCTGAATCTGGATTACGTGTTAGTCGATACTCATCCGGGACTAAACGAAGAAACACTGCTGGCAATTGCTATCTCTAATGTCCTGGTGGTGATTTTGCGACCCGATCGTCAGGATTTTCAAGGCACAGCGGTCATGGTTGATCTGGCTCGACAACTGAAAGTGCCAAAGATTTTAATGGTGGTGAATCGAGTTCTGCAAAATTCTGATTTTGGCGCTATTCGTCAGCAGATTGAAGCAAAGTATGACATTCCAGTGATTGGGGTTTTGCCTAACTGTGATGAGATGATGCAGCTTGCTAGCAGCAATGTGTTTTATTTGTGCTATTTAGATCATCCCCTTACCCAAGAAATAAAAGCGGTTGCCCAAGCAGTAATGGCATAAGTTCGCAAATTAAATAAATCCCAATTTTTGGAGGGGAGTGTGCGGCTCAGATGTGCAGTCCCCCCTTCAAAAAACTGGGGTTTAATCAATCCACATTTCTTAGGGTTTGGAGAAACAGATGCAGTTCCTTCATCAAATTCAGTTGAATCGGCAGTCTGTCATTAATGCATTGCGACACGAAATTCAGCCTGATCGATTGATTCCTAGTTTGACAGCAGCACTGATTACGGGAACGATCGAAGTCACTTGCGCCATTTCTTTCGTTGCTCTCATTTTCTCAGGAGATCTCGCTGCTTACATCTCAACGGGAATTGGGCTGTCTCTGTTCACTTCTATGACAATTAGCCTCATCATTTCGCTTGTTGGTTCCTCACCGATTACGGTGTCGGGTGTTCAAAACGCACCAGCAGCTATTTTAGGAGTCATGGCAGCCGCGATCGCAGCTCAGTTTTCTGCTTCCGATTCAACAGCCTCAATTGTAGCTACAGTTGTTTCAGCGATCGCGTTCACTTCTATCCTGACTGGCACTTGTTGTTTTCTACTAGGTCATTTTAAGCTTGGCAACCTAATTCGATTTATTCCTTATCCGGTAGTAGGAGGATTTCTGGCAGGTACGGGCTGGCTGTTGGTACTCGGCTCCCTGAGTTTTATGACGGATCTTGCCCTGTCTGGAGAAATAATTCTTCGACTGTCTCAACCGCAGATACTGCTGCAATGGTTGCCAGGATGCGGCTTTGGCATATTGCTACTGGGATTGCTGCGGCGTTATCACTATGTTTTGCTGATGCCGAGTCTGGTGGTTGGAGCGATTGTTTTATTTTATATTGCATTATTTGCAACCCATACCTCTACGACGGAAGCACAAGCTGCTGGACTGTTGCTGAAAGCGTTTCCATCCGGCAGCCTGTGGCATCCGCTATCGGTTTCTACCCTGCTTCAGGCGGATTGGTCATTAATTCTGTCCCAGATGGGTCAGATGGTGGTTGTCATATTAATTACTGTAATATCCATTTTGCTAAATGCAACGGGTATTGAATTGATAATTGAGCAAGATCTAGATCTAAATCGCGAATTACGGGCAGGTGGAATCGCCAATTTAGCGTCTGGTTTGGGTGGAGGCATTCTTGGTTTTCAGGTTTTGGACTCAACAATTCTCAGCCACAAACTGGGAGCGAGTAGCCGCTTGGTGGGTGTGTTTATTGCAGCAGGAATAGCGATGATTTTGTTCGCAGGTGCGTCTATGATTTCCCTTTTCCCAAAGCCTGTGCTGGGCGGTGTGATGTTGATGTTAGGGCTAGATTTACTATGGGAGTGGGTTTACGATGGCTGGTTTAAGTTTTCCAGAACCGACTATTTTATCGTTGCCCTGATTCTGTTTGTCATTGCTACGGTTGGCTTCTTGCAAGGAGTAGGCGTGGGACTGGCGGCATCGATCGCCCTCTTCATCATCAACTACAGTCAGGTCAACATCACGAAACATATTCTCTCAGGTGCTACCTATCAAAGCAACGCTGTTCGTAGCTTGCCACAAACTCGATTACTGCAAGAAGAGGGAGAGCAAATCTACATTCTTGATTTGCAAGGATTTTTATTCTTTGGTACAGCAAACACCTTGCTCAATCACATTCAAGAGCGGTTGCACAATCCGAATTTAGCTGCGGTTAAATGTGTAGTTCTCAACTTCAAATCAGTGCATGGGTTAGATTCCTCAGCCGCTCTGAGCTTTGTCAAACTGAAGCAGATATTCCAGCCGCGTGGCATCAAACTTGTGTTCACTCATCTCAAATCAACCATTCATGTTCAATTAAAACGGGGTGGCTGTCTCAGTCCTAATGATTCCGTTTGTCACGTCTTTGATGATCTCGATCGCGGGTTAGAGTGGTGCGAGAATCAGATTCTAAGTGAAATTCCTTTTCGGCGATCGCGTTCCTTACCTCTG
>DATNPS010000076.1:0-4933 GCA_036703095.1 Crinalium sp. | reverse complement strand
TTTTTTAAATCGTTTTTATAACCGAATCTTTATGATTCTTCATTTGATTGCCAGAACGAGTTTCCAAGTATAAAAAAATCAATATTGATCGAAGTATTTGCATTCAAAAAGGTCAATAATTGTAAAAAAACATCTCGTTTTTTTTATCGAATTGTATCAGTTGGGCGGTGAATCGCAGATCTGGTAAGGGTTTTCTGGTAAAACCTGTCTTGTAACACTTTTTTAGGGGCTAGAGGCTTGGGTCAGGTTTGGACAGTTGAAGCTGAAGGCTAGAGCCATTTTGAGGCATGTCTGTCGCTCATTCCTGTGCCAACGGCCCAATGTCCCTCCCCCGAAAAGCTAACTGCAACCAGCTAATTGCAACCGCTAGCTAACGCTACCAGCCTTTCGAGAGGAGCATACCTGCATGTTTACCCACGTCAAGCCCACAGTCAGACATATCGTGCCTGAAAACCTTCAGGGGCGATCGCTGATCAAGGTGGTCTATGTCGTGCTTGAGCCGCAGTATCAAAGTGCCTTGTCTGCGGCAGTCCGATCCATCAACCTAAATAATCCTAATCTGGCCATTGAGATCAGCGGCTATCTTCTAGAAGAGCTGCGCAGCGCTGAAAATTACGAAGCATTTGAGCGCGATGTATCTCAGGCCAATATCTTCATCGGGTCATTGATTTTCATTGAAGAACTGGCTGAGAAAGTAGTGGCGGCGGTGGAACCGCACCGCGATCGCCTGGATGTAGCCGTCGTCTTCCCGTCGATGCCCCAGGTCATGCGCCTCAACAAAATGGGCACCTTTTCAATGGCTCAGCTTGGGCAGTCGAAGAGTGCGATCGCCCAATTCATGCGGAAACGCAAAGAAAAGTCGGGTTCTGGCTTCCAGGATGGAATGCTGAAGCTCCTGCAAACCTTACCCAAAGTGCTGAAATATTTGCCGATGGACAAGGCGCAGGATGCGCGGAATTTCATGCTCAGCTTCCAATATTGGCTGGGTGGCTCTCCAGAAAACCTGGAAAACTTCCTGCTGATGCTCACCGATCGGTATGTCTGCAAAGAGGCCGGAATGCGCAACGCCCTACCTCTGGAATACCGCGATCCCGTCACCTATCCCGACATGGGGATCTGGCATCCTCTGGCCCCCTGCATGTTTGAGGATTTGAAAGAATACCTCAACTGGCACATCTCCCGTCGCGATATTTCTGAGGATCTGAAAGATCCTCTAGCTCCCACGGTTGGATTGGTACTCCAGCGCACCCACTTGGTCACAGGTGATGACGCTCACTATGTGGCGATGGTGCAGGAATTGGAAAGCATGGGGGCACGCGTAATTCCCGTGTTTGCCGGAGGGTTAGACTTCTCCAAACCGATCGACGCATACTTTTACGACCCCATTTCTAAAGGCCAAAATGCGATCATCGATGTTGTCATTTCGCTGACTGGATTTGCGCTAGTCGGTGGCCCTGCGCGCCAAGATCACCCCAAAGCAATCGATGCCCTAAAGCGGCTCAACCGTCCCTATATGGTGACGCTGCCGCTAGTATTCCAAACCACGGAGGAATGGGAGGATAGCGATCTGGGCTTACACCCCATTCAAGTCGCGCTTCAAATCGCGATCCCCGAACTGGATGGTGCGATCGAGCCGATCATCCTGTCTGGACGTGATGGTGCTACTGGAAAGGCGATCGCCCTCCAGGATCGGGTCGAAGCGGTGACTCAACGGGCCATGAAATGGGCCAACCTGCGCCGCAAGCCTAAGATGCAAAAGCGGGTAGCCATCACGGTCTTCAGTTTCCCACCCGATAAAGGCAACGTGGGTACAGCCGCCTATCTGGACGTATTTGGCTCCATCTTCGAGGTGGTGCGAGCGCTACGCAATAATGGTTACGACGTTGAGGATTTACCTGAATCGGCGGAAGAGCTGATGCAGATGGTGATCCACGATGCGCAAGCACAATATAGCAGCCCTGAATTGAACATTGCTTACCGCATGTCGGTACCCGAATATGAAGCCCTGACGCCCTACCACAAACGGTTAGAAGAATCCTGGGGACCCGCGCCCGGTCATCTCAACACCGATGGTCAGGATTTGCTGGTCTATGGGCGATCGTTCGGTAATGTCTTCATTGGGGTACAGCCCACCTTCGGTTATGAAGGCGATCCGATGCGATTGCTGTTCTCGCGTTCCGCTAGTCCCCATCACGGCTTTGCCGCCTACTACACCTATCTGGAGCACCTCTGGAAAGCCGATGCGGTGCTGCACTTTGGCACCCACGGTTCGCTAGAGTTCATGCCCGGTAAGCAAATGGGCATGTCGGGCGACTGCTATCCCGATAACCTGATTGGCACAATTCCCAACCTCTATTACTACGCGGCCAACAACCCGTCAGAAGCAACGATCGCCAAGCGACGCAGCTACGCCGAAACGATCAGCTACCTCACGCCTCCAGCCGAGAATGCTGGACTCTATAAAGGCTTAAAGGAACTGAGTGAACTGATCAGCTCCTACCAAACCCTGAAAGATACGGGACGGGGTGTGCCGATCATCAACGCGATTGTGGACAAGTGCCGTCTGGTGAACCTGGATAAGGACATCACTCTGCCCGACCACGATGCGGCAGAAATGACACCTGAAGACCGCGATACGCTAGTCGGCAAGGTCTACATCAAGCTGATGGAAATCGAGTCGCGGCTGTTGCCCTGCGGCCTGCATGTCATCGGTAAACCGCCCACCGCCGCAGAAGCCGTCGCCACGCTGGTCAACATCGCCAGCATCGATCGCCCCGAAGACAACCTTCTGGGTCTGCCCCGCATTATCGCCAACAGCGTCGGTCGTAATCTGGATGACGTGTATAAGGGGAGTGATCGCGGTGTTTTAGATGATGTCCAACTCCTGTTTGACATTACCCAGGCCACTCGTAATGCTGTAGCCGCTCTGGTGAAGGAACAGACCGATGCCGAAGGCCGTGTCTCCAGAGTCACCAAGCTCAACTTCTTCAACATGGGCAAGAAAGAACCCTGGGTTGAAGCATTACACGAAGCGGGCTACACCAAGGTTGATCCAGACGCCCTCAAACCCCTGTTTGAATATCTGGAATTTTGCCTGAAGCAAGTCGTAGCCGACAACGAACTGGGAGCCTTGCTACAAGCCCTGGAAGGCGAATACATCATCCCCGGCCCCGGTGGCGATCCCATCCGCAATCCGGATGTATTGCCAACCGGAAAGAACATCCATGCTCTTGATCCCCAGTCAATTCCGACGACAGCAGCTGTGCAATCGGCTCAAATTGTGGTCGATCGCCTGTTGGCACGACAAAAGGTGGAAAACGGCGGCAGCTATCCCGAAACCGTCGCGTTTGTGCTGTGGGGAACCGACAACATCAAAACCTATGGTGAATCCCTCGCTCAGGTGATGTTGCTAGTCGGTGTTCGTCCGGTACCGGATTCTCTGGGACGAGTCAACAAACTCGAACTGATCTCGCTAGAGGAACTGGATCGTCCCCGGATTGACGTAGTAGTGAACTGCTCTGGCGTGTTCCGCGACCTGTTCATTAACCAGATGAACTTGCTCGATCGCGCGATCAAGATGGCCGCCGAAGCCGACGAACCGCTGGAAATGAACTTTGTCCGCAAGCACGCACTCAAGCAAGCTGAAGACATGGGCATCAACCTGCGGCAAGCAGCGACCCGCGTCTTCTCCAATGCGTCTGGATCGTACTCCTCTAACGTCAACCTGGCCGTCGAAAATAGCACATGGGAAAGCGAATCGGAGCTTCAGGACATGTACCTGGCGCGGAAGTCATTCGCCTTCAACTCCGACAACCCCGGCATGATGGATCAGGCCCGCGACATCTTTGAGACCACCTTAAAGACTGTCGATGTCACCTTCCAAAACCTGGATTCCTCGGAGATCTCACTCACCGATGTTTCCCACTATTTCGACTCTGACCCCACGAAAGTTGTGTCGAGCCTGCGGAAGGATGGTAAACAGCCTGCCGCTTACATCGCCGATACCACTACGGCCAATGCCCAGGTTCGGACTCTATCTGAAACTGTTCGTCTCGACGCCCGCACCAAACTCCTGAATCCCAAGTGGTATGAGGGAATGCTGTCTCACGGCTACGAGGGTGTGCGCGAACTCTCGAAACGCTTGGTCAACACGATGGGTTGGTCAGCTACTGCCGGAGCCGTAGACAACTGGATCTACGAAGACACCAACGCCACCTTCATCCAGGATGAAGCCATGCGTCAACGATTGATGAACCTCAACCCCCACTCCTTCCGAAAGGTCGTCGGCACCCTGCTGGAGGTGAACGGTCGCGGCTACTGGGAAACCAGCGAAAGCAACCTGCAATTGCTGCGCGAACTTTATCAGGAAGTTGAAGACCGGATCGAAGGAATTGAATAAATATAGCGTTCACAAATAGGTTGGGAACAGGGGGTGGGGGGCTGTTCCCCAGCCAGGGGTTCCACCCCTGAGCCCCGTTCAAATTTCAGTTTGAATCGCTGTACCATCCTTCTCAATCAAAAAGGCTCGGCTAAGCCGAGCCTTTTTGATTGAGAAGAACAGCTTGTCGTCACCCTTCACTCATCCCCCTCTACCCGATACAGCACCACATTTTCCTGCTCATTCGGATCATTACGGGCAACAAGTGCTTGAGCGGGTTCATCCGAGCTAAGATTCACAGGTTGGTGAGGCACTCCAGCAGGAATAAACAGAAAATCGCCCGTCTCATTAATGACCGATTTCTTCAGGCCTTTCCCATAGCGAGTTTCAACTCGTCCCTTCAGCAAATAGATAGCTGTCTCGTAATCTTTATGGAGGTGAGGCTCAGCAGCAGCACCCGGTGGGATGATCACTAGATTCATCGAAATTCCCCTAGTGCCAGCCGTTGCGCCAGAAATCCCGACGAAATAGGGCAATCGCTGGCGTGTCATTGTT
>DATNPS010000096.1:0-4805 GCA_036703095.1 Crinalium sp. | reverse complement strand
ACCAATGTCTGTGATGAGAGCCGCGATCGCCTCTGACGTAACAGGTTCGTCTGCATGAAGCAACTCATCAATTTGCACAATCAGTTCTGACAAGCGGTGTAACCAGGCAAACTGATCGTGATTGATCACCAGTTGCAGCAGTTCTCCTTTAGACATTTTTCCGCGCACTTGCTCATAAGTTATACATTCTGCGTCCAGCAACACTTTATGTAGACGCAACAATGCCACACGCAAGTTACTTAGTAGTTGATGTTGGTTGATGCGATGTTGAAGTGTATTAAGCATGAATTCGTCCCATCCTTCCATTTTGATAATCGGCGATCGCTTCCATAATGTCGGCTTCAGTGTTCATCACAAAGGGGCCATAGCGCACGACAGGCTCATTTAGAGGAACACCCGCAATCAGTAAGAGATCGAGGGGCTGTTGAGCCTCAGTCGGGTTAGTAATAACTACCTCTTCCCCATCTTGCGCAAAGAGGATCATCTGGCCATCGTCACCTCGCTCCTGTTCAGTTCCAAATACGCCAGAACCATCCAGCACATAAGCGAACGCGTTGAACTCTTGGGGCACAGGTTGAACGATCGTTGCGCCCGGTTGCAGCGTGAAATGTAGATAGATAATCGGCGTGCGGGTTTCAATCACGGCCTTTGCGCCTAGCGCTTCTCCGGCAATGATCCGCACGGTGACAGAACCATCATCCGTTCGCGCCACTGGAATTTGCGCTGCTGGAACTTCCTGATAGCGGGGGGCAATCATTTTGTCGCGCTGCGGCAGGTTGACCCAAAGCTGAATGCCATGCAGTCGGCCTCCTGTGCGGGTGAACTCTGCCTCTGGCATTTCAGAATGTACCACCCCGGCCCCTGCCGTCATCCACTGCACATCACCGGGACTCAGCAAGCCAGCGTTTCCCACGGAATCCTTATGCTCTAACCGCCCATCCAAAATATAGGTGACGGTTTCAAAGCCACGATGGGGATGATCGGGCGCGCCTTTCGCCTGCCCCGGCTTTAGGTTCACTGGGCCTAATTCGTCGAGGAGGAGAAACGGGTCAAATTCAGAGAAACTGCTTTTTGGAAACGGGCGACGTACTAAAAAGCCTGCCCCTTCCAACGTTTCCACACTATTAATGATCCCGGCAACCGTTCGAAGCGTTTGAGTTTGCGCGGTCATATTTCCTCCTCAGAGCTGGAAGTTTATTATGTCACTTCCTATATATGATTAATCATATAGTAGCATAGGAGTATATAAAATTCACGAGTAGGACTTGCCCCCTACTTTGTTCGGTAAACCGTCTATGTCTTTGGCTCACGTTATTTTAGGTCTGCTCGAACAACAGGAGCGGACGGGGTACGACCTCAAGACTGAGTGCTTTGATGATTGCATTGCTCATCTGTGGCAGGCCGACCAGGCCCAGATTTATCGCACGTTAGATAAATTAGAGGCACAGGACTGGATTATCTGCACTGTGGAAATTCAGCGCGATCGCCCCAATCGCAAGGTCTACCGCATTACAGAAGCAGGCAAGGCAGAGCTAATGCAATGGCTCCAAACTCATCAACCACTGCCCGTTCTGCGAGAACCCTTACTGGCACAACTGTACTTTGCGGCGCAGCTACCCAATGAGGCGATTATTCGCTTGCTGGAACAAGAACTGATTGCGCGGTGCGAGAAGTTAGAGAAATGTGAGGCGATCGCGGTTCCCGGCTTGGATGACCCAACGGCAACGCGTGAACAAACCATGCATTGGCTGGTGCTGGAGTTGGTTAAGCAACGGGAGCAGGTGTATTTGACCTGGTTGAAGGGGGCGATCGCAATGCTTCAGGATCAATAAATGTTGCTGAGGCAATTCCTCGTTACCAGGTTCCCGCTTGGCCAACGAGGGTGTTGTACCGATGTTCTAGATCAGCTCACCATTTTTGGTTAATTTCAATCTTCGGCCTCGCCATTCAACTGTGTCGCCCCAAAAGCTGTAGCACCAGAGCGCAAAACTGAAGACATCTCGTAATGGAATCAGCCAAAAGCAGTTCAGAGCCACCGGATCACGCAAATATTGAATTCCAACCATCCAGGCCATTACCAAACGCAAACTCCACGTTACGCCCAGAATCGTCCAACCCAACCAGGAACCGTGCAGGAGCAGGCACAATAGAGAACTGGTCACAACGCCATAGGTAAAAATGAGTCCCAGATAGCCTCCCGGTCTGGCGAAGCGATTGTTGCGATTCCAGCGGGTTTGGTGATGGATGACGTCTCGCCAACGGGTTGTTGACATCACATGATCAACTACATGCGCAGACAATACCACTTGATATCCAGCTTGAGCTGGTAAATAGCCTAACCGAAAATCATCCCCTAAGTAATTTGCAACCGACGCAAAACCACCGATCGCATCCAACACGGCTTTCTTAATCACAATCGTAGCGCCGAGTGCAAAAGACATGCCTTCTAACTTACGCGCGACTAACACGCTGGGAAGAAATTCTGTTGAAATTGATAGCGCTTCAAATGCTGACAGCCAGCCTTCTGTGCGCGATCGATACATACAGGTGACAACGCCAACCTCAGGATTCTGCAACGGCTGAACAATTTGTGTCAGATAATCTGGTTCTACATAAATATCACTATCGGCTAATACCAGAACGTCATATTTTGCTTCAATAGCCGCATTGGCTAAATTATTCACTTTAAGATTGCTGCCGAGAATGCGATCGCTCACCACAAATCGAATATCCCGCGTTGGAAAATCGTCAATCAATTGTTTTACAACCGCTATACTTGAATCTTGTGCATCTTGAATGCCAAAGATAATTTCGTAAGTGGGATAATCTTGATTGCAAAACGACGCGAGATTGTTGTAGTCATCGCTGCTTAAACAACAGACTGGCTTCAGGATGCTAACAGGTGGATGACATTCTATAGCAAGTGAAGGGTTAGTTAGGACGGGGTGCAGGGGTGGAACCCCTGGCTGGGGGCGCAGCCCCCACCCCCCCTGTCTTAACCGTCTCGACAGTTGCCATAAAGTAGAGTGGTTAGAGTGCGAAAAGAATTCAATCGATGCGTAAATTGCGAAACCGTAATAGCTAATTGCAGTGATGCAGAGTAGTAATAGTAAACCTGCAATCATTCCATCTGGAGTGATATAAACCATTAGACTACTGACCAGGGGCAATCTGTCGATTGTTGTAGTTTGTGAGTTGAAAACCAGCTTTGCTTAAGGCATCGCGCACCCGATCGCTTAACAGTGCGTCTAATTCTGATGGCCCTAATCCTAACGGGCCGTTTGAAGGTTCTTCAGGAAGAGCGATCGCCGGATGCGAATAAATTTCAACCCAATCGGCTTGAATCTGAGGCAATAATCTAAGCCAATACTCTTCCGTCATGCGTCCTGTTTGCAGAAAACCATACACTCGTTCCGGAAATCGAATGTGGTGCGATCGCAGCAATCCTTCTCCATACCGACGCAATCCGGTAAAAACAGATGACCAGATGAGCTTCGTGAATAAATCACGGCGATCGAGCTTTAGCGCCAGTTTTAGTTCTTCAGACGGCAGGCGAATCACGCGAATATTAAATTCATCCGCGAGATCAACCAGATAACGCAGCACAACCGGATGCATATGCAGATGCAAATGACCGTCTACATGCGATAGCGGCAATCCCGTCTGGCGAAACCTTTCGAGCTGTGCGCGAATCTCCTGAAATAGTTCTTGCCGTGCCGCTTGGTCGAACTGATATCGCAATCCTGCTAGTACAGAATCATCGGGAAATTGACCCGTTGCATCTACCAGGTGAGGAATTTGAGTAGACGGAAGTGCAGCGCTTCCACAGCACAAAACTAGATGCAAACCAACGGCCAGATTGGGATGAGCTTTGGCTAACTCAATCGCTTCTTCAAATGCCGCACCTGTCACCATTAAGCTGGTGCTGGTGAGTATTCCCTGCTCGTGCGCTTTAATGACGGCCTGATTGACGCCTTTAGAAAAACCAAAATCATCTCCATTAACAATGGCAAATCGATGACGCTCTAACGAATCGTTCATGTCGTTACTGGATGATTTGTGTGGCGGGCACTGCCCACCACACAAGATAGATATGTGAATCGGTGTTTATTGAGCGTGAGCCGCTGTTTGTTGGGCGCGACGTTCTTTGAGATAGTTGAAAAACTCACCTCCCTCGCGCAACCGCCGCACCAGCATTTGCGGGTCGGTGAGCATTTCTTTAACGATGGGGATAATGGCTTTCGGACGGAAATAGAACCGTCGATACATCTCTTCTACCGCATCTTCAATGTCGGCACTTGACAGGCCCGGATAGTGCAATGTCGAAGTTTGAATGCCCGAATTGGCAACTAAAGTATTGTCAGTAAACCAGCTATTAGCCTGAGCTTGCTCATACAGTTCCGTACCGGGATAGGGAGCCGCGATCGACACTTGAATGGTGTGAGGACTAATCTCACAAGCAAACCGAATCGTCTCCTCGATCGTTTCGCGGGTTTCGACGGGCAGACCAATAATAAACGTGCCGTGAACGGTTATGCCCAGATCATGGCAGTTTTTCATGAACTGACGCGCCACCTCTAGCTTGATTCCCTTTTTGATGGTGTTGAGAATCTGCTGATTGCCTGACTCAAAACCCACCAGCAATAGCCGCAAGCCGTTGTCTCGCAAGGTTTTTAGCGTATCGTAGTCAAGGTTGGCGCGAGCGTTGCAACTCCAGGTTAATTTGAGCCGCTTCATGTGTTCACTGATGGCGATCGCCCGCTGTTTATCAATTGTGAACGTGTCGTCATCAAACATGTACTCTC
>DATNPS010000093.1:0-19802 GCA_036703095.1 Crinalium sp. | reverse complement strand
GCCTTCACGGCCAGGCAATCAGTCTTTGATTCGTTCCCACTGGTCATCACGCAGGGCATAGCGTCGAGATGTCATCGTTCTGCTTGTTTGTCCATTCCTAAGTGCACCCTTCCAGCTTATCGAATTGATGACACGCCCTAGGGTTAGGAAAAGAAAATCTATTTTACTTGGGAACTGTTGGGCTGTGGTTGGATACAAAATATCTGCTGAGAAAACGGCCTAGTCACAAGTTGTTTAAGCGCTAAAAACACGAAAGGTGGAATGGTTGTTCCATAGCGTCTCCAGAGACGACCGGGTTCCTGAATAAACCGATACAGCCATTCCAAACCAGTCGCACGAATCCAACTAGGTGCTCTTTTGTGGATTCCTGCATAGACAGGAAATGCACCTCCAACACCAATCATGACAGATTGAATTTTGTTTTTATGTTCTGCCATCCAGTATTCTTGTTTAGGGCAACCTAATGCAATAAATGCAACACCTGCTCCACTTTCGTTGATCTGCTGAATCAATGCCTCATCTTCGGCTTGGGTGAGGGGACGAAATGGCAACGGTTCCATACCAGCGATTTGAAGATTAGGAAAGTCCTGTCTTAGCCGTTCTCTCATACAGTTAAGGATTTCTGCATGGGAACCTAAAAAGTAAACGCCAACGTTTTGAACTTCAGCTAACTTACAAACAGACAGAATGATGTCTAAACCCGGAACACGGTCTTGAGTGCGAGCGCCCATGAGTCGCATCATCCATACTAATGGCATGCCATCGGGGGTAACAAGATCTGCACTCTGCAACACGGAGCTAAAATCGAGATGCCAGTGTGCTTCCATTAACATGTGAACGTTAGCGACACAGACCACTTTACTCGTGCGAATTTTAGCCCATTCTAGAATAGTATTCATCTGCTGGGTAAAGGGTAGAGCCGTTACAGGAGAATCAATAACACGGATAGTGGGTAGACACATTGCAAACGTTCACTCCTCACTAAAGCTTCAAATATCCATTATTTTTAGGAAAGCCACAGACTTATTCAGCGACTCTAACGTAAAACGATTTAGTAGATTAACAAAAATAGCTTTGATTCATCAGAATACTCTAATAGACATTCACCAGCACTATCTTGAAATAACAATCCAAGATTAGATCTAGAATGCACGAAATCGTATTTAGGAAAGGTTGTGTTTCATGTGTTAGACGTATCAATTTGACATTTAAACCGATAATGCTTACTCGCACTGAGAAAAATTTAATTAATTAAATTAATTGTCTTATCAGCCTAAAAAGTGTTGTATGAAACTTTTGCAAATAAAGCTCTAACCACTCTGCGCTCGAAGCAGTATTACAAAGACTCCACGTATTAAAAATGACATTTCTAGAATAGAGGTTTTTAAGCAAAAATGTAACTGAGTTTTATACATTCTTTTTGACTAAAACATAAAAATTAGTTAGAGATATGAATTTTATCAAGTGTAATCCGATGTTTTAATATTTCTGACATTAGAGATCGCAGCATAAGATATCAGCTATAAGGATAGTACTCCATAAGAGGCTTGGCAGTGCCAAGCCCCTTTGAGTTTCGAATACATCCAAAAGCGTTTCAGGTTGGTATCACATCAACTGGCAGTGGCCACCTTAGCTTTACGTGCGGGTCGCTTACGATCGCTCTTTCTCACACCTCCAGCTTTCTCATATTCAAGGCTATCTTTCCCGTACTTAACCGCTACAGCTAACAGCATATGCTCCGTCAAATTCTTCAATACTGTTTCAGCTTCCTCGAAGGACGTGCAGTTTGCATCTGCGGTTGAAAGCGACGTATTGTAAACCTTTAGTTTTTCCCGCGTATCCTCAATAGCACTCTCAAATTCCTCAATCGTTAATCCTTCACCTAAACTTAGCACCTCGCTAATCGACAACAAACTTGCGACTCGTTGCTCAGCTTTTTCCAAAACTATAGAGCTTCTTTTTTGTCTCGCCATAATAGGCTCCAAAAAAACAACAATTACACCATAAAAGGTGAGGTATCGGATGTCTTTAGTAAGAACCTGGAAAAGTTAAATTATTTCATCGAATCTTAAAATTGATCTCAGTAGATTTTCCCTGGGCGATCGCCAACTTTTAGCGATCGTTCACTCCACTAATAAGCATCAATCCAATCAAGAACAAATGAACGAAAGAAGTGTGTTAGCCCTGTCTTTCTATCAGTAAAATTGCTGGGGAAATCTTATTTATATCTGGTTGATTCAAGCAGCAGGGTATCCAGATCAATAGACAATGGCCTGAAATCGAGTTAGAACGCCATTAAATTCAATCACAGCAGACTCCAATCGAGTTAGAAAATCCCAAAATCAAATATCAGGAGCCTCAAATTGAGTTAGACGATCCTCGAATCGAGTAAGACCATCCTGAAATCACATAACAGGATTGCAAAATCAAATATCAGGAGCCTCAAATTGAGTTAGACGATCCCAAAATCAAATAATGGGTGATCGAAGAAGAGACTTAAAATGCAACGAGGCTTTCAGATTTTACTTCCTCCCAAGTGCTCCAAAGGTCACAATCCAGGGAAAACCGTTTAGAAATTTTGGGGGTATAACAGTTATATTCAGGATCAACCCTGGCTAAGGGAATCAGACATTCTAGTTCAAAACCTGCGACCGCCTCTCCACAACTAACCTGATCTAAACACTCAGTCAATAAGTTAATTAGGTAGTAATAACGATAGATGGGGCATTGTTGTTTTAGGTTAAGGGAAAATAAATTTTCAGTACGTTGATGATGCTTGACAAATTCTCCAGCCGTCCTCAAACAGCCTGGAGAATTAGATTTTTGTTTGTCTTGGTCTATGTCTTTTAATCGAGAATAGATCTCGGTCAGCTTAATTAGATGATTTGTATTCAGTATTTTTAATGATTCACACTGATACAGAATTCTCTCTTGATGCTGCGATCGCGCTTTTTGTATTAAAACATCAATTTCTTGTACTTCATCTACTCTCACCTCAGGCTTAAAGAATGTCTCTTCAGTATCTAACATGAACTCTCGCGAATGTTCAGTCACTTTCCACCAGTGCACATTTTCTCGAATCAGTTGAGCGCCTTCGAGGGAGGCTGTAAGCGATCGCTTGGCCATATAGAAAGACTGACTAGGCTAGATATTGAGGGCTGGGCAGAAACCTTGAAAACGATGACGTCAATTTCGATCGTCTGACTTTGCAGTCTCAACACCAGCTCATTAGTGAACTGGATCGCGTAACGTTTCTAGGTGTAGACAGGTGATTTTTTTATCTAGTAGATAATTTAACCCGTAGGCAGGATGTGTAAAAAGGAATAATCTTGAATTCCAGTATCTTTACGGAAAAAAAATATTTCTAGACGAATAAGGCTAATAGACTTCATCTATTCTTCTTATTTATCACCATCAAGTGTAGTATTTACACTGTTGACAGTCTTCCTATTCTCAAGATGTGTGTGAACGCCGATTCTGCTACGGCAACCGCTGGGAGGTTGAGGCATGAGATGGACCGCTTCCCCTGTCGGAAGTTCAATTCCTGTATCTCGTCTTAACGAACCTTCCGATGGCTATGTAAAACGTGCTTTGTTCCTGCTTTTACCTCGGCCCTGGACTTTGAGAGGGTTATCGTCTAGACGACCGTGTTATGAAGAATACAATGGGCTTACCCTTCCTGGATCAGGCGCAGCAGTTCGTTGGTTGATATCTTGCCGCTGACATCTGCGCCTTCTAGCAGGCTGTCGGCCAAATCTCGCTTGTGTTGGTGTAGGTCTACGATTTTCTCTTCGATTGTGTTTTTCGCTACCAGGCGATAAATCGTGACGGGGCGCTGTTGGCCGATGCGGTGAGCGCGATCGCTCGCCTGGTCTTCAACGGCTGGATTCCACCAGGGGTCCATGTGGATGACGTAATCGGCGGCGGTGAGGTTCAATCCGGTACCACCTGCTTTCAGGCTGATCAGGAAGACGCTGCCTTCACCCGATTGGAAGGCATCCACTCGCTTTTTCCGTTCGGCAGCGGGGGTGCTGCCGTCCAGATATTGATAGTGAATGTTTTGCTGATCCAGGTAGTTACGGATGAGTTTTAGGTGATCGACAAATTGGCTGAAGACGAGGGCTTTGTGATGGTTGTCCAACAATTCTTCCAGGACTTCGCCAAAAAGTTGCAGTTTAGAACTGGGTAATGCGATGTCGGGTTTAACCAGTTGAGTATTGCAGCAGGCACGACGCAATTTCATGATTTCGGCCAGAACTTGCAAATGTTTGGCACCCGCAACGGCATCGCTATCTGCCAGTTTAGCGATCGCATCTCGACGCAGCGCTTCGTAGAAGGCTATTTCCTCTTTACTCAGATCTACATGCAGCAGAATTTCAGTGCGAGACGGTAGCTCTTGCAAGACTTGATTTTTGGTACGCCGCAGCAGGAAGGGCTGAATCAACGTTCTCAAGCGATGACGAGCCTGCTTATCCCCATACCGCTCAATCGGAATAGCAAACCGTTGATTAAAGCTTTCCAGAGAACCCAGTAACCCTGGATTAATGAACCGAAAGAGATTCCACAGTTCACCTAAGTGGTTTTCAATGGGGGTTCCAGTGGTAATTAGTTTGAAACCACCTTGCAGGTTCATCGCGGCTTGCGATCGCTTCGTTGCAAAGTTCTTAATCGATTGAGCCTCATCCAACACGATCGTTTGCCACTGCACATTGGATAGCATGTCAGCCACTTCTTCTTGCTGCAACAATCCATACGTGCAGATCAGCATGTCAAAGGGTTGCAGATTGTTTAATAGTTTCTGGCGATCTCCACTACCAAACTGGATCGCATTCAGCGTTGGGGCAAACCGTTGAGCCTCACTTAGCCAGTTCATTCCAACAGAGGTGGGAGCCACGATCAAAGTGGGGCCTTTGGGCGCGCGCGTCAGGATCAGGGCTAACGCTTGGAGGGTTTTGCCCAGGCCCATATCATCCGCCAAACAGGCACCGACGCCCCAATGGGCCAGACGGGCCAGCCAGCGAAAGCCGTCGAGTTGATAATCGCGCAGTTCAGCTTGCAGGGTGGAGGGTAGAGTGGGTTCAAATGCCTGAACTTCCTTAATACGCTGAATGTGAGATTTCCAATGTTTATCGGCTTTGAGGTCGCCAACTTCATCCATCCAGTCTTCTAAGGAGAGGGCGGCTAACGGATGAATTCGCAATCCTTTTCCGGATGCGTCTGAGAACGCCCGCAGTTCATCTAGCCGTTTGCGAAACTCCTGGGTTAGCGCTAAGAACTGACCTTCACCTAACGGAATAAAGCGGCTGGGCGTCTGGTCAATTAACTCCATCAGGCGCTTCATGTCCAGCACCGTTTGATTGTCCAGCGTCAGTTCACCATCGGTTGAAAACCAGTCATTTTGACGTTTGATCGTCAATTTCAGATTCTGAAGACCCGCATGATGGCTGACCCGCATTTTTTCGCCTTCGGGCCATTCCAACACGATCGTATCCGCCAGCCCATGTAGCTCTAGCAGCAGTTCCAGACAGTCTTCCGGGTCTTCAATCAGCCATTCTCCGTCTTCTTCTTCGTATCGCTTTAAGCTGGGACAGGCATCAATAACGGCCTTGGCCAACTGTTTCTCTTCAGCTAAATTGCGCGTGGTTTGTAGCCGTTTGCCGTCAATTTCAGCGATCACTGTTTCTCCGCCGCTGCCCGGACGGTAGTAAGAGCCACCCGTTTGAAAAGGACGTGAAAGTACGGCCACTTTTAACCCAGTTCCCACAGGCAGTAGATGCACATGCGGCTTGGAATCGGCGGGTACAGCTTCCGCATTGGCAGCGGCTCCACCGATGTCGGATTGAACGGTAACAATGCGGGAGACAGCGCTGATGGCAGCTAGAACTCGTTCCTGGGCGGCTGTGGGCACCTCTAAACGGTTTTGTTTACCCAACAGGTCTGCAATGCGGCGATGATCGGGGGTAATCTCAATTACCTTGAGGCGGGTCGGGCTTTCTTTAACGACAACAATGTCTTTTTTTTCGGCCAGTTTGGGAGAAAACTGGAGGGTCAGCTGCTCCTTTTTACCTTTGGTGACTAGCAGTTCCGGTTCACCTTTGACGATTTCGACTCGAATCGTGGGCGCTTCTTCCCAAAATACATACGGATGGCTGACTAGAGCGGCGATCGCCCGTTCTCCAAACATGTATTCCACCTGTCCGTAATAGCCCACATTCACGGCTTTAATGTGGGCACAGGCTTGCAGATCTTGAGGCGTTAGATACTTAAATTCGTTGGGATTGTTCTTTAAACGTTTGACCGCGACTGGGCGGCCTTTACCCCATTCGCCTTTTGCATTGATGGACTGCTCACGAGGTTGCAATAAACAACCGCTGGGAAAGTAAGTGATAAACCAGACCAATCGTTGAGTGGCCAGCGATTTTGCAGTTGCTTGCGGTTCGGGATACAGGTTGGTGAGCGCTTTGAGGGTTAACTCCCAGGCTTCCTGAGGCTGAATGATGTCAATGAAGGATTGGATACCGCTGTCTTTCCGTAGTGCAGCGGCCTTTTTAGCGTAGCCACTGCGTGGTTTGAGCCGCGCTAACAGCTCGGCAGATTCCATCGCCAGTAGAGTGTAACCCGCTTCATCTGCTTCTTCATAAAACAGTGGCAACATGCTATCCAGCGCTCGTTTGGTGCGATCGCGATCGACCCAATACAGACATAGCGAGCGAATCAACGATTCAATACTGTGATGTTCGATGTGGGGTGGCGCGTTGAACAGGGCATCTTTTTTAGACAGATCGCCTTGCTGAATCTGCACCACATATTCCAGGTTGCCGTATGTCCATTTGAGCCAATGTTTCATTTGCTGAGCGGCATTGGCATAGGTTTGAGCGTCCCGGAGTTGCTCGTATCCTCCCTGTTTAATGAGCGCCAGGATAAAGAACAATCCGCTAATCGACTGGAAGTATACTTTTGCTTTACCTGCATTCTTTTTCAAAGCCTGTAGCGTGTTGCTGTAGCAGGCGATCGCTCTTTCATTATCGCCTTGCAAAAACAACAGCCAGCCCTGCAAATCTCCAGTGATGGTGCGATAAGAACTGGGCAGTTGATCTAAGACCTGCTGAGCGTCTGCTAGATGTCCTCGTAGAATGAGCTGCTCGATTAATAAAACGCGCAATACGTCTGGAGTGTCGGGTTTAGCGCAGTCTTCGCGCAGTAGCTCAAATGCATCTTGGGCTGGAATTAAATCTGCAACTGATGTGGTGAGAATGCTGGCGATCGCTCCTTGATACATCTCTTGGGGTAAGGTGCGAAACCAGGTTGCATCAAATGGATTGTTGCAGACTAATTGATAGATTTCAGTGAGTGAAATTTTATCGGTTTGATAGCTGTATTTGTAATAGTCCTCCAGTTGTTGATGGATGAATTTAACATTTTTACGATAGATGCCAATTCGCACTTCGCGAATGAATTGATTTTCACTCGTAAAATAGCGCGGGCCGTTCTTCCAACGAGTGGAGATCGGTAGTTTTTCCTGTACAACTTTTGCAAATGTTTCAAATCGATTGGACTGAATGGCGTCACGGGTTGAGACTTCAACGAGGAGTGGATTACACTGTGGCCCCTGTCCGCTATTCTGTACCAGCAGCCCAAGTGCCAATAGCCGATCGATATACGGTTTTAGGGCTGCATTGGTAAACGCTTTGCCTTTTGCATCTGTTTCTCCTACAAGATTTAGACAGACCATAAAGGATGCTCGGCTGATCGGTTCGTAAATCACCGAAAAGAGCTGAAGCATCGACTGCTCCAGGGGCGCGAGCTTGTGATATTCCTCGACAAGCTGTTGACGAAGGTCTGTTGAATCTAGATTGGAATGGGTCATGATGCTGGTAGATTGGCCTAAAGCGCTGGCCATTCAGCCATTCTAGCGTGAGAGCGATCCTTTCCCTATTGTCTTTTAACCAGGCAGAGGGCAGAGGCAGAAAGCCTACACCTAGACATAGGAGTCAGGAGCCAGGAGCCAGGAGCCAGAAGTTTCCACACACCTACACCCCAACCCCAACCCCAGCAATTCTCATTTTGAAACCGATTGCATACTGAGAATTGCTGAACCCAACCCCCCTTAGGCTTGCAAATCGCTAAATCACTGTAAGATGTGTCTAGCTAAAATTCGCGTAAATGATTTATGAGTAGCTCCATTGAATGGACGGCTGAAGCGGAAGCTCGCCTGAAGGAAATTCCCTTTTTTGTGCGTCCGGCAGCTCGCAAGAAAATTGAGAAATTGGCTCAAGAGTTAGGGGCCACGCAGATCACTGTTGAGGTCTATGAGCAGGCTAAGCAAAAATTTGGTTCAAAGTAGGGGCGATCGCGCATGACACCCCAATGGCTTCAGTGGGTTCAGCAGCTTCAGGCGATTGCCCAGAATGGGTTAACGTATAGCCAAAACCCCTTTGACATTGAGCGGTTTCAGCAGGTGCGTCAAATTGCGGCTGATATGGTGGTGGCTGGAACGGAGGCCGATCCCCAGAATGTATTGCGTTTGTTCAACGGGGAAGAAGGCTATGCCACACCCAAGGTAGATGTGCGAGGGGCGGTGTTTTGGCAAGATAAGCTGCTATTGGTCAAAGAGCGAGAAGACGGTTGTTGGACGCTACCAGGTGGTTGGGTTGATGTTGGAGAGCCGCCCAGTCTTGCGGTTGAGCGAGAGGTGTATGAAGAGTCGGGGTATCAAACACAAGCGGTTAAACTGTTAGCCGTTTACGATCGCAATCATCCCCGGCATAATCATCCTCCGTTTCTGCATCATGTTTACAAACTGTTTTTTCAGTGCAACTTGCTCAGCGGTGAAGCCACAGCCAGTATTGAAACGGAAGCCGCTAAATTTTTTGCAGAACAGGATATCCCAGAGCTTTCGCTGACGCGCGTTGTACCCTCTCAAATTGCCCGATTATTTGAGCATTACCGAGATCCCCATTTGCCCACTGATTTTGATTAATCCCTCCCATGAAAACAGTTCGCTTACCCTCCGGTCAATCTGTTCCTGCGTTAGGGCTTGGTACATGGAGGATGGGAGAAAGCGCAAAGCATCAGGAATCGGAAATTGCGGCATTGCAGCATGGGATCGACCTGGGGCTGACGCTGATCGATACCGCCGAAATGTACGGCGAGGGCGGGGCTGAAATCGTGGTGGGGAAGGCGATCGCCCATTGTCGCCCGTCGGTCTTCCTGGTGAGTAAAGTCTATCCACACAACGCCTCTCGTCAGGGAGCGATCGCTGCCTGTGAGCGAAGTTTGAAACGTCTTAACACGGATTATTTGGATTTGTACTTGCTGCACTGGCGGGGATCAGTGCCGTTGTCTGAAACATTGGAGGCGTTTGAAGCGCTGAAGCAAGCGGGCAAAATCCGTGAGTTTGGCGTCAGCAATTTTGACGTAGATGACATGGAAGAGGCTGAACAGTTGCCGGGTGGAGCGGCGATCGCGACGAATCAGGTGCTTTATAACCTGAGCCGGCGCGGCATCGAGTGGGATTTGCTGCCCTGGTGCCGACAGCGTGAAATTCCGATCATGGCCTATTCACCCGTCGAGCAAGGCCGTTTACTGAACAACCCCCAATTGAAAACAATCGCTCAGGCGCGAGGGGTTACCCCAGCTCAGGTGGCGATCGCGTGGCTTTTGCGGCAAGAGGATGTGATTGTGATCCCAAAGGCAGGGGCGATCGCGCATGTAGACGACAATCGGGCGGCGTTGGATTTGGAACTGACCCTAGAAGAACTGGCTACACTGAATGATGCTTTTCCGCCACCGTCGAAGCGAGTTGCGCTGGAGATGCTGTGAACTAATTAGCGTTTAAGTTACATGCCTTTCAAAAATTGATCGTCTTCAACGGAAGGGGAAGCACTCGGCAGGTGTGCTTCCCCTTCCGTTTTGAGTTTGCTTGACGGGAATTGGGTCGGCGTAACACTACGTGAATTCTATAGCCCGACTTTGCGTGCGCGACACGCACGCAAAGTCGGGCTTTTGGGGGAGTGGCGCGCTGCGTCGCTCTCCCAAAAGCCCGTTCGTCAAATCTACGTTAACACTAAGCTTGGCGATCGCTCTACCGCCAGGACGCTGGTGGGACGGCAATATTGCATCATTTGCCTAGCACTACTCATTTTTTTTGGCAAGAAATGTTGACACTTTGTAACGAAATTGTTACCTTTATTTACATAGAGTTACAAATTAAGGTTAACGACTTATGTACACCACCAATGAACAGGGCCAGTTAAACGCTTATCCGGTTGAAACTCCTTTCTACTACGCCGAGTATCCTTCTCCCAATCAGCAACGTCGCTACGCGTTTTGGGGTGGAATGGCCACTTTATTAGTTACAACTGCAATTTTGACCGCCCTCTCTGTAGGCTAAGCCGCTCATTAAACTTAGTTGCTATTTCCCGTTGGACTTTTTCAGGAGACTCAAGATGTTTGCACCGATTGTTGTTGTTGTTCGTCGCTGGTTAGGAGATGCCAAGTTTGTTCGCGTGCGGGGTCAGGCGATCGCACTGCACTCTAAAGTCATCACTAACTTCTGCAACTCAGTTGGCATCGATCGCACGCTGCGCCAAAACATGATTCGCGCTGCTCGCGATAACGGCAAACGGTTGGGTCTGCTTGCATAGCGGATTAGCAACGATACGAGGAACGAAGAAAGGCAAAGAATAGAGGACAGGAAGCAGTGGGGTACTGCTTCCTGTCTTCTCCTTTTTAAAAGGACGTGAATTCAATCGCGCCATTTGAGTCACGCGACGCGCGACTAAATGGCTCAAAAACTTGCCCTGCGCGTCGCGCGGGGCAAGTTTTTGAGCATTCGTCGAATGCCTTCTGCCTTCAAACTATTGATTCACCACGTTTTGAAATTTGTTAATAATGTCGATTAGCTCGTCGGGCTGATGAATCAGATAGTCTGGATTTTGTTCAATCAGCGCTTTTGATGAATTAAAGCCCCAGCTAACGGCTACCACTTTCACGTTAATATTGCGGGCAGCCTCAATGTCCCTGGTTTCATCACCCACATAGACAACGGAGGCAGGATTGAGCCGCCGCTGATGCAGGATGCGGCGAATGACTCGGCTCTTGCCAAAAATGGTTGTTCCAGAGTAGATAAAGTCAAACAAATCGTTGAGCTGATGCGCTTTCAGAAAAATCGCCACATTCTCTGAAGAGTTAGAGGTCACAATGCCCAGCTGATGGCCCTGTTGCTTCAGCGTGATCAGCGCATCTCGCATACCGGGAATCAGTTTAAGCTGGTGAATTTCATGATTTAATTCTGCTTTCAGTCGTCGCAGCAGAAATGGCAGCCTGACCACGGAGATCTCAGACTGTCGAATAACTTCCCTTGAGCTTAGGTTTTGATATCGTTTGACATCTTCCGCGCCGAGTGGCTTTAAACCAAACTCATTGCCCAAACGGTTGATAATCCGCAAAACTGCATCAAAGGTATCTGCAATGGTGCCATCGAAATCAAAAATAATTACTGTCACAGGCTTCGGTAACTCTTAATCCCACAAACCGTCGTCATCATTCACAGTAATTCTCAGCGTGCCAATCGGTGACAGTGTGAGATTGCCGCGAGCGATCTTGCACTGTCACCGATTGTGGTTTCGGCGCACCAAAACCACAATCGGTTTGAAGATGAGAATTGCTGCATTATTCAAAGCGTCCTGTTCTGCACCCTAACCCAAACGGTAAGATACTCTCATCTGATGTGGTTTGGTGCAAGCACCGAACTGAATCAGACGGTTATTACATCATTTGATGTATGAGCAGCTTAGTTACATTCCGTTACGATTAAATTATTGCGAATCAAAATTAATACAGCAAAAGCCGAGTTCAGAGGTAAGTTATGAACGGCAGTATCCGAGTTGGAAGCCTGTTTGGCATTCCTTTCTACATTAATCCATCCTGGTTCTTTGTTTTAGCACTAGTGACCTGGAGCTACGGGAGTGGATTGGCTTTTGATTTTCCGTCGCTAGGGGCAGGAGCATGGATTTTAGGATTGATTACGGCGCTGTTGCTGTTTGCTTCTGTGCTGGCGCATGAGTTGGGACACAGCCTGGTCGCCATTCGTCAGGGCATTAAGGTGAATTCTATTACGCTCTTTATCTTTGGCGGGTTAGCCAGTCTGGGTGAAGAATCGAAAACACCCGGTGCAGCTTTTCAAGTGGCGATCGCTGGCCCTCTCGTGAGCTTCTTCCTGTTTGGCGTTTTTAATGCGATCGCTTACTTCAGCGGCATCTCTGGCCCTCTAGCCGCTGTGCTGCTGCTGCTGTCCTACATTAACCTGGCCTTAGGTCTCTTTAACCTGATTCCCGGTTTACCGCTAGACGGTGGCAATGTACTGAAGGCGATCGTCTGGAAGATTACAGGGAATCCCTACCGGGGTGTTGCCTTTGCGAGTCGAGTTGGACAATTCTTTGGCTGGCTGGCGATCTCATTCGGATTGGCGTCAGTCCTGGGTATCAGCAATGTAGGTAGCTTCTGGACACTGCTGATTGGCTGGTTCTTGCTGCAAAATGCCGGACGTTCGGCTCAAGCAGCGGAGATTCAGGAGCAGCTTAGCGGGTTGACTGCCGCAGATGCGGTCGTTCCCAATAGCCCGATCATTTCGGCCAGCAGTTCCATCCGCGAGTTGGTGAATAACTACATCATTGGGAGCGATCGCCAATGGCGCAAATTCCTGGTAACCGATGATGCTGGACAGTTGGTTGGCGAATTAAAGGTAGATGACCTTAAAACAGTTCCGACTAACGACTGGTGGGATACACAGGTTCAATCTCTCACCCATCCGACAGAACAACTGCCCACGATCCCATCCAACAAACCACTGCTCGAAGTGATTAGCTTATTGGATGAGCAGCAAACCCCAGTTTTAGCTGTTCTGAAAGATAACGGAGCGCTGCTCGGTCTTCTGGAGAAAGCGTCTGTGGTTCAATTGTTACAAAAGCGAACTGAAACTAAGCTAGCGTAACGCAAAAGCATAATAAATGACAAAAGCGGTGCCTTTCACTTAGAGGGGCACCGCTTTTGTAAGACACCGGGTTTCTTACAACTGTTATAGCTGTAGTCATGTCCGTTAAGACACCCGAATATAGCAATCGAGGGGTTAGTTAGGACGGGGTGCATGGGTGGAATCCCTGCACCCCGTCCTAATTCGAATGAATACAGCTATAACAGGCTACGAATACTGTGCAACAGAAACCTGGTGTCTACCGCCACAGATTTGGTGTCTACCCGCAGCCTAATTTACGCTAACAGGCTCACGACGCTCAGCCGTACCATCAGCTTGAACCGATTGCCCTTCAATGAAGGAACGCAGCATCCATGCCATCTCTTCGTGCTGTTCCATCAGTCCGGTCAGGAAGTCAGCCGTACCTTCGTCGTGGAACTGCTCAGAGCACTGGTCAATATGATTCCGCAGGTTACGAATGACTTGTTCGTGATCATTCAACAGGTCTGCAACCATTTCGGTTGCGGTCGGGATGGTTTCCTCACGCTCTTTAATCGAGGCCAGTTTCAGAAATCCAGACGCCGTGCCCACCGGATAGCAGCCCAACTGGCGTACCCGCTCAGCCACCGAGTCAATCGTTTCGGTTAGCGCTTCGTAATGCTCTTCCCACAACTGATGCAGGGTTCGGAATTGAGGGCCGATTACATCCCAATGATATTTTTTCGTTTTGATCAGCAGCAGGTAGGCATCTGCCAAATCGTGGTTCAGCAAATCCGCGACGCCTTTACGTTGCTCGTCAGAAAGACCAATATTAATCCTTTGCATTTGAATTGCTCTCATCAACTCCATTTACTAGCTGACCAAATTAGCCGATGAAAAACATCAATCAAATGAAGGACTAGGGATTATTCGGAAGGAAGAAGGTAGAAGAGGAGTCAGGAGTCAGAAGTCAGGAGTCAGAAGGTTAATCTCCTGACTCCTGACTTCTGACTCCTGACTCCTTCCCCTAATACCGAATTCTCGGATCAACGTAAGCATTAAAGATATCAATGAGGATGCTGGCGATCGCCACAATCACCCCAAAAAACACCATGATGCCCTGTACCACGGGATAGTCGCGAAACTCGATCGCTTCGTACAGTCGGTTGGCTAAACCGGGCCAGGAGAATGTCACTTCAGTTAAGATAGCTCCGCCGAGCAGGGAGGCTACCGTCAGTCCTAGAACTGTGATCACGGGAATCAGGGCATTTTTGAGCGCATGAGCTAGCACGATACGGCGTTCTGGAATGCCTCTGGCGCGGGCGGCTTCTACGTAGTCAGCGCGTAGCGTTTGCTTCAGGTTGACCCGCACGATGCGTTCAAAAATGCCGCTGAGGAGAATTCCTAAAGTCAGGCTGGGCAGCGTCAGATAGTAAAGGCTGATGAACAGGCTGCCGAGATCGGCGTGCAGCAGGCTATCAATCACATACAGTCCTGTCGGGCCTTGCGGAGGCGTTGAAGATAGAGGGAACCGGGTTCCGATAGGGAACCAACGTAACTGCACTGCAAATACGATCTGCAACAGCATCCCAAACCAGTAGGTCGGCACCGCATAGGTAATGATGCCAAACAGCCGTCCTCCCGCATCTACAGGCGTATTGGGTTTAGACGCTGCCAGTGTACCCACGGCTACACCGACCACCACAGACACAATCATACTGAAGACCGTCAGCTCAACGGTAGCCGGAAAATGGAGCTGAATAATCTGCCAAACCGATTGGCCCTGACTGGTCAGAGATCCGCCCAAATTTAAATGCAATAAATCCCAGATATAGCGAATATATTGTAGCCAGAGCGGTGCATCTAACCCCAATTGCTTTCGCAATGCTTCCTTCGCCTCATCCGGTGCCCGTGATCCCAAAATCACATCTACGGGGTCACCCGGTGTTGCCCGTAACAACAGAAACACCAGCGTTGTGATCGCCCAAAGCATCAGCGGCGCAAGCAAGAGCCGGGAGATGATGTAATAGCGGAGGGCGGCGGAGCGGTTCATCAGGTGTTAGGTGTTGGGTGTTGGGTTATTTACTGATTTTCCACAGCAAAAACTGCTGTGTTGGCTCGATCGCGGCTCCTGAAACCCCACCTTTGGCAAACACATAATCTTTGTTTTGCCAGAGGGGAATGTATGTAACGTCTTCGGCTACGAGGGTTTGTAGTTTTTCGAAGATTGCATTACGGGCTTTGGTATCCTGCTCGGCTCGCTCTTGCTTGATCAGATCATTGGCTTCCTTGCTGTAGAAGAAGGAACCGTTGCCCTGGCTGGCTCCTTTTTTACAAAGGGTGTCAGGCGAACCCTCGTTGCAGCTCAGGAAGGGATCGATAAAGTTGTCGGGGTCAAAGAAGTCAGGATACCAGTTGAGCAAGACGGTTTGGTAAAGGCCATTGTCAACTCCTTCGGAGAGGGTGGCCCGTTCCGCGCTGTTGATGGAAACCGTTACTAAGCCGGGGAGCGCTTTCTCAATCGATTCTTTCAAGGTATTGGCGACAATGCCGCGCTGCGTGGATGAAGAGGGATACCAGAGTTCAAAATTGAAGGGTTTTGATTCAGAATATCCGGCAGCGGTCAGGAAGCCCTTCGCTTTCTCAAAGTCACCGTCGCCATAGGCATCTTTAAAGACAGGTTTGTATACGCCAAAGCTGGTCGGAACGATGCTATATAGCGGATCGGCCTGTCCCTGAAAGACACGATCATTGATCAGGTTGCGATCGATCATGGCGGCGATCGCCTTGCGCACATTCAAGTCCTTAGTGGGTTCAACCTTCTGGTTGAGCGTCATGTAGTTGACGACTGTTGTTCCAGCTTCAAGCACCTGCCAACCGCCACTCGACTTTTCCCGTTCCAGGCTGGCAATTTGGTCGGGATCAAGGGTTTGATACGCGACATCTAAGCCACCCGTGCGGAAGGTGTTGTAGAGGTTGGCAGGGCTGGCGTAGATTTGAATGTCGATACCCTCATTGGCGGGTTTCTCGCCCCAATAGTCAGGATTTACATCCAGCTTGACCGAATCGGGAGTCAAGGAACCGAGCTTATACGGGCCGCTACCGATGAAGGTGTCGGGTTTGAACTTACCTTCGCCAATCTCATAGGCTTTGGGCGAAACGGGGGTCACACCCCAGAAAGACAGAATTGCCGGGAATGCGGCAAAGGGATATTTGAGCTTGAGGGTGAGTTCCTGCGGGCCTGTTGCTTCGACGGAATCTAGCAGGTCTGCCAGCAAAAAGGCCGGATCGCCACCATTTTTCATGAAGCGATCGATAGAAAACTTCATCACCTCCGCGTTGAATTCAGTGCCATCGTGCAGTTTAACGCCCGTCCGCAGCGGAATAGTATAGGTCAGCCCATCGGCACTGACCTTGGGCATGTCAGTCGCCAGTTGTGGAATGAGTTCGGTCGTGCCAGGTTTGTAGGCATACAGGCGATCGCCCATGTTATAGAGCAGAATGCCGCCAAAAATGGTGTACACGTCAGCTGGGTCAAGCGTATCTACCTTCTGCGTGGTGCCCATCGTAATCCGTCCACCACTCGCCGTCGCTGAACTAGCTGGGCTAGTGGAACTCGTCGGTGCATTGGCCTGAGGGCCACCACATCCGACGACGAGGGCTACACAGACACATGCTAAACAGACAAATTGAAGGAGCGATCGCCACTGACTACGAGAAAAGCCAAACCTGTGAGAAAAACCAGACCCGTTCATAACAACATCCGCACACGAGAAAACTGCTTTCGGCATTCATGAAGTTTATACCCTGTCGGTGCCGATAACTCAATAACTGTGGCAATATCCACCAGCACGACGTTCTGAACCTGAATCGACAGCAGCCTTGGCATGACAACGCAGGTGAGTGGCTTAGGAGCATGGATAAATTAAAACCAAATTTTTACTTTTGGAAAGTAAGTTTCGGGTTTTATTAGATGCACGATCCAGTGCTTGACCTACGCTAAATTGCTTAAGTTGCCGCTCACAGCCCTCCAAGCTGCTATCCAAATCTCCGTATTTGCGCTGCAATATTCAGCCATCTCCGTAATTGTTCCCAAGGGCTAATCCATCTAAGATTGATTTATCAACAGCCAAACCTAAATCAATCGAGACCCCCCAACCTCTTACTGAGTCACTTAGAGATTGGGGGGTTCTTGTATGGAAAATGGTGGCGATCGCTGAAAAATCTGAAACGCTTGCGCTATCACCAAATTGCGGGTTTGACCCGCCCGTCAGGCAAGCCAAGCCCGCAATTAGTTTCAAAATGAGCATCTAACGAGGGGAGCACGCCTCCTCGTTTCACATCTAAGAAAACATGGTTTTCTTAGAAGAATTGCTGCTATAAAATTTAGATTAGTGCTTGACGAAATGCCGTAAGTCAGGCATGATTGTATACGCGATACGGGGCTATAGCGCAGTTGGTAGCGCATCTCAATGGCATTGAGAGGGTCAGCGGTTCGAATCCGCTTAGCTCCATTAGAGTGAAGCTGTTGGTGTGATCAAGTGTTGTGGAACAACAAGCGTTAATTGTCCAAAAAGGACAGTTAATGCTTGTAACTTCCCTTGGACAATTAATGCTTGTCAAATTTTTCTTTGTACCAGCCAAGGTTTTGACTGTACTATAAGACTAGTTTATCACTCTTTTTCGGCTGTCGAGAAACCTCCGACAGAGTAAGGAGTCTTCAGTCATGACTTGAAGACGTGCAATCGTAAAGTTAACCCTTCAGTCTCTACCCCTAGAGACTATATCGTAGTGTTCGTCTACCATGAAAGATCTTAAGTATCAATAGTTCGGACAGTTTTTAGAAAGAAAAATCCAAGCTTGTAGACAAAAAGCTACCTCCGTTTGTAAGGTGCCGGTATTGAGACAAACACCCAAGAGGTAGCGATGAAGACCATTTTACAAGCCCTATTTGCCAAAATGGGGGTTTTGACAAACCGCAACAGAAGTTTTTGCTGACGCTGTTTCCGACGATTTTGCTGGTGTGTGGCAAAGTCAACTTCAGCAACTTGAGCCGTTACAGTCAGTTATCGGAGAAAACCTACCGTCGCCAGTACCGCCAGGAGTTTTGCTTCATGGGTTTGAATGCCCAGTTGATTGAGGTGGCGATTGCCAAGGATGCGACGTGCATTGGCGCGATGGATTGCTCGTTTATCCCGAAAAGCGGCAACGCGACCTAAGGGTTAGATTGGTTTTACAACGGGAGTGAGAGTCGCACCCAGAAGGGCTTAGAGATTTCAGTGATAGCGGTGATTGATGTGGAAGTTCATCGGGGGTACAGCCTATCAGTTCAACAAACTCCAGCCCGTTTGGCAAAGCCCAAGGCAAAGGAAAAAAGCCAGTCTCAGCCCATTACTTGGGCGATGATTGAGCAGACTCGGCAGATGCTTGACCAACTGCCAGACAAGACGACTGCTGAGGCAGCAGCAGTCACCGTTCCCCCCGAACCCACTCGAATTGATGATTATCTCAAGCACCTGCAAGACAGCTATGCCTATCTGCCGAGTCAACTCAAGTACTGGGCAGTCGATGGATTCTACAGCAAGAAGAAGTTCGTCGATGGAGTGGTCGGGTTGAACTTACACGTCGTTAGTAAACTTCGCCACGATGCGGATATGCGCTACCTCTACACGGGAGTGCAAAAACCACGTGGAGCAAAGCGCAAGTACGACGGCAAAGTCCAGTTGAGGGATTTAACTCGATTGTCCCATGTGCGTCAACTCGAATCGGGTCTAGACCTTTACACCCTGGTTGTCTGGCATGTCTCCCTCAAGCGTCAAATTCGCATTGCCGCTGTTGTCGATACTCGTAAAGCAGGCAAAACAGGGGTTGCACTGCTGTTTTCAACCGACATTGAACTTGATGCTGAACGCATCCTGGACTACTACAAAGCCCGCTTTCAAATTGAGTTTATTTTCAGGGATGCCAAGCAATTTACAGGGCTATGTGACGCTCAAACGCGCCAAGCTCAATCTCTCGATTTCCATTTCAATGCCGCTTTGAGTGCCTTAAATCTAGCAAAGTACGAAGACCAACTGCGCTCTAATCACGACAACCAGAAGCCGTCTTTATCGACCTTCTCGATGGCAAGCTACAAGCGTGTTGCCTTCAACGACCATCTGCTGGAGCGATTTATTTCAATGTTAGAGTTGAACCCAACTTTGATTAAATCTCATCCCAACTATCAAAACCTACGCTTCTACGGCATCATAACCCCTTAATTCTGTCCGAAGTATTGAAGTATGCAAGAGGGGAATACTTCTTCAACCTCAATATTATGAGGCGCTATGGATCTGAACTACGTCCACTGAGGTGACTTTGCACCTATTTCCCCCTAATTTGTTGGAAATACACTAAAACTTGAAATTTAGAATACTCCCTTGGGGGCTTCTATAACTCAATTTCAAGTCTCGCTTGCCTCAAAGCTTTTCTCACTGCTTCGTAACGTAAGTAACCCGGTTTGGTGATTAGTTCTGCAACGCGCCCTTCTGATGGAGTTAATCCCTGATTACGCAACCCAGCAACTGCTTGATTAACCTCATAGCAGCACTGCTCAATTGCTCTTGATTTGGCTTCTTCTCTATAGCTCAAGTACCTAGCAGAAATAGAATTACACAGCTCTGGGAAATGCCTGAAGATTGTTCGGCAGTCGTACCCTAATTGCCTAGCAGATTCCTCCATCGACAGCGGTGGATATTCAGGATTTAGAAGCAAAACTTTAAGTTTCTGCTCCAACTGCTTCAAATCAATCTTTCTTGCTTCAGCTCTTGAATTAGTTGAACTTGGGAATGGTGAGCGTAAAATTCCTCGA
>DATNPS010000069.1:0-6502 GCA_036703095.1 Crinalium sp. | reverse complement strand
CTTTTTAGAAGTAAGCATCGCAGCCGATTTTGGTATTCAGGATCTCAAACTAAATAAGCGTGAATTCGACAGCCCGATTTTGCGTGCGCGACGCGCACGCAAAATCGGGCTTTTGGGGGAATTGCGCGACGCGCAACTCCCCCAAAAGCCCGTTCGTCAAATTCACGTTACATTAGAACATCAAAAACCAAGGAGGACGTGGGAGCTGCGCTCTTAGCCAAGGGTTCCACCCCTGCCCCCCGTCTTCATCCAAATGACCATCACTGTGGTAATGCACATACAGTTGATAGCACGACTTCAGGAAAGGAAGAGCGATCGCTCTGCTTGACGGCGACGGGTTAGTCCGGCGATCGCTCTTCCCCCGGCCCGATTCCAGCGAAGAAATTGATCGGCGGCTCCCCGATAATTCCGTTGATTCAGCACCCTCAACAGAGACGAAGTGGCCAGCGCTCGCTCACCGACGTTATAGGTAAAGGACACCAGTGCCGCAAATTGATTGTCAGTTAGCGGCACCTTCACCAAATTTGACACGGCTCGTTCAAATCGCTGCAAGTCTCGTCTCAGCAAGGCTTCCGCTTGCTTCTGAGTAATCTTCATCCCAGGTTTGACACCTGCGGTCGTGCCATACCCAATCGTCCATACTCCCACTACGTCCCGATATGCTGTAAGCGACAGTCCCTCAAACGACTTCAGCAGTTGCAGCCCTCTACTGTTGATATGCCTACCTTCGGGCGTGGTGTCCGCGTCTGTATCCGAATCCGATCCAAAAATAATGACTTTACCGTCGCGCAAAATTTGGACGTCTGAACGGTAAACATACCAGGTGGTTAATCCCTTAAAGAAAATCTGATTGCCGTCACTATCTTTACCCAGTGCAATTTGCAGGTGATCCGGTTCAATCAGCGCATAGCTGGAAATCGGCAGAACTGTACCCGCATTCAACAACTGACGCTGGCTATCTGGCAAGGTCGATCCCTGCGCCGTACTGCGCTTCAGCCAGGTATCCAAAACGGCTTTCAGAACGTAGAGTGGCGTGGGTGAAACGTCCGGTTCAGTTCCGGTGATAATCACCTTACCGTCGCGCAAAATTTGCACATCCGAGCGGTAAACGTACCAGGTGGTCAATCCCTTAAAAAAGACCTGTTTGCCCTCATCGTCTTTCCCCAAGGTGATCTTCAAGTGATCGTCCAAAATGGCATAACTGGAGATCGGCAAAACCGTACCCGCATCGAGAAATTGCCGCTGATCGTCGGGCAACTGCGATCCCTGAATAGTGCTTTGCTTTAGCCAGGTATCTAAAACGGCTTTAATCACATAGACGGGAGCGTCGGTATCGGGCTGCGAGTCTGGATTGTCTGCTGTAACTAGCTCTCCGTCTCTCAAAAGCTGCACGCCAGGGCCATAGGCATACCAGGTATTTTTTCCCTTAAAAAAGATTTGATTCCCCTGAGCGTCCTGGCCGAAGGTGATCTTAATGTGGTTGTTGTCCACAGGCTGCACGCCGATAATCGGTAGCTCTGTGCCTGCATCAATATATTGCAACTGGTCATCAGAAAGCTGGGAACTATCTGCTGTGCTTTGTTTCAACCAGGTATCCAGAACAAATTTGACAGAATACGCCATACGCTATGCTCGCGAAACAACTGTACCGATTGGGGGAAATACCGGGTGTTGATGGCAGAGAAGAAGGCAAAGGGCAGGAGTCAGGAGCCAGGAGCCAGGAGCCAGAAGCCAGTTGAATCTGAACAGGAGAAGTGAGGCTGAACATCCCGTTGAACGTCTCGTTTTCGGGCTTTGCCTGGAAAGGTCGCTTTGGAAGCTCCGCCTGCATTAACGGAGCAAGGGGGCAGAGCCTTCAGACCAGCATTGCTAGCTAAAAGCCAATAACGAGACAACCTCAATGATGAGACGGGCGATCGCCCTTTGATCATCCTACAGTGAATGAGTTTAATGAATAAATTCGTCCGGGATGCAGGAAAGCGCCCCCACAACGGGCGCTCGTCCTTAATGTCCGAGCAATTTTAATGAGTCTGGGATGCCCAGACTTATTTTCTACACGATTCTTAAAGATTTTCATCCCCTCATTTAGGTGTGCAAAGCCGGATCAGCAGACGGTTTTGCCAATAAACCCCCTAGAATTGAAGAAGGCAGTAAGTACATATACACAGGTGGGAAGGCTCTATGGCTGGTGATGACAATCAAAACTCCAGCGCTCTCTCTGATCGAGAGCTACAAATCGTTGAACTCGTAGCTGCCGGGTTGACCAATCAGGAAATCGCGGAAAAGCTCGACATTAGCAAGCGCACTGTTGATAACCACGTCAGCAACATTCTCACTAAAACTGCTACAGGCAATCGGGTTGCTTTGGTACGATGGGCATTGCAGTGGGGCAAGGTGTGCATTGATGAAGTCAACTGCTGCACGTTACCCATTCATCCAGGCTCGCTACCTGCACCCACAGAAGACACGTTTTAGATCATCCATTACCGCCGTTAGCCCTGTTTTTTAGAGGAATTGCCCGTTCTCGTGATAGACCCGTCAGTCGTTCCCAATTTATCTCAGTCCATCCCATCCCATACGATCCAAAACTCCGAATTGCCGCTCACTGTGTATCGGGAGTTAGCCGCTCATTTGCGTCAAGTAACGGGAGTAGAGGCTGAGCTGTTGCCCCAGCGATCGCGCCAGTTTAATTATCGGCAGAGTCAGGTCGGTGGCATAGAGATTCGCTATACCACCACAGCGACTGAGGCGTCTCAGCAACGGGTGGCGCAGATTTTGCAGTACTATGGCGATCGCTACGGTGCCTGGGAATCCGTAGAACCTTAAATTTTGACAGTATGGGAACTATTCAAGCAATTCGAGGAACACGCGACATTCTGCCCGAAGAAGCCGTTTATTGGCAGCGGGTTGAATCAGTTGCGCGAGACATTTTCAACAAAGCCGCCTATCGGGAAATTCGCACCCCTATCTTTGAGCAAACTGAACTGTTTGAGCGCGGTATTGGGGAAGCGACCGATGTGGTGGGCAAAGAGATGTATACCTTTACCGACCGGGGCGATCGCTCGATTACGCTACGCCCAGAGATTACAGCTGGGCTGGTGCGATCGCTGATCGAGCACAAGCTATACGCCGCAGGTACCGTTCAGCGGCTCTGGTCAACCGGGCCAGTGTTTCGCTATGAACGTCCCCAGGCCGGACGGCAGCGACAGTTTCACCAGTTGGACGTCGAGATTTTAGGCAGTGATGATCCCCGCGCCGATACCGAAGTGATTGCCCTGGCGACCGATCTCTTGCAAGCTCTGGGCTTAAAGAATCTCAGGCTAGATCTCAACTCCATCGGCACCCTGGACGATCGCCAGCACTACCGCGAAGCACTGATCAACTACTTCACACCCTACAAAGCGGAACTAGACGCCGATTCTCAAGATCGCCTGACCCGCAATCCATTGCGGATTCTAGACAGCAAAGATGAGCGCACCAAGGCGATCGTTCAGGACGCGCCCAGCGTTTTAGAGTATCTCAGTCCAGAATCAAAAGCCCGATTTGAGCAAGTTCAGCAGCGGCTCACCGATCTGGGCATTGCGTACAATATCAACGCTCGTCTGGTGCGCGGGCTGGACTACTACACCCACACCGCGTTCGAGATCCAATCCGACGATCTGGGAGCGCAGGCCACGGTGTGCGGTGGCGGACGTTATGACGGACTGGTGGCACAACTGGGCGGGCCATCCACTCCAGCCATCGGTTGGGGGCTGGGCATGGAGCGATTGATCCTGTTGCTTCAGCAGCTCACCCCACCCACCCCACCGAATCTCGATTTTTATGTCGTCTCGAAGGGCGATCGCGCCGAAGCCCAAGCCCTCACACTCGCTCAATCGCTACGTCGCCTTGGATTTTCAGCAGAAATTGACCTGAGCGGCAGTGCCTTTGGCAAACAGTTCAAACGGGCCGACCGCAGTGGGGCGATCGCCTGTCTGATCTTGGGAGATGCCGAAGCCGAGAGCGAAACCGTGCAGTTGAAATGGATGAAATCGGGAAACCAAAAGGCGATCGCCCAAACCAAGCTACTCAGCACGACCGACGATCTGCGTCGCCAAATCGAACACGATAGAAACCTCATTGAATCTCAACCTAGCGAATAAATTTGCGGCTACTTAAACAAAGTCTGCCAAGCAGACTGGGGGATTAAATATGACCACCACCAGCACAGCCGCTATGGAGGCAATGCGAAGCGATCGCGAACACCAATCATGAACACCTTGCGGAAGGGGTTTGGGGAGCGCCGCTCGCTCCCCAATGGGGGTCTGGGGGCAAGCCCTCAGAGAGATCTTCAACTAAGCATCCTCATTCATCGAGGGTAACGTGAATTTGATAACGCCATTTCAGCCGCGCATCGCGCGGCTGAAATGGCAAAAACGCTAACGTTTAGAGGCAACACTAAATCCCTGCCCCGATGCATAAGCAGACGCTTTAGGCGTACCAGCCTGCAACGACGGACGAAATATCAGATACGCCAACGGGCCAAACAAAGGAATCAGCGCTACGCCCCAAAAAACGCGCGAATCCTGCAATCCCCGTCGTGCCATATCATCTCCCAGCAAGGCCGGAAAGAGCAAACACAGCATACAAAAATCCAGACTCATCACGTGGATAAAGCGGCTGGTTTGCCACTGTTGCACAAAATCGCTCCAGTCTCCAGCGATCGCCCCATACCCTACCAGCACAACCGCCAATAGCGCCGCTACGACACCTAACCAGCGCGAATCCCACAGCTTCAGCGAACCCGTTTTCTCACCTGTAAAGGTTGGATTGGGTTTGCGTAGCGCTAAGTAGGGCAGTATGGCAAAGGCTCCAACGGCAAACGAGGCGATCGCAAATGGCCACGCCCGCACCGTTTGTCCCCGTCCGTCGATAAACAACAAACCGCTATAGATCAGCGGCCAGACGCCCATGATATTAAATAGGGCGATGACTAGCGGATTGATCCCATCCCACTGGCCCGTCGATAAATTTTGAATGAGCGTTAAGGTATCGGGGCGATCGGGTGGAGCCAGCAAAACGGCATACGCGACAAACCCGACCCACAGCAGCCCAAACGCAACTTTTCTAACCATACTGATCCAGATGTTGACTTTTCTACCTATTCATCAAGCAATCTTAAGGGAGCAACACGGGCTCCGAGGTCTGCTCTAAGGTGGGAATAGAGACAATAGCGAGCTACAAAGCTTTGTAAACACACTCACCTACTTTGACGCTTCCAGGGAAATTTAAGTGCAACACCAGGTGGTCGGCAATTTTGATTATTCATTCCTCCCAGTCACTATCTGACAAAATCCTAGCCTACTGCCTAGACCAGGCTCAACGTCGGACTATCCAAGGAATTTATTCGTCAATGGACACTAGTTATCTACTCAAATGCTACGAAGCAGGACGTAGAGACTTTCAAGGCATTAATCTTAAAGGAGCAAATCTGAGTGGAAGCACCCTGATTGAGGTGAAGTTAATCGGCGCAAATCTGACAGGCACCAACCTGAATCGGGCGTTCCTCACTAAAGCAGATCTGAGCGGAGCCTTTTTGAACTGGGCAGATTTAAGCTTTGTAAAACTCAGCGATGGACAGTTGCTAGATGCTGACTTAACCAAAGCCATCCTGTGTGGCGCGTTTTTAGTCAAATCAGACCTGACGGGCGCAAAACTCAGCGGCGCAAATCTGAGTAATGCCAACTTACGGGGCGCAAATCTACATCGAACCAATCTCTGCGGTGCAAATCTACAGGGTGCCAATTTACGGGGTGCAGATTTGAGCGGCGCAAACTTAAGCTGGGCCAACCTGAGTGGAGCACGACTGAGTGGAGCTAACCTGCGGGGCGCGTTTCTGAATGGCGTTAACTTACAAGGTGCCTTTTTAAACGGTCTGGATCTGCAAGGCATTGACTTGAGTGGCGTCAACCTGAACGAAGCCAAACTGAGTGGCGTCAATCTGGAAGGCGCAAATCTGGCCGCCACCAACCTGAGCGAAGCCACCATGAAGGGCGTCAGGATGGCTGGGGCCAATTTAACTGGATCAGATCTGTCCGGCGCAACGTTGCATCAGGCGAATTTGAACTGGAGCAACTTGACTCAGGCCGATTTAAGTACAGCCGATCTGAGCGAAGCAACGGTATTGGGTATCAATATCGATGGGGCAGAATTTACCGAAGCCACACTGCACGATAAGACTCGCAGCTATTTGTGTCAGGTTGCCGCCGGAAAAACGGGATGGACACAGCGCGATACGAAAGACACGCTAAATTGCTCTTTAGAGCACGGCTAAACTGTTGAAAATGGGTGCTCTGCGCGTCGTGCAGAGCACCCATTTGTGTGTTCGCCGAAGTTACATCAATGGTGTGCAGATTGCTCTGACTTGGGTTTGGGAGATCGGCCAAAGGCAGTGGTTAATGTACGGAGGCGATCGCTCAACTCCCACGTCAGCGAATCTGGCCAATAGCGCCATTCCCAGTTG
>DATNPS010000029.1:0-34408 GCA_036703095.1 Crinalium sp. | reverse complement strand
CAAGCGCGCCTCAGGTGCGCTTGCACGGCCCTAATGGCATAATGAGAATTGCTGTAGAAACATGTCAGGACAAGACGCTAGAGAGAAAATAGGTCATAATTGACGAGTTCTACTTCTACTCCGTAGGTACAACACGCACATGCGTAAGTCTTTGATCACCAGGCTCAGCCTTCCATTAATGTTTCCGGCAGCCGCTTTAACCATTGGGATGAGTGCTCTTACCGCCAACGCCCAGACCGCCGCTATCTATAATCCTATTCGAATGCCCTCTAGTAACGAGGTTTCCGATACTCTAACGGATAAAGATATTCCTACAGGATTTGGTGGATTTGCTCGCGACTATATCGTCAGCTTACAGGCTGGCGACCAAGTTGCTATCGATTTGACCTCCGATGAGTTTGACACCATCGTCACGCTGATTGCTCCTGATGGATCTACCGCTGGAGAAAACGATGATGGCCCCGATGGCACCACAAATTCTCTCCTGTTTGCCCGGATCAGCAATCCCGGTAACTATATTGTTCGTGTCCGGCCTTATGGAGGCCAGGGTACAGGCGCATTCAGCTTAAAAGTGACCCGTTTGCGCCCCGTTTAAGTGGATTTCAGGGCGCTGTTTCAAAAAAAATGACAGCGCCCAAAAAAATGCTTGCCAAGATCCCATAAGTTTGTTAGCTTAATTAAGCGCCAAATTTCTTTCGGCCAGCCAGCGCTGAGGTTCGTTAGCCCTTGGATGACCCATAAGTTATTTGATCGCCTTTAGCCGGGATAGCTCAGTTGGTAGAGCAGAGGACTGAAAATCCTCGTGTCGGGAGTTCAAGTCTCCCTCCTGGCATAGCAAACTCTTAAAAACTCTAGATACCTTCTAAGAGGTTTTATGAATCTGAAAGTTCGTGTTTCGTATGAAACACGAACTTTTTTGTTTGAGCTACCTATCATTCACCACAGTCTGGAACTGCAATAACCGTTTCACTCGCTGTACTTAATCAGTAATTCTTATTTTGAAACTGCGTGTGGGTTTGGCACGCCCATCGGGCGTGCCAAACCCACACGCGGTGGCAGAGAAACACGCCGCAGACGAGTTTCTCTGCCACCGCTTTGCACACTGAGAATTACTGGTTCTTAATGGCTGGCAATAAGTTGACGTTGAGGATCGACCATAATCAGCAGGATACTAATAACATTCTCTAACTGCTCAATCTAGTAATCTTTGACATCAATAAAGGCAACATTTCGGTGAAGTTCGAGAAATTTCCACTTGTTGAATCCACATCAAACGGCACGCCTGGGAATAGGCTGATCCGATCGCCCATCATCCGTTTCAGCTCAATGAGAATGAGCGCAATAAGCTTTGAAGGCTGGGGTTAACTCAATTGGCTGCTTTTAGATCCTGGTGACTTTGAATCGCAATTTCAAAGGTTTGGTTGAGTTGCTCTGGCGTAAAGGCACTGTATGCCATCGCTTCAGCCCTCAGTGTTGCCCAAACGTACTGGAATTCTATCGTGATTCACCCAATGCGTATTACGGATGCTCAGCCCAAGTACTGTATGTTCTTCGAGCCACATTAATATTCACATACATCAGCTTGACAAAGTCTTTGAGTACTTAGTTAGACTAGCACCTGGGTATGGTTAATAATCGCAACTTGGGTGATCTGTTATGAATAAGCGTGGTATGGGTTGGGTACCAGATTATCCTGATGTTCGAGATCCAAAACTCAAGGATTTGCGTAACTTTCGGAATCGCATTCGGATTGCTCGTAAGAAGTTACAGTTGGGTGACAAAACAGAGTCCCTGGTTAACAGAGTTGACCAAATCACCAATGCTCTATCTCAACTTAAAAATCTTCTGTCTCAGCATTTAGCTGAACAAGCAAAAGCTGGTACGTTGAGCCAAAAGACGTTAGACACGTTGAACGAAATAGCGTTACCCACAACTGATGAAATAGAGCAGGAAGCTGCCAGTAAAATTTATTTTCTATCTGCTTGTTCTGAACCACGAGTATTGTGTCGAGGGAAACAGGGAAAAGCGGTCGAAGAGCTACAAAAGAATTTAATGAAGCTCGGCTACTATACTCAAGGTGATGAGTGGGGATATTTTGGAGTTGCGACTGAAGAGAGTGTTCGTCAATTTCAAGACGAACAAACATTTTCAGTAACTGGGATAGTCAGTCCAGTCGTTATGGCAGAGTTAATTGCGCTTACAGCGATCGCCAGCGATGAAGAACAGAAAATCTATGACAACGGCTATGGCCCAGGTATTCTTTATCTTCAATATCAATTGCAGGCATTAAAGAAATATCCACAGGTTCAGCTTACAGGTCAACTGGATATTAACACGCGTCAGGCGATTGAAACGTTTCAACGAGAGCATGGAGATTTTCCGGAAGCCCCTGACGATTCTCGTATAGAATTTGGTTGGATCGGCCCTAGAACCCGACAATGGTTAAGACAAGCCATAGATGATAGCTTACGTCAGGACATCAAGCCAGACAAGCCCTCTCGAGGTAGTCTCAGTATTCCATTTGAGCGTCCAGTCTCGGCTCGACAATTAAATTTTGTAACAAATAGCCTCTATGAGTTTCTAGAGGAAGCTTACAAAAATCAAGGTACGCTTTGTAATCAGTTGGGTGGGTCGCAGAAGATTTTGCAATATCTCAGAAATACAGCTCCCCAATTTCAGACAGACCCTGAGAAGCAAATTAAACAGCGAATTACTCCGATTGCAGAAGTAGTAGCCCGTCTAGTCAGAGCAGAACTATACGATACAAGCAATTCTGACTCTGCTGAATCAAACTTAGATGATTGTACGCGTCTTAAACAACGCATAAACGATCAGTATTGTCGGTTGCAGCAATTCTTTAAAGCTGTTCAACATCAATCGCCCACATTGCTATTTCAATATGATGAGAAACAATTAGATGATATGTTTTTGCGTTGCTTAGCTAACTGGCTGGAAACTGGCGACGGGTATGCAACTAGTTACCCGCTTCAAATTAATAAAGTTTATCAACGCGGTGATTCAGGCTCAGCCATTATTTATTTGCAGGAGCTGCTGAGAGCATTAGGATACTATAGCGCTCCCACGACAGGCGTGTTTGAAACCGTTACTGAAGAAGCTGTAAAGCAATTTCAGATTGATCAAGATATTACATCGGATGGCATTGTTGCACTGGACACACGAAGCATACTCGATCTCTGCAAGCAGGAATCATTTGTGCTTTTAGAACCTACTATTCTTCCCATTATGGTAGAAACGATGGTAGACGAGTTAGGCGGATATGCGGTCATTCTCGATATTTGTAACATTACAGAAAGACTTCAGGCGATTTCACTAACTGATGATTCAAGCAAAAGTGATAGCTTAATTAAGACACTCGAACAGCAATTAAAGACGTTAAAAACATCGCTCCCATCCATCACAGATGCTCAAGATATTACTGACCAAATTGACAAAATTATTAACAGTAAAAATAAAGTAGATAATTGGCAGGTCACCTGCGATCGCCTCAAACAACTGGCCCTATCCTATGCTGAGCTATGGTTTAAGCCGATCTTACAAGTTGTCGCGCAGCTCATTTCGCCGCTTGGCATTCACGATGATCTAAATCGGGCGATCGCAGATGGGTTAACCCAGTTTGGATACATTGCTCAATTGGCATGGTTAGAGACAATTGTTGAGCAGTTAAAAATAGATGATTCAACGGATACGACATCCGTAGCATCGACAGGTCTGAACAATATGAAAGCAGAGAGGCGTTGCAAAGACCTCAATATTTGGCATCGACGGTTTCAAGATTTTGCAAGGGACCAGAAACATCAGGTAGCTGTGATACCTGATTCTCGTAAAGTTGACGAATTCAAAACGTTGGTACAAGAAGCTGTGACAACGACTGTTGCTTCCCTACTGTCCTCTAATAATTCATCCCTGAATCAAAAACTTTTCAGATTCTTCTACCAGAACTTAGAGGAAACATTAGAGGATTTTCAGCAAGATTTGCAAGACCCTGAGAAAACAACTGAAAAACGCTCACGTCTAGATCAGATCACTGAAGTTATTCTGGATCACTTGAAGCCATCAACTCCTGAAGATGTAGAAGCTGCTCATACGATACTCGGCCCTGCTTCTGATCGCACGTTTGTACGCATTGCAGCGTCATCAGACATCTTACAAATACCCGTATCGGGCAGGCTCGAACAAATGATTCGGACGCGACAAAAGCTCACGCAGGTTCAATCCGCTCGAGAGCATCAAGAATTACCGCTCGGTTCTCCTACCGTTCGAGTTTATTTAGGATTGCCCCAGTTCGTTGATTTGAGCCAGTGGTGTAGTCCAGTCAAGGATCAAGGTTCTCTTGATTCCTGTACAGCCCATGCTGGAGTAGCACTTGCTGAGTTCTTTGAGAAAAAAAGCTCAGGACATTACACGGAACTCTCCAGCCTGTTTTTGTACAAAGTGACGCGTGATCTGATGCGTCGTAAAGGAGATTCGGGCGCTTCAGTGCGGGAAACCATGCGATCGCTTGTCTTGTTTGGAACCCCACCTGAGCAACATCATCCCTATCAAGAAGATCAGTTTGATAGTGATCCATCGGCATTTTGCTATGCCTTTGCTCAAAACTACCAGGCCATTTCCTACTTCCGCCTGGATGATCCGTCGATTCAACCGGATGAGCTACTGACGCAGATTAAAACCGTTTTAGCGGCTGGCTTTCCCTGTATGTTTGGCTTTTCGGTTTATGACGCACTGTACTCGAAAGTGGATGCAGAAGGACACATTCCCTATCCCACTCAAAACAGCCAGCGCGAAGGCGGACATGCAGCGATCGCCGTTGGCTATAGCGACTATAAACGCATTCAAAATACCGAAAATCCCGGTGCGTTTTTGATTAAAAACTCTTGGGGCGAGCAATGGGGAAATTGCGGCTATGGTTGGCTGCCCTATGACTATGTTTTGAATGGATTAGCGCAAGATTGGTGGTCAGTGATTAAAGCGGAGTGGGTTGAGAAAGCTAGCTTTGGATTGGATATCAATGATTTGGATTGGTCTGATTCAGGCGATCGTGCTCGTGATAATGATCCACCACAACAACCACCTAAAAATACTCAGAAGAATCCGTAGTAAGTACATCGATAAAGTTTGATACAAAATCCCAAAGGATGTGTGCCACGTCCCAAAGGGATGCAGCACAAACCCTTTGGGATTTTAATCATATCTAACTGCTTAAATATGTCTACCATTTCTAACAGTTCAGAATCTGGCTCAACCCCGCGCAACCCAAACGTTTTTCTCTCGTATTCTCGTAAAAATAAAGAGTTTGTCATTCGGTTATATGAAGCGTTAAATGCGAACAACCGTCAAGTTTGGTTAGATTTACAAGACATTCCACCTGCGGCACTATGGCGCAATGAAATTGCTGTTGGAATTTTAGAATCAGAAGCATTTGTTTTTGTACTCAGCCCACAATCATTACAGTCTGAAGAATGTGCCAAAGAGCTGAAGTATGCGATCGAGCACAATAAGCGATTGATTCCTGTGGTATGTCAGGAGGTTAATTACAGTGAAGTTCCTAAAGTACTGGCTGAGATCAACTGGTTAATTTTTCGAGAAGATAATTTTGATGTAGAGTTTCAAAAATTGCTCACTTGCTTAGACACAGATTTAGCTTATGTTCGAACCCATACTCAAGTACTGATACGAGCAGAAGAGTGGGGAAATCAAACGCGAGACACCAGCTTATTATTGCGCGGCAGTTATCTGGAATCTGTTGAAACCTGGGCAGTCCAGGAATTAACCAAAGAGCCTAAACTAACCGTACTGCAACGCGAATATATTTTGATCAGTCGCCAAGCAGAAACGCGACGGCAGCGAATGCTATTGGCCGCCATTGTATCGACACTTTTACTTTCGATCGTAACAGCGATCGCCCTAGAGTTGGCTCGTCAAGAATCTATAAAGGGAGAAATTAAAGCATTAATCAGTTCTTCAGACGCCAATTTTCAAACGGGGAACAGGTGGAATGCACTTCTACAAAGCTTGCAAGCTGCTGATACGATCCAATCTCAATGGGTTCACTGGGTCGATCCTAATGTGCGTTTTAATACGATGGTCGTGCTCCTGCAAGCCAGTAATTGGATTCGCGAACGCAATGTGCTGGAACATCGAGATTGGGTCAATACGGTGACATTCAGCCCAGATAGTCAGTGGATAGCATCAGGAGGAGGCGATAAAATCATTAAAATTTGGCATTTGAATGGCAGCTTAGAACACCGTTGGGATGCTTTACAAGGGGTGTTAAGCCTTGCATTTAGCCCAGATGGAAAGGCGATTGCATCAGGTGGGGTAGACGGAGGTTTACAGCTCTGGAGTTTAGATGGTCATCTCATCGCTACCCTGCAAAAGCCATCCACATCTTCGCCTGCCTCCCCAATCCGCTCAGTTAGCTTTAGCCCGGATGGACAGCTCATTGCGTCCGCCCATGATAACAACCAGGTGAAATTGTGGAGACGGAACGGACAGTTGCTCACAACTCTAAACGGTCATCAAGCACAGGTCTTATCGGTTGCATTTAGTCTCAATGGACAGCAGCTTGTTTCATCTGACAGCGCAGGCACTATACGATTATGGCAACGCAATGGCAAGCAGATTAAATCCTGGAAAGCTTCTCAAACTCAGGTGTCTAGCGTTGCATTCAGTCCTGATGGGCAATTCATTATTTCTGGCAGTCTGGATGGAAAACTGCAACTGTGGCAATTAAATGGAACTTTAATTTCAACCTTTGGAAAACAGGTATCGGTTGATCAGGCAGAGCAGTTTGACGATACTCAGCCCAATGGGGTGAGAGATGTGAGATTTAGTCCTGATGGTCGCATGATTGCGTCTGCTCATCAAGATGGAACTGTGAAGTTATGGAATCGAGGGGGTGATTTGCTCGATTCGTTACAGGGACATACGGCAGAGGCCACTCATCTCAGCTTCAGTCCTGATAGTAAACGTCTGGCATCGAGCGGTAATGACAACAAAATTTATCTGTGGCAACTGCAAGATACTCCTGCAATGAAGCTTCAGGGACATCAAGGCGCAGTAGAACGAGCCGCGATCGCTCCCAACAATCAACTGATAGCCTCCGTGGGCGACGATGGAATTCTCCAGACCTGGACAATAGATGGCACTCCAGTCCACACGATACATAGCGCATACAATACAGCATTGGCTCCGAGTCGCCTCTGGTCTGTTAAGTTTAGTCCGGATAGCCATCTCGTAGCGATCGCAGGTAACAACGGCAACATTGAGGTATTTCAAAGCAATGGTCATCCGTATAAAGTTTTGCCAGGGCATCAACGGGCCGTGAATGATTTGAGCTTTTCACCCGATGGGCGTCTCTTAGTCTCCGGTGATAGTGATAGCAAAATTCGCTTGTGGGTTCTGAGCACAGGTGAAAGTATTGTCTTTCCAGGACAGTATGGGGATATTTACAGCATCAGCTTTAACCCAGACGGAGGCTGGATTGCCAGCGGTGGAGAAGATGGATGGGTGCGAATTTGGCGACCGAATGGGCAGATTATTCAACAATGGCAGGCGCATCAACAGCCCATTGGCTGGGTTAGCATCAGTCCAAATGGAAACTTAATTGCATCTGCCAGTGACGATAAAACGATAAAACTCTGGACACCTGACGGGACTCTGGTTCGCACTTTGGAGGGACATCAGGCCCAGGTTTATGGAGTGGCATTCAGCCCCGATGGAACGCTCATTGCGTCTGGTAGTACTGACCAAACGATCCGGCTATGGACAATCGAGGGACAACCGCTCACCATCTTGAAAGGGCATCGAGCAGGCGTGAATAGCGTAGCGTTTAGCCCTGATAGCAAGCGTTTGATTTCAGCGGGAAAAGACACCTTAATCCTGTGGAATATCGAAGATTTAAGTTTGCCATCTTTAATCGATCGCAGTTGTACCTGGTTAGCAGATTACTTGAACACTCATTCTGAAGAGGAGAGCGATCGCCTCTGTCCCCATCCCTGATAGATTGACGAACTCAACATATCATTTCAGTTTAGAAATCCATTGTTGAATCTGTGGAGCGATAGCAGATGCAAACGTTGCGAGCTGCTGCTCAGCTTCAGTGTCAAATAAACGGCCATCCTGACGATTGAGCATCATCAGCGCCCCTAGAAGCTGACCGTTGTAGTAAATCGGTACAGCTAACGCAGTTTCAATTCCTAGCGCCTCTACATAATCTTGTCGTACCCGTGCATCACCTCTGGTTTGGCAAACCAGCACAGGCTGACCCTCCTGAAAGGTTGTGCCGCAAAGGCCAGATGTCGCAGAGTCTCCTCGCTTTCCGGCGATCGCAGCCGCATGTTTCCCTACAGCAGCAGCATAATACACGGTTTCACCCTCTGATTCTGCCAGTGCTACAACAGCAGTTTCGGCCTGGACTAGCGTTTGGGCTTGCTGAGCGATCTGCTCTAAAGATAAATCCTGCATCATTTTACGTGGGTTTCTAGAGTGTTGAGTGAACAGGTTCTCAGGTATTTAACCAAACAATACAAACTTTTGTAAAGCAAAATAGAATGAAGCCTTAGTTATTCGCCAACATAATTTTTAGATAAAGATCGACAATACATAAAAGCATAACTAAAATGAGATCAATAGACTTGCTTAAGAGAACTGATCACTATAGGCAGTTGTATTGGTATGGTGATCCACAGGTAACATTCTTGCAACATAACTCAACACTTTAAAGTTCATCCTCATCCTGTGGAACGCAATACTTTCAGTCGTTACATCTTCCGCTCGGCAATTCTTTAATGGAATTGTCTATGGCTATTTTGTGCTTTCCTAATGATTTTATGTTGGGCGATCGCTGGGTTGTCTGACAGTTGCTTTATTGAGGTATCGAGTACATGCAGAATGTGTATCAATCTATGGAATTTGTGAAGCCAGATGCGGGCTGTCTGGCGAGCTATGTGTTGGAAATGCTGACCGCAATTCATGTGGATCAGATAGAGCCATTCTTTAATAATCTGCCTGCTGATCCGTATCTGGACGGTGGTTATCGCTTCAGGCGGCTCTCACACTTTAAAGTGGCTGGCGATCGCTTAATCAAACAACCGCATCGTCGTTTGTTTCAAAGCAAAGCATATAACCCTCTTTTGGGAGATGTCATTCGTGAGTATGAAGAGTTAGAAGATCAGTTAGTTCAATTGGAGGATTTTCAAAATATAATTTGGGAATTTTTTCAGTTTTGCCAACTGTGCTCAACCTCTACAGAGATTGCCGTTCACCAAATTCGCACAACCGCCTCTTCACTTAATATCGGCAATCCTGCACCCGAAGGTATCCATCGGGATGGCGTTGATTTAGTTGGCATTTTTTCTGTGTGTCGCAATGGGGTTGAAGGCGCAGAAACACACCTTTACAAAACCAAGAAAGACAGTCCGGTTATCAGCAAAGTATTAACGCCCGGCGAGTTCTTGGTGTTTAGAGATGAGCAATTTTTCCACTATACCTCTCCTATCCAGGCGACTACAGATGCTCAAGGCGTAAGAGATGTGTTTGTGCTGACCTGTCCTGGACTGTTTCCGCCAGACGATCAATGATGGGTTACAGAAATTACGCGTCGCGTAATTTCTGTAACTCGTTTAAATCCTCACTTACCATACAGGAGAACATCATGACTGTCTTAGACCTCGCATGGGTGCGTGCTCAATTTCCGGCACTGATGCAGAAAATGGGCGGGCATCCGGTGGTGTTTTTAGATGGGCCGGGGGGAACTCAGGTTCCCAGGACAGTTGTGGATGCGATCGCAGACTATCTCATTACGTCAAACGCCAATTCACACGGTGCATTTGCCACCAGCATTCGCACGGATGCGTTGGCCGATGCGGCACGAGAGGCAGTCGCCAATTTTCTGGGATGCGATCGCGATGAAGTGGTGTTTGGAGCCAACATGACGACGCTCACGTTTGCCATGAGCCGCGCGATCGGGCGGGAACTGCAAGCGGGAGATGAAATCATCGTCACGAATCTGGATCACGATGCCAACGTGGCTCCCTGGCTGGCGCTACGCGAACGGGGAATTGTGGTGCGAACGGCTGATATTCACCCGGAAGACTGCACCTTAGATTTAGTAGCCCTGGAGCGGCTGATTACGGAACGAACAAAGGTGGTGGCGATCGGGTATGCCTCGAATGCGGTTGGCACGATCAACAATGTGGCGGAGGTGGGGCGGCTAGCCCATGCCGTGGGTGCGCTTGTGTTTGTCGATGCGGTTCACTACGCGCCGCACGGGCCAATTAATGTACATTCGCTGAATTGTGATTTTCTGGCCTGCTCGGCCTACAAATTCTTTGGGCCGCATATCGGCATCCTGTACGGCAAACGTGAGCATCTGGAGCGATTTCACCCCTACAAGGTGCGTCCGGCTCCGGATGATGGCCCCTCTCGTTGGGAAACGGGAACGGCTAATTTTGAGGGATTGGCCGGAGTCATTGCCGCGATCGACTATCTCACCAAACTGGGCCGCCAGATTACGCCAACCGTTTCGACTCAGCGGGAAGCCTTGATTACAGCAATGGTAACGATTCAGGAGTATGAGCGATCGCTCTCTCACGAAATCATTCCAAATTTGCTGCAAATTCCCGGTGTCACGGTTTATGGCATTACCAACCCCAAACAGTTTGCGTGGCGCACACCTACCATCGGGCTGCGTCTGGAAGGCTATACTCCCCGTGAGTTGGCGACTGAGTTGGGCGATCGCGGCATTTTTACCTGGAACGGTAATTTCTACGCCCTCAATCTGACGCAGCGGTTGGGTCTGGAATCGAGTGGCGGTATGTTGCGCATTGGCTTTGTGCACTACAACACTACGGAAGAAGCCTATCGTCTGGTGCACACGCTGCATGAGCTGGCGGTGCGTCCTGTAGCGGCGTAATCCTAATTTGAACTGAAATGTAACAGACGCCTGTATGGGCTTGGCAATGCCAAGCCCGTATAGAACCTTGTGCTTAAGAACTTGTTTATGTCGGTGTGAGATAGATGCAGTATGAAAAAAATTCTGGTTACGGGGGCAACGGGGCAACTGGGGAGTGACCTGGTTGTGGCATTGCGACAGCGCTACGGCACATCCCAGGTGATTGCCAGCGGTCGGCATGACATTACTCCTGCCAACGGGTTCTCTCCCTATGAGGTGCTGGATGTCACCGATTCGCAGCATCTCCAGTCGCTGATTGAACAGTACCACGTTGGCACGATCTATCACTTAGCTGGAGTGCTGTCTGCTAAAGGAGAACAACATCCCGATCGCTGTTGGGATGTAAATATTAACGGTCTCCGCAATGTGTTGGAAGCCGCTAGAACGTATGGTCTGAACGTGTTTTTCCCCAGTTCGATCGCTGTTTTTGGCCCTCATACTCCCAAGCTAGATACCCCTCAAGTCACGATTGAAGATCCATCTACCATGTATGGCATCACGAAGGTGACGGGAGAATTGCTCTGCCACTATTACGCCCACCGATTCGGCGTCGATGTCCGCAGCCTGCGCTTACCCGGAATCATTAGCTACAGCGCGCCTCCGGGTGGTGGCACCACTGATTTCGCGGTCGAAATCTTCCACTCGGCGCTAAAGGACGGCACCTATGCCTGCTTCGTCCGTCCCGAAACGCGCCTTCCCATGATGTACATGCCCGATGCAATTAAGGCCATCCTGGATCTGATGCAGACGGAACCTGCCGCGATTACCGTCCGCTCTAGCTATAACGTTACCGCTGTCAGTTTCTCGGCTGCCGAACTGGTGGCCGAAATCCAAACCCATCTGCCCCAGTTCACATGCCGCTACGAACCCGATTTCCGACAGGCGATCGCTGATTCCTGGCCCTCCATCATCGACGACTCAAAAGCGCGAGCCGACTGGGGATGGAAGCCGGATTATGATTTGCGGGCGATCGTGAAGGAGATGATTGAGAAGATAGGAGTCAGGAGTCAGGAGTCAGGAGCCAGAAGGAAGACAAGGGAAATAGAGGAGGGCATTAAAGGTTAGTGATGTTGTTGAATTTTATTGGAATAGGCTTCTAGTAGTTTACTGACTTCTTCAAGTTGCTGAGTAAGATGATTGCTATCGCCATACTCCAGATCTTTAGCCAAAATTAAGTAATATCGGCACTCTTCGAGAGAATCTTGAACGATATTCATAAACCGCACTTTGTCTGCCGATGTTCTTTTCTTAAATCCCTCTGCGATATTTGCTGGAATTGAAACGGCTGCTCTTCTTAATTGAGTCGTTAAAGCACAGACTTCAGCTTTAGGAAACACACTACTAAAACGATAGGCAGATAAAACAAATTGATGAGCTTTCTGCCAAACTACTAAGTCCTGAAATCTCCTTGCTGGTTCCCTTACCATCCCTTTTCCAATTCCTGCTCTTTCTCCTACCCTCCTATCCTTCCCGTAATCTCTAAAATCCTCACTCCTGATTCTATTCTTATCTTTCTTCTCTACTACTGCATGGATGGCATTATAGATGTGCCACTGGCACGTCTCTACCTAGCCCACGCTACATCACAGATTTTTTCCTTCTCCTGACTCCTGACTCCTGACTCCTGACTCCTAACTCCTATGTCCAAATCCTTCGCCTTCATTTTCCAAGCCACTCTGGATGACCTCCGTCAATCCGGGTTGTTTAAAGCAGAACGAGTTCTGAGTACTCCTCAGGGTGCAGATATTCGAGTTGAGGGAGGACAGAACGTTCTGAACTTTTGTGCAAATAATTATTTAGGATTGGCAAACCATCCTGACATCATAGTGGCGGCACAGACGGGATTAGAGAAGTATGGCTTCGGCCTATCCTCGGTGCGATTTATTTGTGGTACTCAAACAATTCATAAAGAATTGGAAGCTAAAATCTCTGCCTTCTTCGGCACGGATGACACGATTTTATATGGCTCTTGTTTTGATGCCAACGGTGGATTGTTTGAGACGCTGTTAGATGCGGATTCTGCTGTCATCAGTGATGCCTTTAACCATGCCAGCATCATCGATGGGATTCGACTCTGCAAAGCGCAGCGATATCGCTATGCGCACAGCGACATGCAAGAGTTGGAACATGCACTGCAAAAAGCGCAGGCTGCGAAGATTCGGCTGATTGCGACGGATGGCGTTTTTAGCATGGATGGAGATGTCGCTAAACTTCAGCAGATTTGCGAGTTGGCAGAAATGTATGATGCACTGGTGATGGTCGATGACAGTCACGGAACCGGGGTTTTAGGCAAAACGGGACGAGGTTCGCTCGAAGAGTGTGGTGTGATGGGACGGGTGGATATTATCACCAGCACGTTAGGGAAAGCGTTGGGTGGCGCGTCGGGCGGGTTTACGACAGGTCGCAAAGTGATTATCGACCTGTTGCGACAGCGATCGCGCCCCTATTTGTTTTCCAACACGCTCGCTCCTGCGATCGCGTACACCAGCTTGACGGTGTTAGATATCCTTGGCGAATCTCATGAATTGCGCGACAGGTTGATGGACAACACCCGCTATTTTCGTCAGCAAATGCGCGATCGAGGGTTTGATATCAATGATGGCACTCATCCGATTACGCCGATCATGCTGTATGACGCTAAATTAGCGCAACAGATGGCGCGTGATTTATTGGACGAAGGGATTTATGTAATTGGCTTTAGCTATCCCGTTGTGCCACAGGGATTGGCCCGAATTCGCGTTCAGGTGTCGGCAGCTCATACGCGATCGCACCTGGATCACTGTGTAGACGCGTTTACGCGAGTCGGCAAAACATACAACGTGATTAAAACGTCTTAGGCAATAAAGTTCATCCCAGACACCGGGTTTCTTCTATCGGTTAACAAATATCTCTGTGCGTTCATACAAGAAACCCGGTGTCTAAACTACACAGCTTTAGATAAAATCTTATGTCTAACTCTCTTCAAGACGCTCTCAAAATTCCGTCTGATCGATTGGATGCGATCAATGCGGTTCTCACAAATCCAGATACTCAGGTCATCAACGATGTTCTCAAGGTCGTTGCAAAATATGGCTCGCCAGATGAGATCAACGCTAAAGCCAGTCATGCGATGACGTTATCTAACCTGCTGCACCAAGTTGAACGCACCCGTCCCGATTATCTTGCCGATTTACACTGGCTCCAGCAACAGGCCGAAGCGGGTTCTTTCATCAGCGTTACGGACTATCGACGCAAGGTACTAGGTGCTCGTGCCGATACGCTCACCTTCAATGACGAGTTTGCCGTCACGCTGGAAATCAGCGCCTGTCAATATTTTCCCTGGATAATCGCCACCGCGAAACGAGCGATCGCCCAAAACGCATTAATGCCCGCACGCTTTATTCAAGTCCGCAAGATGAAAGAGCAGGAGGCGGATGGAGATTTGGTGGCGATCGCAGCAGCGATGCAAATCATCGGGGCCAGTTTCGTCGTGACGCTGGATACCAAAGGAACCGATGGTTCTAATATTCATTTGGGTGGGCCGGAGACGATCACGGGCTATTTCGGTGGTGTGGGACAACCGAATGATCACGCGCTTCAGTGGCTCGATGAGTACCTGTATTACTACACGACGTATGGCATTCGTCAGGTGCTCAATCTTAATCCTGGAACAGTTTTGTTAGGGTATTTTCTACATCGTCTCGGAGTTGATATCGAGTTCAAAATTTCTGTATTCATGGGAAACGATAATCCCTACTCGGCCCTGTGGACACTGCTGGGCGCAAAACTCTTCTCCAGGGATGACGGCAGCACTCCACTCGTCGGATTTAATTGGAGTAACTCGGTTAATAACGAAACGATTGAAGTCACGACGCAATTCAGAAAATCATTGGAATTTGAGGATCTTGTTCGGTTTGAACATCACATCACCGAAACCTGGAAAAGCATTGTTCGTCAGCCTTATAACCGTCGAGACGAGTTAATCGAACTCGCAAATCACATTCCCAATATTTCTGCCAAACACGAAGGGGGTGATCCGGATATTGAGCAAACACGCAGCCACCCCTCTGATATTTTGGATTACTTCCGTAACAAATCGGAGATCATTAAAACGGGCGATTGGGATGCGTTACTGTTAAACTTCCTCGACAAGTTTGATGCCATGAATCGAACCGCGCACGCTCTGACGGAGCACGACCTGTCATTCATAGCCGCTCAACATCTTCATCCTCAACAACATCAGGTCATCCTGAATCGGTAATGGGTTTGGTGCAGAGTATGAGAAACAGTACAGCAAATCAACCATCAGTGAATACAGGGATACGCCACCCATCGCCCTTTATTGAGATAGAGGGACGGCTCTTTTATCGAGAAGAATGCAAAACGCCTCAATTTCTAAACTCGTCATTTATCACAACCTTATTTGAACAGCCTGTTATTGTTGATCACTTTGTCCTGTTATTTCCCAGTACAGCCCTCCTGATGGAGTACGCCCATCGCCTGGTTGATTATGGTGCTCAAATTCTTGAAGGGCCAGGGCAATGGCCGCAAGACTTTTGTACGGGGCAAGCTCCGTTTCCAGATGACTTAACCATGTATTTTCTGTCGGCTCTAATGCCGTCACAAGGAATTCTGGTTCTGGCTGCACCCCATGCACCGGATGATCAGCTCGATCGCCTGTTGCAAGGATACGGTTTGAATGTCGTTCATCACGTTGCGCTGCGGGTTGATGATGTCGATGCAGGGGCGATCGCATGGCAAAATAACGGCTTCATGCCCGTATCACCGCATCCTCAAAATGATGGTTGTTTATGTCAATGGCTCTTTCGCAATTCAGCAGGACAGATGATCGAACTGATTTGCCGCCAGTGTGACGGAGGGGCGACGTTCTCTTGTGAAAACATTGCTGGTTTGCGGCGTTCAGAAAATCCAATGTAGAAGGCGAGCGGCAAAGCTGCTCGCCTTCTACATTGGGTGCTAGAGCGTTAACCGAGAAGTATTGGTATTTATCCTGCTATGGCTAGCAGGTGCAATAGTGGTGTTGCGAAGTTTATCAACAGCAGCTTGAATGCGAGTCAACGCTTCGTGGATGTTCTCTAGCGAATTGGCGTAAGAAAGCCTGACATACCCATCGCCATATTGTCCAAATGACGTGCCGGACAGGAGTGCAACGCCTGCCTCTTCTAGCAAATAATCGGCCAGTGCATTAGCTGAAAGCGGCAATTGGCTGACATTAGGGAAGACGTAAAATGCGCCAGCAGGGTTGAGACAGCTAATTCCGGCGATCGCATTCAACCCACTCACGATTGCATCTCGGCGTCGCTTAAACTCAGCCACCATTTGCAGAACGGAATCCTGCGGGCCTTTTAGAGCTTCAATTCCAGCGATTTGTGTAAATGAACAGGTGCAGGAATTAGAGTTAATCATCAGCCGCACCATTCGCTCTACGAGCGGTTGCGGCACCACTCCGTATCCTAATCGCCATCCTGTCATGGCATAGGTTTTGGAATGTCCATCAATTAGAATGGTTCGTTCTTTCATGCCGGGAATCGCAATGATGCTTTCATGCTGACCTTCGTATAAAATGCGCGAATACACTTCGTCTGAAAGCACGTAAAAGTCGTGCTTTTGGGCTAGAGCGGCGATCGCCTCCAAATCCGATTTCTCTAACAATCCCCCTGTCGGATTTTGGGGGGAATTTAAGATCAATAAGCGAGTGCGATCAGAGATAGCATTCATCAAGTCATTCATGTGAAAGCGAAAGCCAACATCTTCCCGCAGCGGCAGAGGTACAGCTTTAGCGCCCACAAAGTTAATCATGGATTCGTAAATGGGAAATCCAGGATTGGGATAAATGACCTCATCGCCTTCCTCAATCAACGCCAGCAGAGTAAAAAAGATGATCGGTTTAGCGCCTGGTGTTACCACGACATCATTGGGATGAATCTCAATTCCTCGCGTTGCAGAGATGTGTTCAGCCGCCGCTTCCCGAAACTCTAATAGTCCTGCCGCAGGGCCATATCCGGTATAGCCATCCTTCATGGCACGACAGGCGGCCTCACAAATATTGGCTGGCGTTTGAAAGTCGGGCTGACCGATTTCGAGGTGAATAATACTTTTCCCTTCAGCCTCTAACCGTTTGGCTTTCGCTAACACATCAAAGGCAGATTCCGTGCCTAGACGATTCATCCGGTCTGCAAATTTCATAATCATGACTCATGGCTCAATGGAACGAACATCATGAAAGCCTAGGAAGGTTAAGCAATGCCTCGTAGAAGCCGCTTAACCCTCCTGGATTTTCATTTTGGGCTGGGCGGATTGAATGGGATAGCGATCGCGCAACACACGTCGCATCACTTTATTGGACGCAGTTCGTGGCAATGCATCGACAATTACGAGATCTTGAATTTTGAATAGGGGATTCAAATGCTGTGCGATCGCCCTCTGTAAGCAACATTTCAACTCCTCTGCGGTTTTCGAGAGATTGGGTTCAACGACGGCATAAATCACGAGTTGGCTAGGGCCACCATCGGGCGGAGAAACGGCGATCGCGACGGCTTCGCAAATCTCATCTACCGTAATCAGAACCCGTTCAATTTCGGCTGAGCTGACTTTAATGCCCCCCAGGTTCATCGTGTCATCAACGCGTCCCTGAGCGCGATAGTAGCCGTTTGGGAGACGTTGGAGGCGATCGCCGTGACGGCGGAGGGGAGGGGAGGGAGATCGGGGGGGTGGGGAAGATGGGGAGGATGGGGGAGATAGGGAAGGGGTGTGAGCGAAGTAGACCTGATGATGGTCTTTGTTGAGGAGATGGGTGGAGAGGCCGATGGAGGGGGGGAGGAGGAAGGCTTCGCCCTGGTCGGCGGGGTGATCGTTAGCATCCAGGATGACGATATCCAGGCCGAGAGCGGGAGTGGTGAAGGTGGCTGGAATGCAGGGCTGGACTACGGTACCTGTGATATATGCGCCGCCAATTTCGGTGCCACCACAGTATTCAACGATCGGTTTGTAGCCTGCGAGTGACATGAGAAAGAGCATGTCATCTGGATTCGAACATTCGCCTGTCGAACTGAAGGCTTTAATCGCGCTCCAGTCCAATCCCTGCATACAGTTTGTTGTTTTCCAGCTATTCACTAAACTGGGCACAACACCCAGCATGGTAACGCGAGCATCTTGAATAAACTGGCCGAATTCTCGCTGAGTTGGCGCACCGTAGTAAAGGGCGATCGCCCCTCGATTGATCAAACTGGCGTAAATTAACCAAGGCCCCATCATCCAGCCCAAATTGGTCGGCCAGGCCAGCACATCACCCGGATGAATATCGTGATGTAAATGGGCATCAACAGCGCACTTAATGGGTGTAGTGTGCGTCCAGGGAATCGCTTTGGGATCACCTGTGGTGCCCGATGAAAACAGGATATTCGTGTAAGCTGATGGCTCAACGGCAACAGGGGTGAAATGTTCGTTTGAACTGAGGAATGATTGCCAGGTTAAATCTCCTGAACGTAATTCAACTACAGATGTGTCGTTGCACGACAGCGCGATCGCCTTCGGTGCCTTCGCCTCAATCACTTTGGTATAGAGCGGCAGTTGCTTACCCGCTCGTTGAATCACATCTTGCGTGAAAATCGCTTGAGCATTTGCTATCCGCAAACGCGCCGCTATTTCATCACTGGCAAAACTATCCGCAATCGAAACCACCACACATCCCGCCTGGAGAATGCCTAAGTAAATGGCAACAGATTCAGCCGTCATGGGCATCGCGATCGCGATCGCATCCCCGACCTGAAAACCAGCGTCTATCAGCCCATTGGCAACGCGATTGGCCAGTGCGCGCAGTTGTCCGTAACTCCAGGTGGATAGCGTTCCGCCTTCAGGCTGAAAGAGAATGGCGATCGCATCATCCGGTGCCTGGAAACAGCTTTCCACGATATTCAGACGAGCATCTACTAACCATTTGGGATGTTCAATTCCGTCTGACAGATCAACGACTTGACGATAGGGATGTTGAAATCGAAGGCCCAACCGACGAATCATCAGATCCCAAAATTCAGCGCGATGTTGAACTGACCAGGCATGAAGGTCGGGATAGCTTTGAATGTTGAGCGTTTGCATCAACGCCGCTAGATTAGTCGCCTGAATCTGCTCTGGGGAAGGAATCCAGGCGGGAGGTAGCCCCTGGTTCAAATCCCAATCTGAAAACGTCGTCGTGTAGAGGAGGTGATGCAATGGAAACGGATGGTTTGATGCAAGAATGAATTGAATGCAGTGTTGCCAACACTCAATCGCTGTCAATGATGTAAGCCACTGATTAATGGGTGGCAGCATGACAGATGCAGCAGTTGTTGAGATTCCAGTGCTGATTAAGTGTTGTACCGATAGCTGTTTTTTAAGCATGGCTGAACTCTCTACACTGTTCATCTGCCTACAGCCATAAAATAAATAGTGCTGGTTGGATGTTGCGATCGCAACATCCAACCAGACCAGGTTTCTAAAGCTTACAGCTTTTTAGCAAATCACGAATCACGTTATCTTTTAACATCAACAGGCGTGATGTTTGTACAAGGATCGAACGAGCCTGTTCGAGGCTTAAATCTTGCGCTGATTCTTCTAGTACCTTCATTTGAAATTGCTGTTCCAGAGTTAGATCAAACGGTGAGTTTTCCATAGCAGCCCTCCTGCTTCTGTAAGTAGGAATAGATGAACGAATCTAATGGAGCGATCGCCTGCCATGCACTTCACCGTCTAGCAACCTGTGCAGATCCTCCAAAATCTGCAAATTTGTGGTTTTAGAGATTGAGATCGTTCCCCGGCAGGATGCTACCGCACCCCAAATATCTCATTTTGAGAAAAAGGATAATTCGATACCGTTAGATTTTGTATCGTACTTATATTATACCCATAGCATAATTTTTAGTGCTATGCGCCCAAACAAAGGCTACAGAACGGTTTACAGTTTGAAATGTCACTTAGTGCTTGTCACTAAAGATCGTTGCAAAATCATTGATGCGGCGATATTGGAGCGACTCCACAAAATTATGTTGGCGATTTGCGATAAGTGGAATTGCCGACTGGAAAGCTTCAATGGCGATGAAAATCATGTGTATCTACGGATCGATTTTCCACCAGACGTTCAGCTCAGCAAATTGGTTAATAATTTGAAAACCGTTTCTAGTCGTTTGATTCGGAAAGAATTTAAAACCTGTTTAGATGCCTCATGTCAGACCGCGTTTTGGCACGGCACTTATTACATCGCGTCGTGTGGCGACATGACGGTTGAGCAGTTAAAAGAATATGTGGAACAAGAGAATTCACACTCATTAGGACATTGAAAAAACAAGGGTATGTGGGCTTCACCCTCAGCCAAGGGTTTCACCCCTGCACCCCGTCCTAATATCCGTGGCTACGGCTATATTAGCTTGGAGCGATCGCCAGCAGTGACAATATTCCACACACCATACTGATTCGCTCCCAGAAAACCAACTGCTTGTATGCTATGTCATCGCGCCGTTGTTGATACTGAATCAGGGCAGTTCCTAGACTGAGTAATAGCGCTAGAGAACACAGGGTAAATAGCCAGGGATGAGCCATTGGCAAGCAATAAACCGCCATTGGAATCGACAGCAACACCAGTCCTAACAAACTCCAGGCCGTCACAAATGCAGTGCGATCGCCCCACTGATTCGCGATCGTGACAATGCCCTGACTGCGATCGCCTGCTGCATCATGGATATCCCAAATGATTTCTTTGGCAAGGGCGTAGCAAAACAAAAATCCAGTTGGGTACAGCATGGCTAAAGGGCGATCGGCAACGGCGCTTCCCATCAAGATCAGTGCAGCGATGATGGTGGCGACAATCAGATTGCCTAAAATGCCGCTATATAGCAGTAGATGTGAGTAATTCCACAGCAGCAAGACGCAACTGAAAACTAGAATGAATAGATACAGGCCGAGTGGAATAGCAGCGATGAGCGCACAGCCAAATAAAATGACAGCCACCCACCAGGCTTGGGATAACGAGAGTCGGCCAGAGGGCAATGGACGTTCGGGATGATCAATTCGGTCTTTATCAATATCCCAATAATCGTTAATGGCGCACGCCGCAGACATCATGCAGACCAGCGTAATCGCCGTTAATACATAGTCTAATAGCGGTGTTGCCGCATTAATAACATAGATGGTGGCGCATCCTGCCAGAGCGGCAAGAATACCAACGGGTAATCGAAAGAGTTGAGTTAATGCTTGCAGTGTACTGATTCTGTCAGTCACGTTGGACGGAATGCTAACCATAGCTAGACTCCTGGCAAACTATGCAAATCCGCAATCCTTAACCGTAAATGTGATTGAGGCGATCGCTCTCCAATCCATCCCAAAAAATGGCGATCGCTTCTAAAATTTCCTGACCGCCTTGCATAAACTTCTGCTGATCAAAATCCGGTTGAAAGTAAACGTCTTCCAATTCTTCCAGCGTATGTCCGGCGTGTTGCGCTTCAACTCGGTTGTGCCAGGTAAAAAAGGCCAGCCGCAGTTGCGGATATCGGCGTTGCTTCAGGCGCATCAGCCCATCTTCTAACTCTTGCCAAAAGCCAGCAGCAGCCCAATTCTCAACAGCAAAACTGGCTCCTTCTGCAATGTGTGGATCATCGCTACCATACAGCCGTTGCAATTCATCACAGAAATGGAGCGTGGTCGGTCTGCCGTGTTTGCGTTTGCCGATGTCCTCAAAATGCAGCCCCAAGCTCTCCGCTACACCAATCAACCATTCGAAATGCGCTGCTCGAAATCGGCAAATGCCGCCATCTACAGTTCCTTCTGTGCTGACTAATTCTGGATCGCCCGTCCGGTCTTTGTCGTCTTCATTGGAGACGGCATGACTGGTTAGCTCTGTCCCAGCTTTACGGTAAATCACGCCTAGCTCGTTCAATAAAATCTCTCGACTTTGACGCGATTGTTGAAGCGTAGGTGAATTAATCACTTTCAATAACGCAGCAACCAGAAACTGATTGGAAAACACCGAAAATTGTTTAATGAAATGTTTCAATTCATCATCCGTTGCGACACCCTGGCTGAACCAATGCGTGTAAGCGTTATATGTAATAATTCGGTGATGTAAAAACTGGCGATCGACCTCTGTTAAAAAATCCTGAAACTCATCAACCTGTTTTTGAGTTAATTCACCACGCTGTAAGCGATTCTGAATTCGAGATGAGATCTTCGAATCGCCTGATGATTTTGTAAGTACATCAGTCATATAAAACTCCTTCTGATTTTAGATCTGCAACTTCTTTGAGAAGTCGCAGATCTGGCTTCGCTATTCAATCCAACTGTAAAGATAGTTTTGATCCTCCAGTTCAGCCGTATGTTGCGTGAGCTGTAGTGGGCGAAAGGTGTCAACCATCACGGCCAGTTCATCCGTTTGATGTTTGCCGATGGAACCTTCATACATACCCGGATGAGGGCCGTGAGGCAGCCCACCCGGATGCAAGGTCATGGAACCACGCTCGATTCCCTTGCGCGAAATAAAGTTGCCTTCAACGTAGTACAGCATTTCATCTGAATCCACATTGAAATGGTTGTAGGGAGCCGGAATCGCCTGGGGGTGGTAATCCACGAGTCGGGGCACAAACGAGCAAATCACAAATCCTGGCCCCGCAAAGGTTTGATGGACGGGAGGGGGTTGATGAATGCGTCCAGTGACAGGTTCGAAATCTGCAATGTTGAGCGCGAACGGATAGAGATGCCCATCCCAGCCCACCACGTCTAGCGGATGGCGATGATAGAGATAGCGGGTGATCTGTCCTCTGGCCTTGACTCGAATCTCGAACTCACCCGCTTCGTCATGCGGATGCAGCGCTTCCGGCGGACGAATGTCGCGCTCATTATAAGGCGCATGTTCCAGGAATTGTCCGTAGCGATTGAGATAGCGCGCGGGTGGTTCAATATGACCGTGAGCTTCTATCACCAACATCCGCTGTTCACTCCCCTTATCCGGCAGAATGCGCCAGAGCACGCCCGCCGGAATCACCAGATAATCTCCCGGCCTGTAGTGCAAAAGGCCGTACTGGCTCTCCAACGCCCCAGTGCCATCGTGAATGAAGATCACCTCATCCCCATGCGCAAAGCGGTACCAGTAGGTCATCGCGGTCGTGGGACGGGCGATCGCAATCGACACATCTGCATTGCCCATGAGCGGTATCCGAGCGGCGATCGCATCTCCTCCAGGCTCAACGGTTGCCGTCCGCAAATGATGAGGCGACAGCGGTTCATCGTCTCGATACGCTAGTTGAATTGGCTGATGGTGCAAAATCTTATAAATTTGCGTGGGTGGATGCAGATGATACAGCAGAGATTGAATTCCCGAAAAGCCGTGCACCCCCATCAGTTCTTCGTGATACAGCGAACCGTCCGGTTTCCGAAACTGAGTGTGTCGCTTGTGCGGAATTGTCCCTAGCGTGTAGTAGTAGGTCATAGTTGCACCCTTCAAAGGTTTCCTCGAACCGCCTGCTCTCGTTCGATCGCTTCAAATAATGCTTTAAAGTTGCCTTCCCCAAACCCTTGTGCACCGTGCCGTTCAATCACTTCAAAAAACAGCGTTGGGCGATCCTGTACTGTTTGCGTAAAGATTTGAAGTAAGTATCCTTCCTGATCGCGATCGACTAAGATTCCTAACTCGGCTAACTTGGCGATCGGTTCATCAATCGGGCCAATTCGCTGTTCTAACTCTTCGTAATAGGTGTTTGGGACATGCAAAAATTCAACTCCAGCCGCTTTAAGCTGGCTCACCGTTTCAATAATGTTGTTTGTCGCTAAAGCAATGTGTTGAACTCCCGGCCCGTTGTTGTATTCGAGATATTCTTCAATTTGAGATTTACGTTTTCCATAAGCGGGTTCATTGATCGGCAATTTAATCTTGCCCGTTCCATCCTGCATCACTTTTGACATCAAGGCTGAGTATTCGGTTGAAATGGCTTGATCGTCGAAATGCACTAATAAATCAAACCCCATCGTCTCTGCAAAAAACTGTACCCAGCGATCCATTGCTCCAAATTCAACATTGGCAACGACATGATCGATCGCGGTTAGCCCTGCCGAATGGTCAGTTGCAGGAGCTGATAGGGCTTGAAATCCAGGAGCAAACACACCAGAATAATCGCTGCGATCGACAAACTTGATCAGCACATCGCCATACGCATGAATGGCAGAATATCGCAGTATCCCACTCTCATCCGTTGCTTCGGTGAATGGAATAGCCTCAGTTGCACCTCCCGCTGTCGCAGCCCAAAGTGCTTTATCAGCATCCGGTACCTCTAACGCCAAAATGCCAACGCCATCACCATGCTGAAGCACACTCTTAGAAATCGGATGATTTGGATCTAATGCCGTACTCAACACGAACCGGATTGAGCCTTGTTCCAGTACATAAGATGCAACGTCGCGACTGCCCGTTTCTAATCCTCGATAGGCCGTCGTTGTAAATCCAAAGCATTTGGAATAAAAGAGCGCTGACTGTTTGGCATTGCCAACATAAAACTCTAAATGATCAAATTGTTTAATTGGAAATAAATCCTTCATTCGTGTTGTCCTCAACGTTCCAATACCAAAAACTCTTTCTTATAAGCATTAGCTTTAACGACCGGATACCGAGTTTCTTGTTGTTAAGCAACCAGGTCTCAGCACCTCCATCACAGAAACCCGGTGTCTAGCTCATGTCTAAAAAGCATCCAATTATAATTTCATTTGGTCTGATGATTAACCCGATCGACCTCCCTCCTCAGATGGATCACAACAGCTTCACCAGAATGATTTAGTATGAATCAATGAGGTTATCGTGTCCTGCTTCCATTTCGCTTCATCAGGACTTGCCGCTGCATGTTTGCATCGATCAAAACACTACTCACATCCGTTGTAGATTATGCTGGATTATTTCCTCCAGCATCGTTGAATCTCGTTGAATCCATCGAAAACTACAAGCAAAGCGAGGAGACTGCCTACCGTTGGATGTTAGGCTCTTTCGTTTTACCAGAAACACGTTTAACTGAATTTGAAGCGCTTATTTCTAACCACTCACAACGTGACGCAAAGCCATATTCACTGAGCGTAATTGTCTCTAAAGACTTGGGGTTGGAACCGGAGCGCATCTATGACCGCATCTTCTCCTCACGCAGCGTTTTTTCAGGAGAATCGTCGTCCATTCATGATGTAGTTATTGTAGCTCTAGAATTTCCTCACCTGCTACCTACCGAAATTGGTAACTTGCTGCCCCATCTTCCCGTTGGCATGGATACATTCTTTGAAGTTCCAGTAGATGCCGATCTGCAACCCTATTTCGAAGTATTGCAAAACACTGGTGCATTTATTAAGGTTCGTACAGGAGGTATTACGGCTAGTGCCTTTCCTGATGCAAATCAACTCAGTCAGTTTATGGTGAACTGTGCCCATGTGCGTGTTCCGTTTAAAGCAACCGCAGGCTTACATCACCCCTTGCGAGGGATTTACCCGGTGACATACAACCCTGGAAGTCCGTCCACAACAATGCATGGGTTTCTCAATCTGACTGTTGCAGCCGCACTCGCCTACGGGCAAAAAGCAACCGTAGATGACTTGGCGGAGTTGCTACAAGACCAGGCGATCGCCCATTTTCAATTCACATCGGATAGCTTGTCCTGGAAAGAGTATCATCTGACGCTAGACGAAATTTCAAAAACTCGACGGGAGTTCTTCCATTCCTTCGGATCATGCTCCTTTACAGAACCCATTGATGGATTGAAAGAATTGAGTTTAATTGAAGAATAAGCACCCTTAAGCTTTAACGTGACGTGAATTTGATAGCGCCATTTCAGCCGCCCAACGGGCAACGAATGCGCAAATTGGTATCCCGCGCGTCGCGCGGGATACCAATTTGCGCATTCGTTGAATTCACGTTAAGTCTTAAAAGTCAAAGCGATCGCCATTGCGTTCAAAACGGCCAATCATTTTGACTTCCGGTTCCAGATGAATTGACCATCGCTCTGCAATTTGCTCTTGGATGTAACCAATGAGCTGAAAAATATCATTCGCCGTTGCGCTGCCGCGATTCACAATGAAATTTGCGTGCAGTTCTGAAATCTGAGCACCCCCGATTTGATAGCCCTTCAATCCGCTCTGTTCAACTAGCCAACCCGCCTTCTTGGGTTCAGGATTGCGAAACACACTGCCGCAACTCGGCAGGTGATAGGGCTGTGTCGCGTGACGTCGTTCAAAATGGGCCTTAGTGGCGGCCATCACCTTTTTAGGGTCTGCTCCGGGCTGGAGTTGAAACGTTGCCTGTGTGACTAAGCGGCGATCGCTCTGCAACACCGAGGTTCGATACTTAAACTTTAAGTCTGGCGGCCACAGCACATCCATCGTGCCATTTAGCCCAAGCACATGAGCATTCACCAACACATCGGCGGTACAGCTATCATGCGCACCCGCATTCATGACAACGGCACCCCCTACCGTACCGGGAATGCCAACTGCCCACTCTAATCCCTGCCATCCCCGCTCAGCCGCCTGCCACGCCAGCCGCACAATCGGTTCTCCAGCCGCCGCGATGATTTGAGCCGTCTCAGCATCAAAGTGGCTATAGCGCAGATGACGGGTGCAGATGACCAAACCGGGCAAGCCGCGATCGCTCACCAGCAAATTACTACCCGCTCCTAGCAACGTCACAGGCAAGCCTTCTCGTTTTGCCCAGGCAACGCTGGCTTGTAAGTCTTCCAGATGTCGAGGCGCGGCGTACCACTCAGCTATCCCACCGACCCGAAACGAAGTTAGCGGCGCGAGTGAGGTTTGAGGTTTGATCAAACAATTCGTTTCTGGCAAGCGAATCGGTTCCAGCGTCCGTTCCAGTCGTATCAATCCTGATGATTTGCGACTGGTGACATCAAAACCCACATTGAGGCTCGTCGCTGAAGCGGTACGAGCTGTAAACGAATCATCAAAGAGAGACACCATAACTTAGAGAAGGCGCTAGAGCGTGATCAGTGTGAATGGAAATCGCAAGCCAGAAACCCGTAAGGTTGACTGAAAATGAGCTTGACTGAAATGGACATTAGCCGCTGTCTAAGCAAAACGCTATCTCAAACCTGATAGATGTGTTGCTGCCCACAGCTTACCCGCAACAGTACGTGAAGCCAACAGCAAAAACATCCCGCCAGAGTAGCGTTTTATGCTTGCTTGGGCAATGCTCCACTGTGCTCTTGCTCAAGCTGCTGATAAAAAACAACTAAGTCAGGAATGATTCGATTGAGGTTGCCTGCCCCTAAAAATAGCACGAGGTCACCCGGTCGAAGTGTGTCCTGAAGGTAAGCCGACACATCAGCGAGCGTTGGCTGATACGAAACTTGAGAGTGGCGCTGAGCGATCGCATCTGCGACCGACTGCCCGGTAATCCCCTGTAAATTTGGTTCGCCCGCACTGTAAATATCCGTCGTAACGACGAGATCGGCATTGCTAAAGGACTGAGCAAACTCGTCCATAAAAGCTTGGGTGCGGCTATAGCGGTGGGGCTGAAAAATCGCAATCACTCGTCGAGGCGCGCCATGTGACGGTGATGCCTGCAGCCGAGCGGCGGCTAGAGTGGCCTGAATTTCGCTGGGATGGTGCGCGTAATCATCAATAAACAGGATGTGATGAGGCTCACCCCGGCGCTCAAAGCGACGACGGGCACCTTCGAAGTTCGTCAGGATGGGTGCTATCACCTGAAACTCTAAGCCCAGCAATCGACCCACGGCGATCGCCGCCAGCGCGTTGCTGAGATTATGCTGCCCCAGGATCTTGAGGTGCAACTGGCCTAAGAGTTGCCCACGTTCCCAGATGTGAGCCGTCGTGCCTGTTGCGGTATAGGTAATGTTATCGGCGGTGTAGTCGGCCTCTAGCTCTGGCTGAAGGCTATAGGTAATGGTTGGGTTGAGGTCTTCGCGGACGGTTTTGCAGTCAATACAGCCAATCAAGGTTTTGCAGTTGCGCTCAAAAAGCTTGAAGGTGTCGATGACTTCATCCAGGTTGGTGTAATGGTCGGGGTGATCCAGTTCAATATTGGTCACCACGCCAATTTGAGCGGCAAGTTTGACCAGAGAGCCATCCGATTCATCCGCTTCGGCCACTAGATATGGCCCTTCTCCTAAGCGGGCGTTACCGTCCCAGGCTTTTACTTCACCGCCAACGACAATGGTTGGGTCCAGGCCAGCTTCTAGCAAAAGGTACCCAATCATGCTACTGGTCGTGGTTTTACCGTGAGTACCTGCGATCGCCACACTCTGATAATCTTGAATAAGAGCAGCTAACAAATCTGAGCGATGGAAGACAGGGCACCCCATATCTAGCGCCGCCCGATATTCGGGATTGGCTGGATTAATGGCGGTCGAACACACCACCTGTGGCAACGTCGGGCAAACGGCCTGATCTTTTTCGGAAATCTGCCCTCGAACTCTTGAAGTCTCTCCTAGCGTCTTCAATGACGGCGAGTAAGCCGCTGTAGACGACGGCAATGCCTCAGCTACACGCGACTCAGGCGCACAGAAGAAGTTCAGATTGGTTGCATCCTGACTCCAAAAGATGTGGGCACCCTCCTCCTGCAACCGTTGCGTTATATGAGAGAGAGAAATATCTGAACCAGAAACGGGAATGTTGCGCTTCGCGAGTACATAGGCAAGGGCCGACATGCCAATGCCGCCGATACCAATGAAATGAAACGGTCTCCCGCTGAAATCGACAGAATTCAGCATTTTAGCTCCTCAAACACCACACCACACCAATAACACGCGATATCATAGCAAGAATTGTTTTTTCACGATACAGCTTTCCCAGGATTTGCCAAGTATCAACTCTGAATCTTCAAACTCAACCACTGTGATCGGCAAATGCTCCAGAAGACTCATTTTTAAGCAATGGAGCACTAATCCAAATGATTGTTTGACAGAGTATTGGTCGGATTCCTGGCGTTGTGAGATGGGCTGCATCCTGCATCTATTTTTGATTGACTTTAATCTCCACCTGTTAATGCAGCGATCGCATCCTGACGTTGTGCTCGATTACACGAGATCGAAGCGATAGATATATTCTTCATTCCAATTAATTTTGCTGGTGATTGAACTGAGTCACGCTACGGCTTTCCTGCTGACGCAATTGGGGGCAATTTTGCGCGATCGCAATCTGATTGCAATCCTGAATTCTCCATTGATTCAAGTTCACACAACCATCCTGCCCAGAAATCCTGATGACTCTATACCCTAGATTCATCACCAATCTGGATAATTCCCGAAAGCTCTCCCAAATTATGGCGAAATTGGCGATTCTGGGCGGCACCTTTAACCCCATCCACTGGGGCCACCTGCTCATGGCAGAAGCCGCACTGGACCAATACGGCTTAGATCGAGTCATCTGGGTGCCCAGCTATCATCCGCCTCACCGATCGCCCCTCGATTTAGTAGATATTGCTCACCGTCTCGCCATGGTGCGGCTCGCTATTCGCGATCATCCGGCCTTTGTCCTCTCCACAGTTGAAGGCAAACGGCAGGGCATGTCTTATGCCATCCATACTCTGACTGACCTCAGCCAGGAGTACCCAAACAGCGAGTGGTATTGGATTATCGGACTCGATGCCTTTCAGTCGCTGCCCCGCTGGTATCGGCGTCACGATTTAGCGGCTCAATGCCGCTGGTTGGTGGCACCCCGGTGGGAAAAATCGGCGGGTGGCGATCGCTACCCGCCACCTGAAGCAGAATCAGCCAAGGCAGATTCTGCCAAAGTCGTGGCCCAGCAAATGACTGAACAAGGGATTGAACTCTGCTGGCACCCCCTGACGATGCCTCGCATTGAAATCTCCTCTAGTTTGATTCGTCAATACTGTGGCGATCGCCGCTCCATCCGCTATCTGGTACCCGATGCTGTGTTGGATTACATCACCGCTCATAACCTTTACGACGCGCAGGCCCACAATCAGTGTCCACACCACTGATGGGCATCATGAGAATTGCTGGATGTGAATTCGACGAACAGGCTTTTGAGAAAGTTGCGCAACGCGCAACTTTCTCAAAAGCCTGATTTTGCGTGCGCGTCGCGCACGCAAAATCAGGCTTTCGAATTCACGCTACTGGACTAGCAAACTCAAGTTTGACAAACGTAAAGCTGTTGCCGCCTTGGTTAGGCATGAAAAAATCAAGGGGACTGGGGACGCAGCCAGAGAGTTCACTCCTGACCCCGGCCTAATCCATAGGACGACAGTCATACCACATCGTCAAAAGACCGTTCCAATCGTTATTTCAGCCAATACTTAAGAAGATCTAATCATGATCCCCATTTTCTGCGTAAGTATTTAAACCTAGATCTTGAGACGATAACACCCTAAAGTGTATGATCTGGTTCAATAATGAACCTCTTGCAAGAATTTTTCTTCTGCTGGGGGAACGAATGACGATTTATTAACGCAGAGGGCAAGACGCAGTGATTAGAGTAGCGATCAACGGTTTTGGGCGCATTGGACGAAATTTTTTGCGGTGTTGGCTATTGCGAGAAAGTAGCCAGTTTGAGGTCGTTGCCATCAACGATACCTCCGATCCCCGGACCAATGCTCACCTGTTAACGTACGATTCCATGCTGGGTAAGTTAAACGCTGACATCAGCGCTGACGACAATACCATTACCGCAAATGGTAAAGTCATCAAATGTACGTCCGATCGCAACCCCCTAAACTTGCCCTGGGGAGCATGGGATGTTGATTTGGTCATTGAGTCAACTGGTGTTTTCACCAGCCGCGAAGGTGCTTCCAAGCATTTAGAAGCAGGTGCTAAAAAAGTCTTGATTACAGCTCCTGGCAAGAATGACGATGGTACGTTTGTAGTCGGGGTTAACGACAAGGACTACGAACACAGCAAACACACCATCATCAGCAACGCTAGCTGTACGACCAACTGCCTCGCACCGATCGCCAAGGTTCTCCATGAATCATTTGGCATCATCAAAGGCACCATGACCACAACCCATAGCTACACTGGAGATCAGCGCTTGCTCGATGCTAGCCACCGCGATGTACGTCGTGCACGGGCGGCTGCGCTCAATATTGTGCCGACCACAACGGGTGCTGCTAAAGCGGTTGCTCTCGTGCTTCCCGAACTGAGCGGTAAGCTCAACGGCATTGCTCTGCGGGTACCGACTCCCAACGTTTCTGTAGTGGATCTGGTGGTTCAAGTTGAAAAACCAGCCATCAAAGAGCAAGTCAACGAAGCCCTGAAGAATGCCTCCGAAGGTCCTCTAAAAGGAATCTTGGGGTACAGCGAACTAGAACTGGTGTCTAGTGACTACCGTGGCCATGATTGCTCCTCCATTATTGATGCTGGCCTGACGATGGTCATGGGTGGAGACATGGTGAAGGTTGTTGCCTGGTATGACAACGAGTGGGGCTACAGCCAGCGGGTGGTTGACCTCGCTGAGGTGGTGGCTCAGGGCTGGGCTGCCGCCTAGTCGCATTTTTGCGATAGGAGAAAAAGGTGCTCTGCGCATTGCGCAGAGCACCTTTTTCTCCTTCGTAAAATTCACATAAATTCGGACGAGGTGCAGAGGTGGAACCCCTGGCTGGGGACGCAGTTCCCACCTCCCCTTGTCCTAGCGTGAATGCGTAGTGCTTGCTATATAAGTCAACCCAAAGTAACCCCCCAAATTTTTTGAGGGAAGCGTGGCAACGCCGCACTTCCCTCAAAAAATTTGGGGGGGGTGTTTAGTCCGTGATCCTAAGACGAAGCTGGAGTTCCATTTAGGTCAGGAGCTTCGAATTTGTAACCAACACCACGAACTGTTTGAATCAAGGCTGGCTGAGTTGTGTCAACCTCAATTTTCTTGCGGATTTGACCGATATGAACATCAACGACCCGCTGGTCGCCCACATATTCATAATCCCAGACCTTTTGAATCAACTCAGCTCGTCGCCAGACCCGACCGGGATGACTCGCCAAAAAGTGAAGCAAGTCAAACTCAAGAGCCGTGAGCGGCACGATGTCATTGTTCAGGGTTACTTCACGCCGCACCGGGTCAATGGATAGGCCATTAAACACAAGGCACTGCTGTTCGGCAGTCGTCACAGGACGCTGCCGCTTTAAAATTGCCCCTACGCGCACTTCTAACTCACCTAAACTAAATGGTTTGGTGAGATAGTCGTCAGCACCTTGAGCAAAGCCTCTAATTTTATCGGCTTCATCGGCACGACTCGTGAGCATTAACACAAATACACCTGTACGACTCTGCATCTCTTGACACAGAGCGTAACCCGTAGCATCTGGTAAGTTGACATCCAAGATGACCAAATCCGGGTTGAATTGCTCAAACACAGCTAACGCACTCTTTCCGTCTTCCGCAGACTCCATTTGGTAATTCTGCTTGGATAGGAATCGGTGAATCAGTGTCCGAATTGAAGGATCATCGTCAACTACGAGAATCTTGGCTGGGGCCATAGCCATAACCTTGCGCTGAGGAGTGGAAGAACATCTATAAAAGTTGGGTTAAGAGATGACGTCAAACAGTCAACTTTGCTGCAAATAGCTTCACAATGTAATTTGGCACCCTAAATATACTAAGTGGTTATTAAACCAATTATGAAGCTAGAAATTGGCAATGCAAATAATCTATGCTCATAAACTCGGAGATTTTCAGGACAAATGTACAAAATTCATGGACTTCGAGTGCTTCTATTTGCGAAAACTGGGTAGCCAGCTACACTAATGGCTAGACTGGTGGCTAGCGGCTAGGTACTAAGTATTGGATACTTCTCCAAATTAAAAGGTTTCCCAGTTTTCCTATTGCCAATCATAATCGAATATAGTGGGGGTCTTCTGGAGGTCTAGATGAGTGATCTAAATCACTATCAAAAGCTTGAGGTAGATGAAAATGCGTCTTTTGAAGAAATTCAAAACGCTCGTAGCCGTTTGCTGCAAGAGCACAGCAGCGATCGCAAGCAGGTAGAAGCCATTGAAGCCGCCTACGATGCTATCCTGATGGATCGGCTACGGCTGCGTCAAGAAGGCAAGATTAAAGTGCCCGACCGCATTCGCTTTCCAGAAAAATTGGTAGAACCCCCATCTGAGTTTAACTCAGTTCCTCCAAAACAGTCTCTGGATTGGCTTCAGCGCTTTGTTGATACCCCCAGTCGGGCCGACATTCTCTGGCCAGCGGGTCTGTTTGCGGCGCTATCGCTGCTGAGCCTCACGGCTCCTCCCGTGGCTCTGGCTCTGGGTGTGGGCTTCAGCCTTTATTTCCTGAATCGGAAAGAACATAAGTTTGGCCGCGCCTTTTTGCTGACGCTGGTGGGCTTAATTGTGGGCGTGGTGGGTGGTTTATGGTTGGGTGAACTGCTGGGTGGCCTGCTAACCGCTCAGTCCATCAACCTTCCATTGACTCAAGAAACGTTTGCATCGCTGGTCACATTCCTGTTGCTCTGGATTATTGTCAGCTTTCTGCGATAGAACTGGAGAGCACGATTGAAACCCCGAAATGCGTGAAGAGCCGCATGACGTTGTCATGTTCTTCTCGATCATGTCGGGGTTTATTGATAGCTCACAATTTAGATGGCTTGAGGCACAGACCGTTTCAGGACGAGATCAACCGCTTCGGCCAGGTTGTTGACAATCCAGTCAGGCTGATAGCGCAACAGTTGAGTGCGATCGCGAATGCCTGACAGAACGGCGATCGCCTTCACCCCATGTGTCTTGGCGGCAATAATATCAGCTTCGGTATCTCCAATCATCCAGGTATCGGCGGCGGGAAGATCGGCGATCGCCTGTTGCATTAGTTTGGGTTTGTCTTCCACATCAGCCGTCTTGATGTAATCGTCACTCAGGCAATAGCGGCGTTCTGGTGCAAAAAAGCGGCTGAGATCATAGCGTTGAAAGGCGTCTTCCAGTTCTCGCACTCGCCGCATGGTCATCACAACCAGATCGATCCCCAAGGTTTGCAGGTGTTCTAAGGTGGCGATCGCACCGGGAATTGGGGTGTCGTATTTCAAGTAAGGCAACGTGTGGACGGTGATGCGCCGCAAGCGGGCAAATTCTTGTGCCTGGTCTTCGTTTAAGCCGGATTGGAGGCCAATGTGGCGTTCAGGAATTTGCGATCGCTTCAAATCCCAGAATTCCTGTTTTGAAAGAACCGTGACGGGCTGGTCGGAATCGCGGACGGCAAACAGACAAAACTGATAAACGCGATAGTAGCGTTCGGAAACGTCCATGATCGGCCCGTCAAAATCCGTAATAATTCTTATCATTTGCTCCCTATTTCAGGCGGGAATTCGTTAATTTTTATTACAGATTACTCCATTTAAAGTGGATTCGACGAACGCACAAAGACTTAGCCGCGCGGCTAAGTCTTTGCGCCATCACCACCGCCGCTGCCCAGCGGCGGTGGTGATGGCGCTATTAAATTCACGTTAATTCAGAAGATAAACGAGAGCTG
>DATNPS010000016.1:0-9807 GCA_036703095.1 Crinalium sp. | reverse complement strand
TATACATTGCCCAGCAACACAGGCCGAATCGGTAGCTGCTGCACAAACGTATCGAGTGCTCTGGCAAAGGCAGCGATTCCTGCACCTGTGTCCTGAAGCAATCCCTGCAACAAATCATTGCCGCCAATCGTGATTAGCGCGATCGCACTGCCTTCTACCTGCAATCCCTGAGCTTGAGAAGGTAGCCCCGCAACGGTCGCACCATCACGAGCACGATGCTCAATCTGAGCAAACCCACGCGATGCCAGATCTTGTCCCTGAAATTCAGGAAACAGGCGATCGTCATTCTGAACCAGCAATTGTCCCGGATGAACTCCGAACTCGTTATATCGTCCGCAGTCCAAGATCGAATCACCAAACGTATAGAGTGTCACCATTGGTTGTTCACTATTCGTTCAACAAAAACGAGAGTGGATCACTCATATTGGCCGCAAAGCCAAGAATGCCGCGATCGCGATGTTCGTAAAGCAACGTTCCACGGCTATTAAACAAAAATGTTCCCCCTCGTTGTGTCAGGTAAGCGGGATCGGGTACATAGGTTTTCCAATGGCTGAGCACTTCTGTCATGTTGCGTAACCGCAGCGTCGCTAGCTCAAAGGGACGCTGAAACCCTTTACCACCTGCCAGATTAAAAAATGATCCCTTGAATGGCGGCAGCGGAGCCGCTTTCACCACTTCATCCTCTGCAATCAGTTGAGGAGCCTGGCGATCGCCCTTATACCCCCGAAAGACTTCTGCTAACGTACCGGGACTGCCGATTCCGGCACACATCAGCATCAGATTTAACCAGGCATTTTGTCCGGGAGCAAGGGCTGGAAGTTTGAAAGACAGTCCCGAATACAGCCCAAGCTGCTGATGTAGTTCGGCGTGAGGATCGACAAACAGCCAATCCGGCGGAAACCCTGTGTAAGTGCAGAACTGCTGGCCAGAGGTGCGATCGCCAATTCCTATGGCTCTAATGGTAAACTGCCGCTCCTGAAGCGTTTGCGAATACCGCTGCAACCACCAGACATATTCCAAGCTATCGAAATCGCCCAATTGAGGCAGCACCACGACTAAAAGCCGATTAGATGTCTGACAACCGTCCAATATGGAAACTTGCTGTCCATCGCTAACGCGCTGTCGCTGGGTTTCTTTTAAAAGAGCATATGGATTCATAGCAGCACAAACCTGAATCAGTAAGTCGTGGGATGTTTGACCGAGAGGATACACATCTTACGACCCAGTTGGGACTGCTATATTTTACAGCTTGCCGAAAGGGCTACAACGCTGATGCTTCCTCTTTCAGCAATTCTCATGATGCAAATCAGGGGCAGTGCAAGTTCGCCTATGGCGAACTTGCACTGCCCCTGATTGCGGGTTTGGCGCGCCCGACGGGCGCGACAGACCCGCAATCGCTTTCAAAACCGAGAATTACTGTTCTTCTTTGAGCGATGCTGTATCAATCACAAAGCGATACTTCACATCTCCCTGGTTCATCCGTTCAAACGCGTCGTTGATTTTTTGGATTGGAATGATTTCTACATCCGAAACGATTCCATGTTCAGCACAGAAGTCAAGCACCTCTTGCGTTTCTGCAATGCCGCCAATCAGTGAACCCGCAACCGATCGTCGATGAAAGGCAACCTGGCTATTATCGATTGGTTCTAGCGGTTCTAATGCGCCGACTAAGACTAATGCGGCATCCCGCTTCAAAAGCTGCACATAGGGATTGAGGTCATGTTTGGTCGGAATGGTGCTGAGGATAAAGTCAAAACTGCTGGCATACTTTTGCATCGCCTCTTGATCCGTCGAGATGACCACATCTTCTGCCCCAAAGCGGCGAGCATCCTTTTCTTTCTCGGGAGAAGTCGTGAAGACGACGACATGAGCACCCATCGCTTTTGCCAACTTGACCGCCATGTGCCCCAATCCACCTAAACCGACAATTCCTACTTTGTCACCCGCACTGATTTCCCAGTGGCGCAATGGTGAATACGTTGTGACGCCAGCACACATTAGCGGTGGAACGGCATGAAGGTCGAGGTTTTCAGGTACTTTCAGGACAAAGTTTTCTTTAACAATGATGTTGTTAGAGTAACCGCCAAAGGTATTCGTACCGTCCGGTTTTTGCGGGCCATTATAGGTAGCCGTCCAGCCTTTGGGGCCTTCACAATATTGCTCCTCTCCAGCGCGGCAGGGTTCGCACTGTTGACAACTATCAATCATGCAGCCCACGCCTGCCAGGTCGCCTTCCTTAAACGTGGTGACGTTGCTACCAACCTTTGTCACCCGTCCCACAATCTCATGTCCCGGCAAACAGGGATAAACGGTGTTATGCCACTCGTTACGAACCTGATGCAAGTCAGAATGGCAAACTCCACAGTACAGAATATCAATTTGAACTTCGTCGGGACCAGGCACAGTCCGCTCGAATTTGAAAGGTCGTAAGGGTGAAGTTGCATCCTTAGCAGCGTAACCAACAGCCTGAATCATCAAATTTCTTTCCTTTAATCGTTAGCGGCAATCGTTAGAAAAATTGTAGGTTGGGCTGAGGAACGAAACCCAACCCCAAAACGCCTGTCAATTTTGGGTTTTGTTAGGATTAACCCAACCTACATACACTGGGCAGGTGCCTCTCACGATAGTGAGTTCTCAACTTGAAGCCATCATCCTAAAGCTGAATACGCATTCATTATTAATTGAAGATGTAACTCTTTTACTCTATTTGTCTTACAAATTATCAAAGTTGGCATGAAGTCAAATTAATTCTTACTTTGACGTTATTTTGCGAGTAATTAATATCTAATTTGTTTGACCTGGATGTGTAGTTTGTGTGTCAAAACTGATGATTCTAAGGTATTGATTGAGTTTTGAGAAATGGCGATCGCTCTGGTAATTAAGTCGTCAAAATAAAAGAATGGGTAGAGATTGTGTATTTCCCTCTGGGCGCGAATCTGATTGAGTATTCAATTTGATGAATTTACATTTTTGGAATGAGTAGAGACTGCTTCTAGAACTAAATGAAGGTTTGCTGTCTAACTCTGTCTTAAGGATAAGGTTCTGAATCATATACCCTCTTAAGCTGGCTTTAGATAGAGAGGCGTAGCATCGTGATCTTTCGATATGCGAGTTGCTAATCCTATAACGATGCCAGGAGCATAAAATCATGTTTTTCCATAAGAAAGAAACAATTCAGCCCGTCAATGTGGAAGGGGCTAATCCTCGCTTTGCTCAACTGTTGCTAGAGCAATTTGGTGGTGCAACGGGGGAGTTAACGGCTGCATTGCAATACTGGACCCAGTCGTTCCACTGCGAGAATGCTGGCATTCGGGATATGCTGCAAGACATTGCAATTGAAGAATTCAGTCACCTGGAAATGGTCGGCAAACTGATCGAAGCGCACACCAAAAATGTCGATCAGACCGATGCTTATAAGAGTACGTTGTTTGCTGTACGGGGTGTAGGCCCACACCTGTTAGATAGTCAGGGTTCGGCCTGGACAGCGGCTTATGTGAATGAAGGTGGAGATGTTGTGCGTGACCTGCGAGCTAATATCGGTGCGGAAGCAGGTGCGCGGCAAACCTATGAAGAGCTGATCAAATTGGCTCCTGATCAGGGAACCAAGAAAGCGTTGGTGCACCTCCTGACGCGCGAAATATCGCATACCGAAATGTTCATGCAAGCATTGAATTCGCTGGGTAAACTGACCGATCCGCTGTTTGGCAACATTCAACCGGATAGTACGGTGGATATCTACTACAACCTGTCGCAGAATGGTCAGGATGAGCGCGGCCCCTGGAATTCCGAACCGAATTTCAGGTATGTTGCAGATCCGTTGCAGTCTCAGCAGGCTCATTAGATCGTAAATAAGGTTGCGTAGCGCACGACGTGCGCCACGCAACCTCACAAAACCGATTTTCCACGCGCGTCGCGCGTGGAAAATTGTGTTTTTTAAGTGGACATTTGCTGCTGAGGTGGAAATCCATGTTGCCTTCTGCCTTCATCAGCATCGTACTTTTTGGATGATTTAAATAACTCAAATCGTCCGTCTGCGGCATATTGAGCAACGCGATCGCGCAAGCTTTGCATCTCCGCTTCAGTCATGGGCTGAAACCCGCGAGCGATCGCCAGGTTTTGTCGCAACACCTCCAGAGAATCAATGCCGCTCACCAGAGTTGCAATCGGCAGGCTCATGGCATAGCGAATGGCTTCCTGCGGTGTAATAATGCCTTGTTTGACCGCTTCTCCGCCACCGCTGAGACTTTTCATGCCGATGGCTGCGATGCCCCGTCGATTGACTTCAGGTAACACTGTTGTTGAAAGCTCTTGAAACTCGCATCGAAACAGTTAATCGGCATTTGCACAGTGTCGAATGAATAGTTGTGGGACAGCATTTCTAAATGAATAGCTGGATCTTTGTGTCCTGTAAATCCGACAAATCGGACTTTGCCTTCCCTCTTCGCCTGATCTAATGCCTCGATAACACCGTCTTGCCGAAAGATGAGTTCCGGATCGTTGTAATAAATCACTTCGTGAATCTGCCATAAATCCACATGATCGGTTCTGAGACGACGCAGGGATTCTTCAAGCTGCTGCATGGCAACTCTGCGATCGCGCCCATGGGTGCAAACCTTCGTCATCAAAAATACATTGTCTCGCCGTCCCTGTAACGCTTGCCCCATCCATTCTTCACTGCGATGGTTGTTATATTCCCAGGCGTTATCCATGAATGTAATTCCATTGTCGATCGCTTCATGGGTAATGCGAATAGCTTCATCCAGGCTTTTGGCTTGCCCTAACGTAGCACCACCCAACCCGATCGCAGAAACGGTTACGCCCGTTCTACCTAAAGGACGTCGAGGAATTTCACCAGCTTGATGGGTTTCGGTTGGAGTCGTTGCCTGAGCGATTGTAACAGGTGTGTGAGTTTCAGCCGCTTGCGCTGCACTTTTGGAAGAAAGAATGTGATCTGCAAGAACGGCACCTGCACCCGCTCCAATAAATCCAACTCCTTTAATAAACTGTCGTCTATTTAACTCTAACGAAAACGAATCTTGTTCGGCTTCATCACGTTGCGGAGAGTTCATAAATATGACCGAACTACATTACAGTCCACAATCTGGTTCTTTCTGCTTAACGACATCTTTCCTGAGATATAGCATTCAATTAGAGAGCCTTATTTCAAAGCCTGATCAACTTGCTTAGGAATAGAGATTTATTAAAACCAAGTTTCGGGGTTTATTAAATTCACGATCCTTGGCTAAAACGTTTGAGTAACTGAATCTATGTATCAAAATTACTCTTCAATACGTTACAAGTTCGTTCCATCAGGTAGAACAGCAAATCCAGCAACCTCTCTCATTTGCTGGAGGTGAGTAAACGTATGGCTCCATAAAATGGGACATTCAAACACCTCCTAGCTTGCGTAATGTCTTTAACGAAAAAGATTGCTTGAACCGTAATTACGTCTCGCAATATTGTTGCAAGGATTTTTGGTATGAAAAGAACTAAGTTCGCGATCGCCCTGAGCGTATCAGCTCTTTTACTCACAGCGGTCGGATGCACTTCACCATCTGACCAATCGAATTCTCAAACTCAATCTGCTTCACCAACTGATCAAACTGCCGCTTCACCTACTGCATCTGCTTCGTCAGGATCTCCTGTTGCTCAAGCCACTACCGAACCAGACCGCAACGCTACGAATTCTGAAGACTCACCTTTTATGATGGCTGCTGCACAGGGTGGCATGAGTGAAGTTGCATTGGCTCAACTGGCGCAACAACGAGCATCAAGCGATCGCGTGAAGCAATTTGCTCAGCGCATGTTGCAAGATCATGGTCAGGCGAATTCTAAACTAATGCAAATCTTTCAGCAGAAATCGGTTACAGCTCCAGAAACGGTTGGAGCACAGTACAGTGCAATGCGTGAACAGTTGGAAGACCTCTCTGGCGCAGACTTTGACCGTGAGTATATGAGCCAGATGGTCGAAGATCACACAGAAGATGTCGCAAATTTCCAGCGTGAAGTAGACAATGGCAAAGATCAGGATGTAAGAGCGTGGGCCAGTCAGACATTACCGACGCTAAAAGAACATTTGCAACTGGCTAAGACCGTTAATCAAAGCCTGACAGGCAGCACAACTCCATAAGCCACGCTACTTTTACACTCGCTACAAAGTTAGTAGGGGCTTGGCATTGCCAAGCCCCTATCAGCGATGATTGCGATCGCAATGCGACTATCAAGCGGACATCAGTTGTTGAATGCGCTGCGGTTCGTCACCCAACCAGGCAGGATGTTGAGCCGTACCGTCAAAAATGGATGATGTTTTAAACGGTTCAAAGTCACCTCGTGCTCCAGCGTCTGCCGTTTTGTCTAATAGCGCCTTCACCTGCTCGTCAGTCATGGGTTGAAAGGTGCGTATTGCTTCAAACGCTTGATCCAAAATCTCCATGCTGTCGATTCCGGTAATCACGACAGACGTGGGCAAATTCAGCGCATAGTGGAGGCATTCAATCGGGCTGACGGTATTGGAACGCAATAGAATGCCATTCGCCATGCTTTTCATGCCCAGAATGCCAACATTGCGTTTGACCAGTTCTGGGACTACAAGCTTAGCAAAGCTGCGGTAGTGAGCATCCATCACATTCAGCGGCATCTGAGCCGTATCGAACTTGAAGCCGTTTTGCTCCGCTACCTCCAGCATGTGCAGGTGAACAGCCGGATCTTTATGTCCGGTGAAGCCAATGTAGCGCAGTTTCCCGGCTCTCTGGGCTTCTAGTAATGCGGCATGAGCACCTTCGGGATCAAAAATGCGATGGGGGTCTTCAAACCGCAGGACTTCGTGATACTGTACCAGATCAATGTGATCGACCTGCAAACGCCGCAACGATTCATCAAGCTGTCTGGCAGCCTCTTTTTTAGAGCGACCATCCAGCTTCGTCATCAGAAATACCTTGTCGCGATAGCCATCACGCAAAGCTTTGCCCATGCGCAGTTCGCTGGCTCCCCCGTTGTAATCCCAACAGTTATCCATGAAGGTAATGCCGCGATCGATCGCTGTGCGAACAATGCGGATCGCCAGTTGCTCATCTACATGTTTCAAACTGAGATGCCAACCTCCCAGGCCGATCGCAGAAACTCTTTCTCCAGTACTGCCGAGTTCGCGATACTGCATGTCTGAATTTGACGTATATCCTGTCATCTTTCTCCCTCTTTCCCTCAAGTAGCGGTTCTGAATCGGTTGCAAGAACCCCTTTTAATGCTGAGTTCATCTACTGGTGAGAACGTCACTCGCTAGAGAGAAATTGAAGTTTAATCGGTAGTCAAATGCAGCCGCTCATGCCAATCAGCGATCGCTTCTTCGGGATATCGCGGAAAATAGCGGTCATTTGGCTGCTGAGGAACCTCAACCCAACTGGCGGCAAAGTCCAGCATGATGTGAGTATGTTCGGGTGGTTTGGGCAAGTCAGTGTCGATCGCAGACGCAAACGGATGCATCAGGTCGGGATACTCCGGGTCATACACCCACAAACAAGAGCCACAATGACGGCAAAACCGTCGCTCACCGCCACTCACATAAACCTCTGAATCTTCGGGATTCTGGATGCGAGCATGATAGATCGTGATGTGCTCCTCGCCTTCAATCTGCAACGTTCGGTTATCGCCTGCCAGGTTGATGGCATAGCCACCTCCCCCTGCCGTTTTGCGGCAAATCGAACAATAACAGCGCATGTAAGGATACGGCTGATGGCTCTGGACGCTAAAGCGCACGGCCCCACAATGGCATGATCCTTCTAGTAACATAAACGTTCTCCTGATACAAACTTAGGGTGGATATAGCAGTACTGATAAAGGTTAGGACGGGTGCAGGGGTGGAACTCCTAAGCCCCCACACACCTTTTCCTAACGTGAATGCGTAGTGCTATATCATCACCAGGGCACAGGTTTCCCATCCCGAAAGAACCCACCTGTCGGCCCATCATCCGGCAGCATCACAGCCCAAACCACGCTGGCGGCTCCATCCTCAATCGGTCGCCCCCCGGCCCCACCCATTTCTGTGGCTACCCAACCCGGACAAACGGCATTAACCAGAATTCTGGCACTCTTCAATTCAGCCGCCAGAGTGCGCGTGAAGGCGTTAAGCGCCGCTTTAGAGACGCTGTAAGCGGGCGTGCTGTCGCCCATACTGGCTAGCGAACCTGCTCCACTCGAAACGTTGACAATGCGACCGTGTGAGCTGCGACGGAGTAAGGGAACAAATGCTTTGCACATGCGCCAAACGCCAAGTGTATTGGTATCAAACGCTTCTTGAACTGTCTCCAAATTAGCAGTACTCGGCGTTTGCCAGGTATCGTAGAGAACGCCAGCGTTATTCACCAAAACATCCACGTGGCCAAATTCCTGCTCGATGCGATCGCCCAGTTGAGCAATGCTATCCGCATCCGTTACGTCCAGTTGACGTGGCAGCACCGATAAACCATCACTGATTAATTTTGCGGCGGCTGCTTCCCCCTTTTGTAGGTCGCGCGAACCCAGGATCACGGTCATGCCCTGCTGAGCAAGCTGTCGCACTACTTCTAGCCCGATTCCCCGATTTGCACCCGTAACGATCGCAATTCTGGCGTCCTGCATCCTGGCTCTCCTTACAGATGCTACTTTACCGTCTATTCTAAAACGTGAATTCGATAGCCCAATTTTGCGTGCGCGACGCGCACGCAAAATTGGGCTTTTGGAAGAGTGGCGCGTCGCGCCACTCTTCCAAAAGCCCGTTCATCGAATTCACGTCTAAAAGCTCGCTTATCACTAATTTCTCTTTCGAGCGTGAGAGTTGCTGAACAATCCGCATGGTTTGACAGTTAAGCGATTGCTTATCTATACTGCAAATAGTTAAGCAAATACTTAACTGTTGGGATGCACATAAGGATTTAGTCGGTAAGGATTTAACAGATGCTGGATACCGATCGCAACAAACACATCATCCAAAACTTTATCCAGGTCGTTTGGCAAGCTCAAGATCTCGCGGCTCTAAAGGACTTCTGGACAGAGGATTGTATCAACCATGCTATGCCCGCGCCTAACAATTGTGGGCTGTCCGTTCTACACACGTATCACGAACGGTTTTTAGTAGACTTTACTGCTTTCTCCAACCTTCAGATTGAGATTTTGCAACAGGTTGCAGAGGGCGATCGCGTCGTAACGCACTTGACAGCACGGGGCGAACATACCAAACCATTCCTAGAACTGCCTCCAGCAGGTAAATGGGTTGAGATGCCAGCTATTCGAATTGACCGAATGCAGGATGGTAAGATTGCTGAACATTGGTCTGTCTCAGATCTGGCAGGGTTGATGCAGCAGCTTTAAGGCTATTAACCCATCAGCTTAAGAGCATGTTTATGACCTTGTGGAGACTTTATCAATGGAACCGATGACAATTGAAACGTTAGAAGAAAAATTGCGATGCGCGATGCTGACCAGTGATGTTGCTGTACTGGATGAGATGATCGCTGATGATTTGGTCTGGACGATGCATACGGGATTTGTCAGCAACAAGCAATTTGATTTGGATGCACACCGTTCCGGCCTCTTCAAATTTACAAAAGTGGATATTAGCGATCGCCAAATTCACCCCTATGGCGATTGTGTTGTCGTCACTCTCAAAGCCGATTTGGCTGGAATGCTGAACGGTGAACCGTTTGCAGATTCCTATCGCTTCACTCGCGTCTGGGTACAGCGACAGAATCGCTGGCAGGTGGTTGCAGGACATGTCAGTCAGATCCCTTGCCTTTAAGAAGCGAAAACCAGTTTTGGGAGGTGGGAAACATGGCC
>DATNPS010000012.1:0-7093 GCA_036703095.1 Crinalium sp. | reverse complement strand
CGCCATTAGACGTGCTGCAACACTGTCAACAGATTCTGAGAGATGGACAGATAGAAGCATTGTCAGAAGCAGAACAGGCAGAGGTAACTGCCGCTAATGATGCGTTTGCAAGGCGAGGCTACCGAGTGCTGGGAGTGGCTGCTCAGCAGAGAGAGGAGCTTCAGCTAAAAGATACCCAGGAACTAGAGCAAAAGCTGATCTTTGTGGGGTTGGTGGCAATGATCGACCCGCCAAGACCAGAAGTGGCGGAGGCGATCGCTCAATGCCATCAAGCGGGTATCCGGGTGACGATGGTGACCGGGGATTATGGACTCACCGCAGAAGCGATCGCCCGTCAAATTGGTTTAGTGAATCGTGAAGCCAGGGTTGTGACTGGCGAAGACATGAGCCATCTTTCCGATGCTCAACTGCGTCAGATCTTGCATCAAAAATCTGGGTTAATCTTTGCTCGTGTGGCACCCGAACAAAAGCTCAGACTGGTGCAAACTTATATCGCGATGGGGCATATCGTTGCGGTGACAGGTGATGGCGTAAACGATGCCCCTGCATTAAGAGCCGCCAATATTGGTATTGCAATGGGGTTGAGTGGCACAGACGTGGCGCGAGAAGCGGCGGATATCGTGCTGATTGACGATAACTTTGCCACCATTGTTAGTGCGATCGAGCAGGGACGAGCGGTATATCAGAATATTCGTAAGTTTATTACCTACATCCTGGCTTCCAACATACCAGAGGTGCTTCCTTTTCTAGCGATGGTCTTTCTCAAGATTCCCCCCGCTTTAGTCATTCTGCAAATTCTGGCGATCGACCTGGGTACAGATATGCTTCCCGCCCTGGCATTAGGCGCAGAAGAGCCAGAGGCAGGCATCTTACTGCAACCACCCCGCAAGAAATCGAAACCCCTGCTGGATAAAACGTTACTGCTGCGTGCCTTTTGCTTTTTAGGGCTGCTAGAAGGACTGGCTAGTATGGTCGGTTTTTTGCTGGTTTGGTGGGCAAATGGCTACGGGTTTACTGAGTTGCAGGGGATCAATGCGGCTATTCTGGAACACTCGGCAAGTGCCGCCCAAACGGCAATTTACTATCAAGCCACCACGGTAACGCTGGTGGTAATCGTGGCTTGTCAGATGGGCAACGTTTTTGCCTGCCGCAGTGAGCGCGTCTCGATTTTTCGTTTGGGCTTCTTTAGCAACCCTTTGATCTGGACAGGCATTGCGGTTGAGTGGGCACTGATTCTAGCGATTATCTATGTTGTCCCCCTACAAAAAATCTTTGCGACTGCACCCCTAACGCCGTGGCAGTGGTCGCTGCTGATCTTCTGCCCACCCCTGATCCTGATGGCAGATGAATTGCGAAAGCGAGTTGTTTACAGAATGGGCGATCGCAACAGTCAATCGTTTCATCAATAACCTTGCGCTCCAGTGAGGTTAACACTGCTTGATTAAGGCAATGATGTCTGTCGTTGCCTGGTGCAGTAACTCTTCAACATGAGCGCCCCTAGACAGCTTTGCCTCAGCTCGACTCTCGAAGGGACCAATATGATACGTTTGCTGAGGTGCAGAGAGGGAAACTTCGACCCACCAAGGCAAGGTGACTTGAGGCAGTTTAAAGACATTCATGAGAGCTACCTGTAGTTGTTAAATCTGATTCAAAGCAATCGCATTGAGTAGTTTGATACTTTATCTACGACAAACAAAATTGTGCATAGATAGATTGAGTTCACAAATCACGGGTATACAATTACTGCGATCGCGAGATTCATCCATTGATGGCAAACAAGTGAGAGAACAATACGCAGCGATAATCAATCAAAATGGCTTGCAAAGAAGCTTGACTAACTTAAAGATTGCATAGAGATGCTTGAAACCGTGTCTATGTCCTTGGCTAACTTAAAGATTGCATAGAGATGCTTGAAACCGTGTCTATGTCCATGTTGGAATTGGTTGATTTGCATCAAAACGTCTTAAAGCTTTACGCACCGTTGGCGATTCAGTGTGGGAATGTGTCAAAGGGCGCGGGTTAAACAAGTGCGAGTCTGCTAAACCAGAGAGTATTAGAGTGTTGTCTCCACTTCCTCACTCCTTTTTTTTCCTTAAAACTACAGGTTTCTTTTGGTCTTGAAACAGAGAATCAACCTGCTGTTAAAGAAACATCCCTAATCCAGTAACGCAGCAATTTCAGTGACCTTTAAGAATCAAAAATTATAATTATGGTTGCAACACCTCCCACTCCAATCACTGACGCTTCAATTAGTGCATTTGGTAAAGCCCGTTCTACCGTCAAAGGTGCGCCTCTCAGTACCGAAGCATTGCGAAAAATACATGCTTACTGGCGTGCCTGTAACTACCTGGCGATCGGCATGATTTATTTGCGAGACAACCCTCTACTGCGATCGCCGCTCAAGGTGGAACAAATCAAGCTTCGCATTTTAGGACATTGGGGTTCTAGCCCTGGGTTGAGCTTTGTCTACATCCACCTGAATCGGCTGATTAAACAGCACGATTTGAATATGATCTTTTTGGCAGGTCCGGGGCATGGAGCACCGGGTGTGCTGGGTCCGTGCTACCTGGAAGGAACCTATTCTGAAGTCTATCCTGATAAGAGCGAGGATGAGGCAGGGCTACAACAATTCTTCCAGCAATTCTCCTTTCCGGGCGGCATTGGCAGTCACTGCACCCCTGAAACACCCGGTTCCATCAACGAAGGGGGAGAACTGGGTTACAGCCTCTCCCACGCCTATGGTGCCGCTTACGACAATCCGGATCTGGTCGTTGCCGTCATGGTTGGGGATGGTGAAGCCGAAACTGGACCTCTGGCAACTGCATGGCACTCTAACAAATTCATTAATCCAATCCGCGATGGAGCCGTGCTGCCAATCCTGCATCTGAACGGCTACAAGATCAACAATCCAACCCTCCTGGCTCGCATCAGTCATCAGGCGCTAGAAGATTTGTTGAAAGGCTATGGCTACCAGCCTTACTTTGTGGAAGGATCTGATCCGGAAACCATGCACCAGGCGATCGCCGCGACTCTAGAGCACTGCATTGAGGAAATTCAGCAGATTCAAACATCTGCCCGCAGTACAGGGGTGGCAAAGCAGGCTTGCTGGCCCATGATCGTCCTGCGTAGCCCCAAAGGGTGGACCTGTCCCTCAGAAATTGATGGACACAAAATGGAGGGATTCTGGCGGGCACATCAAGTGCCGATGGCGGATGTGGCGACCAATGAGGGACATTTCCAGATTTTGGAACAGTGGATGCGGAGCTACAAGCCAGAGGAACTTTTTGATGCTGGCGGTAAGCTGATCCCGGAACTGAAGGATCTGGCACCCCAAGGAGATCGTCGCATGAGCGCCAATCCCGTTGCGAATGGGGGAAGGATACGTCAGCCATTACGAATGCCAAACTTCCGCCAGTATGGGGTTGAAGTGACTCATCCCGGTGAGGTTGAGGTGGAAAATACCAAACCGTTGGGCGTGTTTCTGCGGGACATCATGCAGAAGAACATGGACAACTTTCGCGTGTTTGGTCCCGACGAAAATACCTCGAACAAACTTGCAGCCATCTACGAAGTGAGTAAAAAATTATGGTTGGCGGAGTCCTTCCCTGAAGATGCGGACGGGGGTGAACTGGCAACGGACGGACGCGTGATGGAAATGCTGAGCGAACACACGCTGGAAGGTTGGCTAGAAGGCTACGTGCTGACCGGACGGCATGGCTTCTTCTCCACCTACGAATCCTTCGTTCACATTATTGACTCGATGATCAACCAGCACTGCAAATGGCTGGAGATTAGCAAACATATTCCCTGGCGGGCAGCCATTTCGTCAGTGAATCTGCTAATTACCTCGACGGTCTGGCGGCAAGACCATAATGGCTTTACCCATCAAGATCCGGGCTTCCTGGATGTGGTGCTGAATAAGAGTCCGGACGTGACCCGGATCTATCTCCCCCCCGATGTAAACAGCCTGTTATCGGTCGCCGATCACTGTTTGCGGAGTGTGGATTATGTCAACGTCATTGTCTGTGACAAGCAACTTCACCTGCAATACCTGGACATGGATGCTGCTATCAAACATTGCACTAAAGGTCTAGGGATCTGGGATTGGGCCAGCACCGATTTAGGTAGTGAACCCGATGTGGTTGTAGCGTGTGCTGGCGATACTCCAACCCTGGAGGCATTAGCGGCAACCGTTTTGCTACGGGAACATTTCCCCGATCTAAAGCTCCGATTTATCAATGTTGTTGATTTGTTCAAGCTACAGCCAGATACGGAGCATCCGCACGGGCTATCCGATCGCGACTTCGATAGCCTTTTTACCCTGGACAAGCCGATCATTTTCAACTTTCATGGCTACCCCTGGTTGATCCACAGACTCACCTACCGTCGCCATAACCATGCCAATTTACATGTACGCGGGTATAAGGAAAAAGGCAATATCAACACGCCGCTAGAGCTTGCTATCAACAACCAGATCGATCGATTCAGTATCGCGATCGATGTGATCGATCGCGTTCCCCAGCTTCAGGTTGCAGGTGCCCATGCCAAGGAAGCGTTTAGGAACCAGCAGATCGAGTGCCTCAACTACGCCCATGAACAAGGTATCGATATGCCAGAAATTCTGAACTGGAAATGGTCTAGCCCTTGAGCATTACATGCCTCACTGGTTGCAACACAACTCAAACAGGAGATCTGTATGGTTCAGGCTCATGCAACGAAACCAGCAAGCGAAACGACAATTCATGCCTATGCAGCGAAAGCAGCAGGCGGAACGCTGGAACCATTTGACTATGATCCAGGGGTGCTAAAAGACGAAGAAGTAGAAATCAAGGTTGAGTATTGCGGGATTTGCTACAGCGATCTCAGTATGTTGAAGAATGATTGGGGCATTAGCCAATATCCTCTCGTGCCAGGTCATGAAGTTGTGGGAACGATTGTTGCTGTTGGCGATCGTGTCACAACTTTTACCATCGGGCAGCGAGCCGGCTTAGCGCTCTTCTGTCAATGTAGTGAGAGAATAATCAGTTCCAACGGCTGAAAGCTAGAATAGGCCTATGGTAGAGCCAAGAGAACCCAACCCCACGATTCGATTTATTGATGAGTATTGTCAATGGTATCGATCCCTGTTCTCGGATGTCAGAAGTTTTGAAGTAGCTGTCTATTTTCCCGGAGGTGAAAGTTGTTCAGAAGTATGCTAAGTTTCAGAGCAATTGCTCTTAAATTGCTCGGTCAAACCTGCGATGCCTGATAAGACCAGTACCATTCTAGCGAGGCTAAGTGAGGAGATTCATCGCTTGACAAAGCGCGTGGAAGAGCTAGAGCAGCGAAATCAAGAACTGGAAGCGCGAAATCAAGAACTGGAAGCAGAGAACAAACATCTGAAAGAACTGTTGCATCAGCAGGGTGCATCCAAGGACTCAAAAGAACCTCAATTCAAAGAGAACTACAGTGTTGACAAACAAAAAAGCAAAGGGAAACGGGGACGACAATCAACGGGACGACGGACGCAAAATGAAAAGCTCGGCTGGGTGAGCTACGACGTTGATATATATCCAGTGGGTGTGGCGAAATCGGAATGCATTGAACAACGACAACAATACGCATGGCGGCTAATATCGGGTCGAGCCGAGTATGTGTGCTACCACATTTATGGCTTGCCGATAGCAAGAGAACTGCCAGCGATTAACGGGCTACGGAACAGTCGCAGTGAATATGGCATCGAAATCATTCTAACAGTGGCTTTTTTACACTACTGGATTGGGATTTCACTAGACCATGTATGTGAAGTGATGACATTTTTCACGGGTCTGGACTTAAGTAAATCGCAAGCGAATGCGCTGTTGAATCAGTTGAGTAGCGATTGGGAACAAGAGTACGACACGATAGCCGAATTACTGGCCCGACAACTGGTGATTTACGTCGATGAGACGGGTTGGCAGGTCGGCAAACAGGGGTGTTACACCTGGGTGTTTTCCACAGCTATGCATGTGTTGTTCCGCTGTGGGGTGGGACGAGGTAAAGCCGAAGCACAGGCGATTTTGGGAGAGCAGTTTAGTGGCATTGGCGTGAGTGATGACTATGCGGCCTACAAGTATCTGTTTAGTGAGCATCAACTGTGTTGGGCACATGTATTGCGAAAAGCGATTAAGTTAATGCTTCAGCATCCCAATGAATTACACTATCGCCAGTTTTTCGATGACCTCTATGAACTGTATCAACAAGCGGTGAGGTGGCAGAAGGAAAAACGCCTGACGGTGGGACGAGGGCAAAAAGTTGAACGTCTCAAAGTGCATCTACACGAGCTTTGTAGTCATTGGCAACAGCCGATCGACCCCGAAACAATGCCCATCCATGAACAAACGTTCATTCGACTCCAGCAGGAGTTAATTAAGGGCATTGATGCGCTGTTCGTGTTTGTTGCCAATCCTCAAGTTGAACCCACGAACAATCGCTCTGAACGCAATTTGCGCCGCGAAGCCGAAGTCCGCAAGGGGGGGCGCACCAGTAAGACACCATTGGGTGCTGGGCGTCGCAGCATTATCATGAGTGTCCTTGGCACCCTCAATACTCGTTTTGAGAAATTTACGTTGAAGCATCTGCTCGATGAATTGGCACATTGGACGCAACTCGGGCTTTCCCGATTTCAAGCAGAACTAGCAAGTATGACTCAAGCTAATGCGCTGTCAAGTGCCTAAGCCATCAATCAGTCTGTGCTGAATCCTGAATCGTGATATTGGTTTCACTATCTGTGAAGCTACGTTTCATCTTGAAAATAGACACTTACGTTTTGAAGCCTTTAAGCACTTGCATGTGGGAATGCTCTCGGAAATCAAACGGAAAACCCTCCCAGCGATTGCCAAAGTGTGTGGACTAGAAAATGAGCAATCCCTCCATCACCTTTTGACGGATGCTCCCTGGAGTAGTAGTGAACTGAGGCAACAGCGATTAGTCCTCATTCTGAGAGTGTTGAACGGACGAGGGATTAGTTTGATCATTGATGAAACAGGAGACCGGAAGAAGGGACATCACACAGACTATGTGAAGCGACAATACATTGGGAATTTAGGCAAAATTGAGAATGGAATTGTGGCAG
>DATNPS010000004.1:0-2745 GCA_036703095.1 Crinalium sp. | reverse complement strand
TGTGAATTAACGCCATCGGGTCATTCGATGAGAAGGGTAACTGCCCGGTCAGCAGTTCAAACAGCGTCACGCCCAATGCGTAAAAGTCACTGCGGTAATCAATTCCCCGATTCATCCGTCCCGTTTGCTCCGGGGATAGATAGGCTAACGTGCCTTCCAAAATATTGGGATTCTTGATCTCCTGAGTTTCTTTGGGTAACAGAGATGCGATCGAAAAGTCAATCAGTTTCACCTGCTGTGTATCGGGATGAATTAGCAGATTAGCAGGTTTGATATCTTTGTGAATTACTCGATGTTGGTACAGACCATGCAGAATGGTGGCTAACTGAATCGCGATCGCCAGCACCTCACCCAGCCGCAGTGAATGACTGGTGATGTAGTCTGCAAGCACCACGCTCTGATCATCTGGCATCACCAACACAAAGCCATTGCCGTGCGGCTCCAGGCTCAGCGGCTGCACAATTCCGGGCACATTCAAATATTTCGCGATGGTGTAGTGATTGCGAAACCGCAGCAGATCGTAAATTGAGGGGCGATCGCTTTTCAGCACCTTCAGCACAACGGGTTGTGCATCGGCCAACCGCACGCCGCGATAGACCAAAGTTTTACTGCCTTCATGGATCAGGCTCGTGATGCGATAAGAGGCGATCGCAGGCAAAGAGGCAGTCATTTTAATTAACCCCTAACAACAATGGCTTAACTTCGCCGCAACCACTCAGTGGCCGTTTGGCTATCCACAGGCCGCGAAATTAGATATCCCTGAAAAAAATTGCAGCCTAACTCTTTCAATTTTTGAAGCTGTGCTGCATTTTCAACCCCCTCAGCCACCACATCCATCCCTAAACTATGGGCCAGTGTAATGATCATTCTGACCGTTTCCAGATTTTTCCCCGACTGAGTATCAACCCGCCGAATAAACGATCGATCAATCTTCAGCGTATCAATCGGAAATTCATGCAGTCGGCTGAGGGAAGAATAGCCCGTGCCGAAATCATCAATACAGATCTCTATTCCCAGCGCCCTTAAGCGTTTCAGGATTTCGATTTGCGATGCGGTATCCTCCAGCAAATAACTTTCCGTAATTTCAAACTTCAGGTGTTTTCCATCCAGTCCTGCCCTTTGCAGAATGTCCTCAACTTGTTCTACCAGTTGCAACTGCTGAAGCTGCACTACGGAAAAGTTAACGTTCAGCTTGAGCGCAGCCTGTGTCGGAAACTGCTGATGCCACAACCGCAATTGACGGCAGGCCGTTTCCAAAATCCACCAACCGACTGGAATAATTAACCGGGTTTCTTCGGCGAGTGGAATAAATTTGCTGGGGGGAATCCAACCTTCTGACGGGTGCTGCCAGCGAATTAAGGCTTCAAATCCACTGAGTTTTCCCGTTTCAGCAGCAATAATCGGCTGATAGTAAAGGCTTAACTCCTGTCGCTCGATCGCACAGCGCAAATCATTCTCCAGCAGCAATGACTCTTTGATCCGAATTTGCATGATGGGATCAAATACTTCATACTGCCCCTTTCCTTGAGATTTAGCGCAGTACATCGCCACATCGGCATCGCGCAGTAGCTCTTCCGGATGCTGATAGTTCTGGACTCCCAACGTAATGCCAATACTGGCTTCCGAAAAAATTTCCAGCCCTTCCAGCGCGAACGGCTGTTTTAACTGCTCTTGAACTCGTCTCGCCACAGCTAACGCAGAGCTAGGATTCTGGATGTTCTGTAGCAAAATTGCAAATTCATCTCCTCCGAGCCGAGCTACCACATCCGGTTCACGCACGCAAAGCTTGAGGCGATTGGCTACTTCCTGGAGCAACACATCCCCGATCGCATGACCCAGGCTATCGTTCACTAATTTGAAGCGATCGAGATCAATAAACAAAACAGCATAGAGCGCATTGGATGCCTGGTTTTGCTGATCAATCACCTGCGAGAGCTGTTCTAGAAACCAGGCCCGATTGGGCAGCCCCGTAAGAGTATCTTGATAGGCAGCTTGAAAAAGAGCCTCCTGCGCTTTTTGAATTTGACGCTGGCGCTCTCGATTTTGTTGAACAAATTCCAATGTTTTTTGAATAGTGACTTCTAAATCTTGAAAATCAATGGGCTTTGTCAGAAAATCAAATGCACCCCGATTCATCGCTTTACGAATGTTGGGAATATCGCCATAAGCGGAGATCACGACCGCTTTCAGGGTGTCATCTATTTCGGATAGTCTACCAATTAACGTTAGCCCATCCATTTTAGGCATATTGATATCGGTTAAAACCATATCAACCTGCTGGTTTTCCTGCAATCGCTGTAGAGCCTCTACGCCATCCAGCGCAAATACAAAATCAATTTCTTTAGCTTTAATTCTTTTTCTAAAGCGCTGTTGAATTAGGCGGCCTAACTCTAACTCATCATCTACAACTAAAATTTTTGCAGGAGTTGCCATGCTTATTTGCTAATTGAGTATTATTTCAATCAATATGAAATCGTTTATGATGTGCCGCCATACTGGAGTATTTCTTAAATCTTGTATCTTTCTCAACAGGCAGGTTTGAGCGACGCCATGAACCCGTCCAAACCCACACCATTTCAGCCATTCTCGGGATGTATATCGGTGGTCGTGGCCACCGACGGCGGGTTTGGCGAACTCGGCGGGTGCGCCAAACCCGCCATCGGTTTCAACATGAGAATTTTTGACACCATTTGCCGGAGCGCGACGCGCGCCTGCAAAGAGTGAAAGATTTGAGCTCTCATCTGT
>DATNPS010000591.1:0-7049 GCA_036703095.1 Crinalium sp. | reverse complement strand
AGAACAAGAACTATTAGAGCGATTGCAGCAATTACCGGATGGCGAACAAAAGGTCAATGAAACCAAACGAATGATCTGCCTGCTCCGGAATTTCATCGGCTATCGTGAATATCCCAAATACGGCATCGTAAGTCGCTACTTCGTTTATAAGCAGGCATTACTGAAAGAAATCGAACAACTCGTACAGGCGGGTGTGATTCACGAAAAAGAAGATGCCTACTATCTCACCTTGGAAGAACTTCGTGACGTTGTATGCATAGATCAAGTGGATTACTCAATCATCAGCCAACGAAAAGATGAGTACAAACACTATGAAAAACTTACTCCGCCACGAGTGATCACCTCTGACGGTGAAATCATCATGGGTAAATACAAACGAGATAATTTGCCAGCCAATGCGATCGTCGGTCTACCTGTTTCCGCCGGAGTGGTGGAAGGACGCGCACGGGTCATTCTCAACATGGAAGAAACTGATCTGGAAGATGGCGATATCTTAGTCACCCCATTTACGGACCCTAGCTGGACACCCTTGTTTGTCTCCATCAAAGGTCTCGTCACCGAAGTGGGTGGACTGATGACGCATGGAGCCGTGATCGCGCGCAAATATGGCTTACCTGCCGTGGTTGGAGTGGATCATGCGACCCAACGGATCAAAGATGGGCAGCGAATTCGCGTGCATGGCACAGAAGGATATATAGAAATTCTGTAGAAGCTGATCTGGCATAAGCTTAGCCGCGTTGCGCCGCCTCGATCGCAGCGATATCGATCTTTTTCATCTGCATCATCGCCTCGAACGCACGCTTGGCAGCAGCAGGATCGGGATCGGTAATCGCTTTTGTCAGGGCGATCGGCGTAATCTGCCAGGACACTCCCCATTTATCTTTGCACCAGCCGCAGGCACTCTCCTGTCCTCCGTTGCCGACGATCGCGTTCCAGTAGCGATCGGTTTCAGCCTGGTCAACGGTTGCGACCTGAAACGAGAACGCTTCGTTGTGTTTAAACGTAGGTCCGCCGTTGAGTCCGAGACAGGGAATTCCCATCACGGTAAATTCGACAGTCAACACGTCCCCTTGCTTCCCCGATGGAAAGTCTCCTGGTGCGTGGTGTACCGCATCGACGGATGAATCAGGAAAGGTCTCGGCGTAAAACCGCGCCGCTTCCTCAGCGGTGCCATCATACCAAAGGCAAATCGTGTTCTTTGCTGGCTTTTTCATGTCACTTCTCCTTTAAGATGAGTCGCCCAAAACCGGAGTCAACGATGTGCTTGCAGTTGAAAAGGATTGGCTCGGAAGACATTTCCGCCCATTCTAGCGTGGCTTCACGGTGTCTCACATGGGCGGGACAACGTTCCGGCTCAGCGGCTGCTAAAGCTTTTCGGACTCAGCCAGTAACCTTTTAGCGTCGATGTGTAACGGGATTGTCAGCTGGCTGCATAGAGAGATGCGGATTTCCAGTCATCTTACTGACGATCACTTGATTGCACCATCTGCGAGAGATAACTGTGAAGTGAAGTCACACCCCGCTCAACAGATTTTAAGTCTGGAAATGTTTCATCGAGTGTCGCTGCTGTCATATTGGCAAAAGATTCAGCAGCCTCATTCGAGAAGCCTATATTCTTGAACATCGCCAACCATCGGTCACGAGGAACAGATTCAGCAAAAACGGGACGACCCAGTGCCGTCGCAAATGCAACCGCTACATCTTGTGGCGAGTAGCGATCGGGACCTTCAACATAATGAAGCCCCGTTTGCTCGATCGGTTCAGTCATTAAACGAGCAGCGATCTCACCGATATCGGCCGGAGCAACCATCGGCAATTTGAAATCTCCTGGATAAAGCGTCTGTACCACTCCCTGCTCGCGTGCTGCTTGTAGAGATGCACGCCAATTGCTCATGTAATAAGCGGCTCGAATAATCGTTGTGGAAATAGATTGGGAAGTGAGTGCCTGCTCCATTTCATAAAGCACCCCTAAATCGCCGATTCGCTCTCCAGGTTGGGCTCCATACGTTGATTCGGCTACGATTTTCTCCAAACCCGCCCCATTAATCGCGCTCAAAATGGCTGCTAAACTGCGTCGCTCTTCAGCCGTCGTATCGGACGAAGGAGCAGCGGGCGGATTGAGTAAAAACAACCGTCGTCCCTGACGAAAGATATCACGAAGCGTTTCCGTATCATGTACATCGGCTACTGCAACATGGGCACCGTCTTGGCGCAATCCTTCAGCTTTTGAGGGAGCGCGAGTGACGACAAGAACTGGTTCATGACGTTTGAGTAATGCTCGCGTCACGGCTGAACCAATGTTTCCAGTGCCTCCAAGGATGATGTGCATCTAGTACCTCCGAGGATAGTGTGGATTTCCTAAAATCTAGGATAAACAAATATTACTGAGTACTGAGCCAACTAACGTTTCGATTGAGGAGCAATGAGATGACTTAAATGCTAGAAGAAAAGACTCTAAACGTCTGCTCCAATTGGGTTGTTGGGCTGCAGCTGGCACAGGCTTGAATAGATTAGCGACGTTGAGAGAGACCGATTCAATCACCATGCTCTGAGACAGTAGTGATGTTTAGTCTTTCTAACTCAGCGTTGTCTCGGTAGTTGTAGTCGGTAGGTGCAGTGTTTTTGTCTAGCGTGACATTGAGCCGGCACTTTTTTAGCGAACATTCCTAAGTTCCATGTGGAAATGGTTGCAATCACAAAAGTGAGCAGCGATCGCCGCATGTAGTGGGAAGGGCGTAACATAATTCCTCCTACAAAATTCAATGACAATCTGGAAACTCACAAGCTAGACATGGAGGCAATCTAACCTTCTGTCAAATCAACTGAAACTGAGACAGTTCGCTGATTCAGTGGACTCTGAATCTTGGCAGAAGACCAGTGTGAGATGCGTGGTTCTGATCAAGTCAGTTTGCGGCGACTTTGGAAAACAGGCTGAAAGAAAATAAAAGCAGCCGTGATCAAGAGTACGATAGAAATAACATCAAAGTAAACGATTCGCTGAAGCTCTATCATTGGAGTAGATGTTGTTAGAGAAAACGTAATAAATGCAGATTTGCTCAAAATATTGATGGCAATTGCCATTATTCGGAGAGAGCCAAAAAGTGCTTCGCAAATTAAAGTAGTACCGAGCAATCCTAATAGGATTTGGCGATGTCTAACCAGTAACAGGGCAGTATTATTTTCAAGAGTAGCACCGTACAAAGCTGTGATGCCGCTCGGATTGAATGCTGTAATGATTGGAGAGGCAGTTAGCACACCAATCACAACGAGGAGTGCGGTCGCTATATTTCGTTTGAGTTTAGCCATTAGAGTTCTCCGTGCTGAAATACGATAGGCCTCAATGAATGGGTCGAGTATGATGTTGCCTTAGAGATTCTCTTGATAGAGTTCCAGAATATTTCCTTCAAGATCTCGAAAGAACACAACCCGATACCCAGGAGGATCATAGGTGAACGGTTCTGTAATAAACTGAACACCCTGCGATCGCAATTGTTGATAGGTGCGATCGACATCCTCTACCTCAAACGCGAGATGTCGCCACCCCTGATTCTCTGTACTGCGATTGGGAGGCACCGAACCTGGAAATTTAGAAATATTGAGTTGCAATCCAGGTTTTGCAATCCGAATGACATCAATTTGTCTACCATCAGGACGAGTGAGTGAGACGTGATCGGTAATACTAAAACCGAGATAATCAACATACCACTGGGCCGTTGAATCTACATCATTGGCGGAAAGGGTGACATGATGCAGTTGCAGTGAAAGTCCACTCAATGGAGTATCCTGAGCATTCGCTATCTGAGGGTCAAAGAATTTGGTACTCCCAACCAAGATGAAGGTGCATACAAACGCGAGTATGGCACGGCTCAGACTTGTAATGTTGGTTTGGTTGTGGCGAAACATTTATCCCCTTGATGATTTCAAGTGATTTCTACATCGTGCATCTAAACTCTGCTGATCGATTTCGCTCAATCGATTAACTCAGCCCAGCATTTTGAGTCGCAGCCAAGCCAGGTAGGCGAACCAGTCCAGCAAACTGTTTACCTGGATACCAGGGCATTTGGGCAATGCGATCGAACCCAGGCAGGCTTTGCATATGCTGCACCATACGAGTTCGCATCTGATTGTCAGGCAGGGAACCTCTCAGTGCTCCCAGATTCTCAGCGACGTGATCGGGATTTGTAGTTGCAGGAATGGCAGCAGTCACGGCTGGATGGGAGATCACATATTTGAGAAAAAACTGCGCCCAATTTTCACAGCCAATTTCCCTGGCAAAATCAGGGAGCGGTTGTCCCTGAACCACCTCGAATAACCGTGCCTTTTCAAAGGGCATATTGACCAAAACGGCAACTCCTTTTTCTGCTGCCGCAGGCAGAATTCTGTCCTCAACGCCACGTTCAAAAATTGAGTAGCGGATTTGAACAAAATCTAAATCTCCATTTTCGATCCACCGTTCTATCGGTGCCGCATATAAGGGTAAATCATGGTGGGTTACTCCGATGTAGCGGACTTTGTTCTCCTGCTTCCATTCTTTTAGCAACGGCACCATCATTTCTACGTTGACTAAGCTATGCACTTGCAATAAGTCCAGGCGATCGCGCAATAGTCGCTGCAACGATTGCTCAAACTGTCGCTGTGCGTGACTCCTATCTCCTAAATAGTCGCCCGTTGCCCAGATCTTATTGGCAATAAATAATTCGTTGGTTAAGTTGAGAGCTTCAGCAAACTCGCCCACATTTACTTCTGACATCCCGTAGAGGGGTGAAACATCGATCATCCGCCCACCACTCTCCCAAAAGCGCCCCATCACCTGCTGAATCGTGTCGCGTGGCTGGTTCTCTAACACATCAAATGTGAGAAACGTACCCATCCCTATAGCAGGCAATTTCTCGTTCGTTCGTGGAATTTCTTTCATCAACAAGTCTGATGCTTGATTTTGCACAGGTGAAGATGCCTGCCCTTGTGCGACGTTTATACCACATCCATTCACCACTGCGGGAATCACTGCACTGGCAGCCCCCAATCCCATGAGTCGCAGTGTTGTACGACGGGAAAGCGATCGCCCAAAACTGGAATGAGACTGCTCAACGTTCATCACAATGCCTCCTCTGATCATTACATTCAGATTATTTTCTGGTAGCTAAAACTTGATAAGTATTGGGAACCACTGAGATTCATCCTAAAAGTAAAACCCAGAGTTGCTATTTCCAATTGGCTATGGCGTAATAACGATAGGTTATTACCAATCTAGTTATGGAACTCCGCCAGCTAAGATACTTCATTACCGTGGCTGAAGTACTGCACTTCGGTCGAGCAGCGGAGGCATTGCATTTGAGTCAACCCGCACTCAGTAAACAGATACAAGCCTTAGAAGACAGTCTAGGGGTACAACTGCTGGAGCGGACGAAACATTGGGTGCGGCTGACGATCGCTGGACAAAAATTTCTGGAAACGGCTCACCGAATTTTGCAGGAGGTTGAACAGGGCATTCAGGCAACCCGCCAAATCGCAGATGGAGAAATGGGGCGGCTCAAAATTGGATTTACGGAAGCAACTCTGTTTAGCCTTGCACCAGACATTATCAAAACGTATCGAGAACACTATCCACAGGTTGAACTGATTGTCACCAGCGGCGGAACAGAGGCGCATGTAGATGCACTCCGCACTCACCAAATTGATGTCGGTTTTGTCTATTTGCCGATTCGTGAGCCATCTCTTGCTATTCGTCCACTCTTTGAAGAGGCGTATGTTGCAGCATTACCCGCATCCCATCGGCTGACTCGTCAGAAACAAATTGCCCTCTCATCTCTGACCAATGAACCGCTGATTTTTTATCCGCGATCGCTCGCACCAGTACTCTACGCCAATTTCATCAAATCTTGTGAGCAAGCCGGGTTTGTCCCCAATGTGGTGCAGGAAGCCGAACTTGCTCAAACTCGTCTAGGTTTAGCCGCCGCTGGTGTCGGAATTACCTTTGTGCTCTCCAAGATGCAAAGCTTGAATGCAAAAGGAGTCGTTTATCGACCCATCATCGGAGAATTTCCAACGCTAAAACTGGCGTTAGCATGGCGGCAGGATGAGTCTTCACCCGTGGTACATGAATTTCTCAAGTACTTGTAGCGGTTTTGATCCGCCGATCTACCTCATTTGCGTCACACCTCATCAACAACTGAATCGCGTTTCATTCGCACATAAACCCTTTGTACTTCCGAGATGCACGGGTCGAAGATTGTCAGATTAACCGCACTGCGCCGCTTCGATCGCAGCGATGTCGATCTTTCTCATCTGCATCATCGCCTCGAACGCACGCTTGGCGGCAGCAGGATCGGGGTCGGCGATCGCTTTCGTCAGGGCGATCGGTGTAATCTGCCAGGACAATCCCCATTTGTCCTTACACCAGCCGCAGGCACTCTCCTGCCCTCCGTTCCGACGATCGCCTTCCAGTAGCGATCGGTTTCTGCTTGGTCAACGGTTGCGACCTGAAACGAGAACGCTTCGTTGTGTTTGAATGCGGGTCCGCCGTTGAGGCCAAGGCAGGGAATTCCCATCACGGTAAATTCGACGGTCAACACATGCCCCTGGTGCGTGGTGTACTGCATCGACGGACGAATCAGGAAAGGTCTCGGCGTAAAAAAAACGCGCCGCATCCTCGGCGGTGCCATCGTACCAGAGACAAATCATGTTCTTTGCTGGCTTCTCCATGTCACTTCTCCCTCAAGATGAGCCACCCGAAACCGGAGTCAACGATGTACTCAGTCGAATGGAAGCTGAATTTATTTGACGATCGCCGGAAGCATTACCTTCGTAGCCCATTGTTCTAGGGTTGTTAATGTTGTCGTTTCAGGTGTGCGAGCTTCAGCCTGATAGATACCATTCGCTACTTCTGCAAACATGTCAACAAGGCTTTGGGCGATCCCTGTCTAGGTGTTAAACCTGGTTCAGAGAGAAATTAATTCTTCGTCATCGTGATTCTTCCTCCGAGGATTGGCGCTAAGGTTGAGCCATAGCGTTGTCGGGAGAAGCTTGAGCGATGTTGAGCAGTATCTTTG
>DATNPS010000589.1:0-6706 GCA_036703095.1 Crinalium sp. | reverse complement strand
AGAACCATAGGCAAAGTAGTAAAACATCGGCTCTGACAAACTTTGCGGGTGACGTGCTTCAGGCTCCAGTGGTAGAGGGCGGTTTGCGGGAAGGTTCATCATTTTGGTTGTAAAGAATGCCAAAACATTGCTGAATTTAACAGGATTGTAACAGATGAGATTAGGATTACCGCATAATACGACCGATAAACCGTAGATTTAGGAATAGGCTCAGCAATTCTCAGCTTGAAACCGATTGCAGGCTTGACGCGATCGACGGGTGCGTCAAACCCGCCGTTGATGGCCGTGCAAGCGAATCACGAACGGCTTTCGCCCGTAGTACAGATTTTGCAAAACTTCACGCTGTAAAATCGGGAGATGGTTAATTCAAACAACTCTCCTAACATTCCCTCCTGTGCCTGGAAACGCCCCATTGGACTGGGTTGGCACAATCCCTACACCGTTCGATATCCCAGCAATTTAGACGATGGCCCCTGGCATGGAATGCCGCTGGGTGGCTTTGGGGCAGGCTGTATTGGGCGATCGCCAGGCGGCGACTTTAACCTGTGGCATGTGGATGGAGGGGAACATGTTTTTCAAACTATTCCGGGATGCCAGTTTAGTGTATTTGAGCAGGCCGATGGTCAGGCGTCTCAAGCGTATGCGTTGGCGACTGAATCAGCAGAGGATGGAACGTTAGAAACCTGGCAGTGGTATCCGGCTAGCCGAAACGTGGATGATGGAACGGTGCCGGATTCGGGACAGCATTCGGGACACTATCATGCGCTGTATCCGCGCAGTTGGTTTGCGTATCGCCATGTGTTTCAGGCGGAATTGACTTGCGAACAGTTCTCTCCCATCTGGCCGGAAAACTATCAGGAGACCAGCTATCCCGTTGCAATCTTTCTGTGGACGGCACACAATCCGACGGATCGCCCATTAACCCTCAGCATCATGCTCACCTGGCAGAATATGGTGGGCTGGTTTACCAATGCGCTGAAGTCGCCCCAGGTGAAAGTGCGAGACGATGGTAGTCCCGTGTATGAATATCAGCCCCGAATGGGTGATAGCCTGGGAAACTTTAATAGCTGGATAGAGCGTGGTGGCACCGTCGGCTGTGTGTTAGACCGCACAGGGCAGACCGATCAGCCGCAGGAAGGAGAAGGGCAGTGGGCGATCGCCACCACTTTCACATCCGGCGATCGCGTCTTCTATCACACGCGCTGGAATCCGGCTGGAACAGGTGCCGATCTCTGGGAATCCTTTGCGACGGATGGCTCTCTGTCAAACGTTCAGGATGATACCCCAGCAGGGGCAGGAGAACAGGTCGGAGCCGCGATCGCTCTTCGGTTTACCCTGGCTCCGGGCGAAACCCGGCAGATTCCGTTTGTGTTGAGCTGGGATTTTCCGGTGACAGAGTTTGCGGCAGGAGTGGAGTATTACCGTCGCTACACCGATTTCTTTGGGCGAGAGGGCTGTCATGCCTGGGCGATCGCTCAGATTGCGCTTCAGTCGTATCAAACCTGGCAGCACACCATTGAAACTTGGCAGCAATCAATTCTGAAACAGGATGACCTGCCCGACTGGTTCAAAATGGCACTGTTTAACGAACTGTACGACCTGACGGACGGCGGCACGCTCTGGAGTGCGGCAACTGAACACGATCCGATCGGGCAGTTCGCCGTGCTGGAATGCATCGACTATCGCTGGTATGAAAGCTTGGACGTGCGGCTGTATGGCTCGTTTGCCCTGCTGATGCTGTTTCCTGAATTGGATAAGGCCGTACTGCGATCGTTTGCCAGAGCAATTCCCGCCTCGGATGAAACGCCGCGTGTGATTGGCTATTACTTTACGCAGGGAGTTGAAAGCCCGATCGCCATTCGCAAAGCCGCCAATGCTACACCCCACGATTTAGGCGCGCCCAACGAACATGTCTGGGAGAAGACGAATTACACCAGCTACCAAGATTGCAACCTCTGGAAGGATCTGGGCAGTGATTTTGTGCTGCAAGTGTATCGCGATTTTGTCCTGACGGGCCGTACTGATGATGCTTTTCTGGCGGAATGCTGGCCTTCTATCATTGCAACACTGTCCTACCTGAAAACGTTTGATTTAGATGGCGACGGTATTCCCGAAAACTCTGGCGCACCTGACCAAACCTTTGATGACTGGCGGTTACAAGGTATCAGCGCTTACTGTGGCGGACTGTGGATTGCCGCACTGGAAGCAGCGATCGCCATTGGTCGGTTGGGCGTTGAGCGTTGGGCGTTGAGCGTTGGGGATAGAGACAGGCTAGAAGCGGAGATTGCGACGTTTGAACACTGGTTGGCGCAGTCGCGATCGGTGTATCACGATGCGCTGTGGAATGGTCGCTATTACCGACTGGACAGCGGCAGCGGCTCGGATGTGGTCATGGCAGATCAGCTTTGTGGTCAGTTTTATGGGCGACTTTTGGGTCTACCTGATGTCGTTCCGATCGACTATGCTGAATCTGCGTTGAAAACGGTATACGATGCCTGTTTCCTGAAATTTCACGATGGGCAGTTTGGAGCCGCAAACGGACTGCGACCGGATGGTTCACCCGTAAATCCGAAAGATACCCATCCTTTAGAAGTGTGGACGGGCATTAACTTTGGACTGGCCGCCTTTCTGATTCAAATGGGAATGAAGGATGAGGCGTTTCGCTTGACGGAAGCGGTGGTTAAGCAGATTTATGAGAACGGCCTCCAGTTCCGCACGCCAGAGGCGATTACGGCAGCAGGAACCTTCCGGGCCAGCCACTATCTGCGAGCAATGGCTATCTGGGGCATCTATGGCGTACTCAAAGGGTTTTCACCCTTGCCGTAATACTGCCTCTCGGCGGTTAGACTACCGCCAAGATGGCAGTGTTACGAGTCAGCGCCGAATCCTGTACTGATGGTCTAGCGTCCAACTTGCATGTTCTGCAAATAGGAACTGGGGTCTTGCGCCACCCAACCCAAATCAGAGTTCGATCGCACCTCAAAATGGAGCCGGGGCCGTGATGACTGGCCCGTTGACCCAACTGTACCAATGCGATCGCCTGCTCGAATCGTCTGTCCTGCCCGAACGCTAATGGCATCCAAATTGGCATAGCGCGTTTGCAACCCTTCGTTATGGTTAATCACCACCAGCTTGCCATAGTTGCCCTGTTCTTCCGCAAAGGCCACAGTGCCATCCCCGACGGACAACACGGGCGTTCCTGCGGTAGCTCCCAGATCAACACCGCTATTAAAAACCACTTGGCCCGACTGCGATTCGACCTGCCAGCCGTAGCCCCGAATCACAGGTACCACAGCAGGTAGCGGATACCCCCGCAACACGCGATTGGCCTGAGTGGTTGCGGTAGCACGCGTGGTGGGGTTGGGCGACCAGTTCACTCCCGGTACAAATACAACGCGTGGAGATCTTTGGCATCCGTTGACCTCATACAAAACATCGGCTCGCACCCCATAGGAGGCCGCCACATCTTGCCAACTGCGCCCTGTGGGAATCTCAACGCGCACGCCGTTATACGGAGGAATCAAAATTTCGGCCCCCACAGGCGGATTGCCGCTCCGCAAGACAGGGTTCATGCCCATCAGCGTCGCCGGAATCAAGTTGTAGCGACGGGCTAACGAAACCAGCGTTTCACCCTGTGTAACGCGATGACGAACGACCCGTGACAGTGCTGGTTCTGGACAAAGGGAATCGGTTTGTGTGGGTTCGGCTGCATCACTCACACGACTAACCGCGACGAGAGCAAGCAAAACTGAACAATGGATCAACCAACGCAGCACGTTCATAATCTAATAGTTCTTCAATCAAGTGTTGGCTCCATCCTGTGAGATGGTAGCAATTGCCTTCTTCCAAGATAGCCAGGACGAATCAGTAATTCTCATTATGCAATTCGGTGGCGATTCAAGGTTTCGCCATGAGAGTTACGGCTGATCTCTTTATCTTCCCCATTTTTCAATGGGTCTAATTTAGAATGAATCTGACAAGCCTTTTTCTGCTAGCCCTATCCGTTTGTATGACAGGCTGAAATCAGTCCTGCGATCGCCATCATGAAAAAAGAAACTATTGGCTTATCCTTCAAAAAACTTGGCACCTATGCAGCCATGTTGGCGGCAGGTGGTGCAATCGGTTGGGCAAGCGGTTACTACCTTAACGCTGAAAATCGGCCAGTTCGTCAATCCGATGCGCTAGCCCCTTCAACGCTAGTTGCATCGCCCGTTCCTGAAGTGCTGCCAACGCCTTCAACTACTCGCGTTGTAGAACGTTCTAATCCCAACTTCATCGCGGATGCTGTCGAACGGGTCGGGCCTGCCGTCGTGCGGATCGACTCAGAGCGCACCGTCACACAAATGCCGGATGCCTTTCAGAATCCTCTATTTCGGCGTTTCTTTGGTGATCAAGAGCAGGTTCCGCCCCAAGAGCGAGTAGAGCAGGGGACTGGCTCTGGCTTCATCTTGACCACAGACGGCCATATCATTACCAATGCACATGTTGTTGAAGGTGCGGATACGGTGACAGTGACGCTCAAGGATGGGCGTGAGTTTCCGGGGGAAGTGGTGGGGGTTGATCCAGTTACCGATGTGGCCGCCATCAAGATTCAAGCCAGCGCACTACCGACGGTGACGCTGGGCAGCTCTGAAAATCTGATTCCCGGTCAATGGGCGATCGCCATTGGTAACCCACTGGGACTAGACAACACCGTAACCGCAGGCATTATCAGCGCGACTGGACGCTCTAGCTCTCAAGTTGGGGTACCCGATCGGCGGGTGCGATTTATTCAAACCGATGCCGCCATTAATCCAGGCAATTCGGGTGGCCCCCTGCTGAACGATCGCGGTGAGGTCATTGGTATCAACACCGCCATCCGGGCCAATGCTCAAGGACTGGGGTTTGCCATTCCCATCGAAACGGCTCAGCGCATTGCTCAACAGCTTTTCACCAATGGTCGAGTTGAGCATCCCTATTTGGGTATCCAAATGGTGGATCTGACGCCTAACCTCAAAAATAAAATCAATCAGGATGCCAAACTGGGCTTCAAGGTTGGCTTAGACAGTGGCGTTTTAATTATTGAAGTCATGCCCAATACTCCCGCCGCACGGGCTGGGCTAAAGAATGGAGATGTCATTCTCAAAGTCAACAACACACCCGTTACAACGTCCTCAGACGTGCAAGAGCGAGTTGAGGTGAGCAAAATTGGCGATGTCTTGAACCTGGAAATTAATCGAAATGGCAAGGTTGAGGCAGTTCAGGTGCGGCCAGGAACGCTGCCTAGCCAAAATGATGCTGGCTAATGGGAACGGGCTAAAGCATTAAAAAAGCGATCGGGCATCATCCATGACACGATGTCGCGATCGCTTTTTTGACAAATTGTTTGTTGACAGACTGATTTGACCGTCCTGATGTGGAAAGACGTTCCGGCGGAACGTCTCTACGGGGGGTATTAGTCAGATTGACGGCAGCGAATCTCTCTGCGATTGGATGCAGAATGATTATTTTGATTCGCTCGATGGAGGCTCGTCTGAAAACAAATCGCGGTACAGCGAGGTCACACCAGAGAGGCTCGTTTCTAGCTCCATCCGCTGTTCCATGCGCCGCAGGAAATAGCCTGTCATCATCGCCGACGCCAATAGACCCGCCAGATTATCCCGGTCTGTTGTAATCTGCACGTTGAAATCTTCAGATGGCAAAACACCTACCAAACCCTGCACATTTTGAGAAATGATTTGCTTAATCTCAGGGCTAACCGATCGAGCCACGCGTTCTAAGACTTCGGGCGATTGGTGTTGAAGGTACTTCAGCAATTGATTTGCTTGATGCATTTCAGTGTTGCCGTTGAAGAAATCAGAACTGTCAGGGTTAAAAACCATAGAAACCCTTCACGTTATTTGAGTTAATTAGATCTATTGTTACATTTATATCCCCTACTGTAACTAGTACTTTAGGGTGGAACATCTGGCTCCCAAAATCCTCATTTTGAAGCTGGTTGCAGTTTTTGCGCGCCCGATGAATGCGCAAAACCCGCGATTGGTGGTACTGCAAAGCTCGCTATGCAAGCTCATACTGCCACCGATTAAATCATGAGATTTGAATCATGAGATTTGTTGGAGAACACCTACCCATCATCACTGCTGACTCCTTTCGCGGCAGCTTCAAATGGTTGAGGCAGTTTTTCGACCTGAAAATATTGGTAGAACTTATCAGTGACTTGCAGCCAGGACGAGCGGCTGTCTGCCCGTCGGCGTTTGCGCACAAAGCCTAACTCAACCAGTTCTGGCACATGTTGATATACTCCAGAGCCGCGTAGCTCAACCAGATCGGTTTGAGAAATAGGACCTTTGAGGGCGATCGCCGCCAGTGTCCTTAATGCCCCAACCCCTAAATCCAAAGGAATGAGTGTGTTAATCAGGTCACGAAAGCTTTCTCGAAGCTGTAAACAAAAGCCTTCTGGAGTTTCAACCACCTCTAGCGAGCCGTCGCGGTGAGCATATTCATTTATCAGCTCCAGCAAGCCCTCTTCTGCCTCCTGGCGATCGCACCCTGCGTACTCGGCAATTTTTGCCAGAGGCAACGGTTGAGCCTTGAGGTAAAGAATCGCTTCAATTTTGCTAGACAAACGAACCATGAACTTTCTTCTCTGACGTCCTGGGCACAATCTCGTGCCTTCATTCAATTCAGATTAATCCAAATTTCGTCCGGTTAGCTCTACAAAGAT
>DATNPS010000583.1:0-4799 GCA_036703095.1 Crinalium sp. | reverse complement strand
GAAAAAGCCAAGGGGTTGTATGGGCTGTGCCCCAGCCAGGGGTTCTACTCCTGCACCCTGCACTAAAGATCATGAATAAATTAAAACCAAATTTTTAATTTTGGAAAGCGCGGCTCAGCCGCGCTTTCCAAAATTAAGTTTCGGATTTTATTAAATCCACGATCCTAAGACGTGGGGGTGCTTGGAGGCTTCACTTCGCCAGACGGTCTATGCTTTTTGGTTAGTGCGTCTAATTCGTCTTCCAGTTCTGCTGGATTGCTGACCGAGAGAGACTGTTGCGGGATTCCGATGGGAATTCCGGCCTGATCAAACGCTAGCTTGAGGCGGCGACGATATTCACGAGCCACTTCCCATTGTTTGAGCGGCTGCGTTTTAATCCACAGGCGAATGGTGGCTCCCATGTGGTCTAGTTTGTCAATGCCTAACAAAAGCGGCTTTTCGAGGATGAGGTCTTTCCAGGGGCGATCGCCACTCATCTCCTGCGCTACGGCTTCAATGACCGCCAATGCCTGATCCATATTGGCGTGATAGGCCACACTTACCTGTAAATCAACCCGTGCCCATTCTTTCGAGAGATTTTGGACGATCGCAATTGAGCTATTGGGAATCGTGATCAGGCGGCCCTCTTCATTGCGCAACTGGGTAATGCGGAGGTTCATATTTTCGACCAGCCCTGATACATCGCCCACGATAATTACATCTCCTACCCCGTACTGATCTTCCAGCAGAATCAGGAAGCCATTGATCATGTCTTTGATCAAGCTTTGAGACGCAAAAGAGACGGCTAGACCAATAATTCCGGCCCCAGCCAGCAGCGGCCCGACCTGCACCCCGACGACCGAGAGTGCGGTGATCACGGCACTGCCAACAATCAGCAGCGCCAGAATGCTTTTGCCGACTCGCGAAAATGTAGAAAATCGCAGTACCGTTCGTTGAGACACTTCGGGTGCGAAACTGGTGCTGTCTTGCAGAACCAGAAAAAAGCGATCGATCAACACTTCGCTAAACCGCACCAGCAGGTAAGAGCCGAGAAAAATCCCAAAAATCTTGACGGGAATTTCCAGCCAGCTAATGGCGATCGCCTGTAACCATCGGGAGTAGGGAAATAGCCCCAGCATGAGAAAAGAACCGCCGATCCAGATCACAAGCTGCAAGAACTGGAGCAGACGACGCTGGATGTCATTCACGCCTTTCTTTTGGCGGTTATCCATTTGCTGTTGCAGCAGTGCCGTTGAGATGCGGGGCGTGCCTGCGGTGTCGGTAGCGTCAACGGGATGAGAAAGCTGCTGCTGGTTGGCCTGCCCACGGGCTTTTAGCTGCGATCGCTGGTGTTTTAAGCGTCGCTGCACGGTGAAAATAAGCAGGCTGCTCAGCATCATGGTGATCAAAATCCCAGCAGCCCAGATCACCTGCTGCTTCAGGAAGGCGGGCTGGCGTTCCTGGCGGGCGCGAATCAGAGCGGCTTCGATGACTTGAGCCAATTCTGTTGCCAATGCTTCGGAATCCGTGGCATGGAGCTGAGCATCTAAATCCGTAACGGTCATTAGCTCATCCTGTTGCTCTGATTTGCCGTCACTGTAGCGGACGTAAAGAATGGGCTGACGGCTGCTGCGGTCGAGATCGGAAAAGACGCGCAGGGTATCTGGATCGAATTTCCGTTGAGCCAGGCTTTGCAGCCGCTCTTCAATAATGTCAACTCGTAATGGGTTTGGTGTTTGGTTGGCCTGGTTAGATTCTGTCAGTTGAGGGGTGGCAATCATGAACAGCTTGCGTCCATCCAGGCGCACGTCTTCTCTGGCGATGCTGGGTGGGCTGTTGGAAAACCATCCTCCTAAAACGGATGTATCGATCTGTAATCCTGGCTTGGGCGACGGTGGCTCGGTTGTTGGGGAACGGCTGGCCTGTCCTAACGCTATCTGAGAATTGGTAAGGATAATCAGCAGTACGCTGACCACCATGAACGCGATCGCCAGAATGGGGCTATTTCGACGTCGCCAGAGTTTAGTTCGCAAATCGTTAACCATTTCAAACAAAGTGCTTTTTCAGCGTTACAGCCATCCTGCGATACGGCTCAGTGAGCGATCGCGAAATGCTCTCTGCGAAAGCATTTCGCGATGTGGATCTTTTCTTGCGCGTCGTCGGCTAAAATGCTGGCGCAGTCAGCGTTTTAGCCGACGACGCGTGATTTAGTCTAAACTCTAATTAGTTTGTAGCGCTACTAATTTATATCAGGTGAAGGGATCTGTCCGTTGCTGAGGACTGAGGACTGAGGGTTGGAGTTACGAATTTATTAAATTCACATTCCTCAGCACTCAGTCCTATTCTGACAATTCACGCTGAACGGCAAGTTTGGCAAAGTTAACTAATACTCGCCATTGCTGAGGATGCGATCGCTAAACTTTTTTTTTCTGATGCGGTTCGGGGCTGATCGGGAACCTTCAGATCGATCCACACTTTGTAGCAGGTTTTAGAACAGGTAATGACGGTTTGAATTCTCTGTTGACCCATGGCGTAGGCCAATGCATAGGCTTGATCACGGTGAGCCGCTCCAAAGGTTTGCACATGGCGAAACAAGCCATTTCGTAGCCGCAAACCGTCGTTGAGCTTATCTTCAAACCAAAATTTGAAGAAATTCCCCTGATGTTCATTCATAACCAACGGCAACACTTCCATGATGTCAGGTAGCTCTTAGAACGGCGATCGCTCACCTACAGACGATGGTACTTTCTGCACTCACGGCTCATCATCAGTGCAAATCGGCCCTTTCCTGCCCGTGTGATTGTGGAGCAAAATAACCTGAAAATTCCTTAGAGAAGTTTGCGTAGAAGTACGTAGTGATCTCCGTGAAAACTCGTAATCGAGGTTAGATTTGACAAATATAATGAGTTCGTGAGGTGGCTCAGTGGAGATAAATTCTATTGAAGCGAATGCCCTTAAAGGCTTGACGTCCATCCGCTGCACACGATGCAACTCTTCTATAATCTCCTGATACAGCTAGTTGTAAGGGGAGTATATAAGTCTGATTATCGTGGACATCAAAATCTACTGTCGTATTAGATGATTTTATTGGGAACAAAGTATTTATACAATGCTTCAATGGCTTTTGGTCAGCAATTCTCAATATAGCGATTTTCAATCGCTTAAAACCCAGTTGTTTGTTTGAGAGCCGCGCAGAGCGCGGCTCTCAAACAAACAACCGTAGTTCACCCCAGTGAGAACCGCTATATGCGCGTGAATTTGATGAACGGGCTTTTGGAGGTGTCGCGCGACACCTCCAAAAGCCCGTTCTTCCTGCGCGTCGCGCACGCAACATCGGGCTATCGAATTCACGCCAAACCCGCGATCAGTTCAAAATGAGAATTGCTGAGGTTAATTTATTTAATCTGAGGCATTTTGCGACTCAAGCAAAATCCTAGCCCGATCGCCATGACAACAGCTGCAATCAGCAGGCGGTGTGTGATCGGTTCGCTCAGGATGAGAACCGATAAGACGGCACCGGAAAACGGGAACAGGGAGAAAAAGGCTCCAGCGCCAGATGCTCCGATGTACCGTAGGGCCATGACAAACGAGAGAAATGTGAGCGATACGCAGAAAAAACCGATCAGGGCGATCGCCCCCAATACGGGTAAGCTCGGAAACGGATTTCCTAATGCTGCGGCTAGCACCACATTCAAGCCACCGCTAACGCCTAGCCTAAACATCACGACCTGTAGCGGATCGCTAGCCGAAACCTTGGCGGTGAGATTGCTGGAGGTAGCCCAGGCAACGCACGCTCCCATAATGGCTAATGCACCTGTGGACAATTGAAAGGCTGAATCCCCTTGCCACACGAGAATGATGCTGCCCGCCGTAATAGTCAATAGTCCTAGTGCAACCCAGTGATTAAATTTCTCGCGAAACACAATCCAGGCAATACCTGCTGTAAAAACGCCTTCTAAATTCAGCAGCAGTGAGGCTGTAGAAGCCGTGCTGTGAGCAATTCCAAAAGTTTGCAGAACGGGTGCCAGCAATCCGCCTGCCACCATAGAACCCCATAGCCACTTCCAGTCTTTGCCTTGCAGTTGTGCGGTTGGTGGTTGACGAGTGATGCCCCAGCGCAATAGATACAGGAGCGCTACGCTAAGCCCCCCGGTGAAGTCCAGTAACCCTGCTAGCATCCAGGGTTCTATCTGACGCAACAGAATTTTTGAGAATGGGATCGTTGCACTGTAAGCCAGAGGCGCGGCGATCGCAAACCACACCCCTGGTGAAATCTTCTGAAATTGGGGCCAAACCATGAAATGACGGAGGTGAAGAATGGTGTGATTCCAGCATTGCTTAATCCAGGAATGGCGTTTGATATGAATGCTACAGAGACCTGGACACGCAAACCAAATGCCATCCTTCAAATTAGCATTATGGGAATCCAGTTTGATACTTGTTTGATAGTTACTGGAATTTAGACTAAAGCGCGCGTCGTCGGTTAAAACATTACCTACGCTAGCGTTTTGGCCGACGACGAGCAAGAAAAGATCCGCGCCGTGAAGCGTTCTCATCAGAGAGCGTTTCGCGGCGCGGTAGGAATAATTAGTCTAAAGTCCAGTCGTTAACGTTTTGTTCTAAAGTAGATGCACCTTAATGAAAAAAGTCTTTTACAGTTACCCGTTACAGATGCCAGGTTAGGCTTATTGAGCAAACCCTGGATAGGTTTGTGGTGCGACTTGAGGCGAGTAGGATGGCTGATAGGTGGGTTTCCGACCGATAAACAACAGGAGAACGACAATGAACAGAACCAAGACCCAGGGAAATTCATCGGGTTT
>DATNPS010000598.1:0-13313 GCA_036703095.1 Crinalium sp. | reverse complement strand
TCACCATCGACATCTCCGGTTGCCAGCAGACCACCATCGGAGCTAAAGGCGAGGGATACTAAACTTTTGAGGTTTTCAGCAAATACAGACGTTGCTAAATGAGCATTGCAAAAATTGACTCTGGACAAATTCACCTGCCGCAGGTCGGCTTGCAACACGGTTAAATTTGAGAAATCCCATCCCTGTAAATTGGTTTGCAAATGGATCAGCAGGTTGAGAAGATTGCCTGCAACGTAGTTAAGTTGGTTAAGTTGAGTTGTGCTGCTTCGCAGATGCTGCAAAGGTCGCTGTTGCTTTTCTAGCATTGCTTTCAACTGCTGCTCGATCGCTTGTGTGCTGCCCAGTTGTAAGAGCAATTGTTCGACAATCGGTTCAAGAATCAATCGCTGCTGCATCACTCGCACATAGTCTTTTGCCTGTGCTTTCATCAGTGCGTGCGTTCTTAATCGTATTGGTGTTTGAGTTGCAATTTCGTTAGAAATAAACTGCACAAATTGCTCGGTTGCATACCCCAATACCACAGGTTGCAGAAAGAACCGCCCTTCTTCCCGTTCAAGCCCTTCTTCCCGTTCAATTAATGTAGGCTCGACCTTCTCGATGAGCGATCGCCGCAACAATGACTGAATGGCATCCGGTAATCTGCGCTTAAAAGCGGTCGTGATCACATCCCCACCCAACTCCGACAGTGAGAGCGGTTCCCGGTTAATGGCAAGCCAGAAAAACATTTCCTGCTCAATTTCAGATAGGCGATCGAACTGTCGCTGGAGCAAATCTCGAATATCATCAAAAACCGCTAATCCCTGCTGTACATAACTCAAAATCTCAGCAATTCTGCCATTAAACAGTTCTTGAGTGGCTGCCGCCACCATCTTTAACGCTAAAGGGTTCCCGCTGTAATGAGTCACTAATGTTTCCCACTCCAATTGCGTCCCTGCAAAGGTGCCTCGATACCGAAATAATTCTTGCCCGGCTTCGGGGTTGAGTCCCTTGAGTCGCAGTGTGCGTACCGATCGCTCTGCACCCTCTAAGGGCACAATCTCTCTAGGCTTTTCCCGACTTGTGAGCAGTAAGCAACTCTGATGGGATGTCTCCCCAATCTCCTTAAACAGGCGACCGTAGTCTTCATAGCCGCCTCGATACTGTCCGGGTTGCCCTGCACTTAAAATCGTCTCGACATTGTCTAGAATCAGCAAACAGCGGCAAGTGCGTAAACTCTCCATCAACTTCAACAGTTTTCCATTCAGGCTATTGGGCAGGGCAATGTCTTCTCCCCGTTCCCGTAATAGAACCGGTAATACACTTTCTAGCCACTCGTTTAAGGGCGGTGCATTTTGCAGCGATCGCCACACCACCACTTCAAACTCAGGTTGAATCTGCTGCACGAATTTAGCAGTCAGAGTGCTTTTGCCAATGCCACCAATTCCTAACAGCAAAACCAATCGACATTGTTCCGCCAATACCCACCGTTTAAGCTGCCCCAGTTCTTCTGTCCGTCCACAGAACAGAGCAGTATCGATCGCACCACCGCCCCAATCAAGCTGAGATTGTTCTGGGACAACCTGGGATGGATGCGCTGCACTGTGCTCCTCTGATTCGTCAAGGGCACTTTTGGGTCGGGCATAATCACTTTTGCTTAACTCTAAGTTAAAGGCTCTAAATGCCCACTGTAACGACTGCTTATCCACGGGTTCTGTACATCCCAACACTTTGACGATCGTGCTGAGAGATAAGTTCATGCGCTCACCCAGTTCTTCCAGAGTGAAGCGATCGCCACCATTCTCGCTGAACTCCGCCTGAACTTTTGCCGTTTGGAACCGATCCCACCCCTGTGCCGTAAGGATAACTCCTCGAAGGCGTCTATTTTTTTGCACTGGCATTAAAATTACCCGGAGTGAGTGTGTACCGATGTGCTTAGATTTTGAGGAATTGATTTGAATTCAGCTACTTAAGTCGAACTTAAGTTAAGGGTTATCTTAGCAAACTTATCTGTGCTAATTTAGCCGATCGCCCAAGAATAGGAGCAGCTAAGGCAGAATTACATGGCGTGCATCCGTTCCAATTTCCATAATTACTGGGAGAACAATCCTGTCTGAACAGAGCACATTAACAAAGCAAACTAGAAAATTAAGTAGGCAAGCCTAATTAAACCAAACCCAGAAAACCGGGGGAGTGCCCCGGAGGGGCACTCCCCCGGTTTTTCTATCTAATGTTTAATTGTGCCTACCTACTTATTTTGAGATAGGAATTAAATAAGTTCGAGATCTAATAGGGGCGAAGCATTTTGGCAAAAGCTTGTCTAGTCAGCATTCAACCGTCTTCAAAATGCTAAGTGCTTCGCACACGTGGGGCAAACGCCGGTACAGAGAATTATTGATGCGATTAGATGTGTACATCGGTATTGATGCGATTAGACGTGTACATCGATACGAAGATCATTCAGGTTGCAATGGTTTAAACCAAAGCGTTCGTCAGGAGATTGATTGATGAAGATTTTTGTTGCAGGCGCAACCGGAGCGATCGGTCGTCCATTAATTGCACAATTGCTTGCCAACGGTCACAATGTTGTTGCATTGACCCGTTCTTCAGAAAAAGCAGAAACGCTAGCCCAACAGGGCATGGAACCCGCGAATCCTTCGGAGTTGCGTTTTGCGATCGCCGATGTCTTTGACCCAGATTCCATTAAAGCAGCAATCACTCAAGCTCAACCTGAAGTGGTCATTGAGCAGCTTACTGCCTATCCTAAAACCTACACCCGCGAGTCGATGAAGGCAGCGGCAGAGTTCAATACCCGCATCCGGTTAGAAGGGGGTGCGAATGTATTGGCAGCAGCACAAGTGGCTGGGGTGCAGCGTTATCTGCGGCAGTCGATCGCCTTCTGGGCGGTTCCCGGTTCTGGATTGGCAGACGAGGAAACGCCCCTCGCGTTTGATAGTTCGCCTGCGGTCGCTGCCGATGCTCGCGTGGTGACAGAGCTTGAACGCCGTTTGTTGGAAGCACCTGATTTGGAAGGAATTATTCTGCGCTATGGCTTCTTCTACGGATCTGGCACCTGGTTTGCCCCTGATGGTGATGTTGCCAATCAGGTACGCCAGCAACAGTTCCCGATCGTCGGCAATGGCGAAGGGGTTTGGTCGTGGTTGCACATTGAGGATGCGGCGATCGCCACCGTATCAGCGGCAGAGCGAGGCAATCCTGGCATTTATCTAATTGCGGATAATCAGCCCTTAAAGGTACGCGAGTGGTTACCTGTCTATGCTCGATGGCTGAATGCGGCATCACCACCTCAGGTATCGGTTGAGGATGCAGTACGAATCGGGGGAGCGGATGCGATTTATTACGGTACTCAAATGCGGGGTGTGTCGAATGCTAAAGCAAGACGGGAATTAAATTTTCAGCCGCGATCGCTGGAATGGTTAGCGGGATCTGCTGTTGCCCACAGTTAGTGGAGAAAATGTATTGCTACCCGGGCAGTACGAGTTTTCGGATAGACTCTAAGAGGACTCTTCCTGATGTTTTACTGATTTAAGAACTGCAATCGTACCTATCCAAATCGACAGGAGTTTTAACTCTAAATCGACAGGAGTTCTAACTAAAAGTCTAAATCGACAGGAGTTTTAACTTTAAATCAACAGGTGTTTTAACTAAAAGTCTAAAATGACAGAAGTTTTAACTCTGAATCGAAAGAAGTTTCAACTAAAAGTCTAAATCGACAGGTGTTTTAACTCTATTGACAGGAGTTTTAACTAAGAGCGCAAAAGCACTCGAGTAAAGGTTAGCAAGTCCCTGGCTATAGTGTTAGACATAGGGATTTTGTAACAAGGGATACAAGAAATTTCAGAGCGTCCTTCTAATCTGCATGTACAGTTGAATACGGTTCAACGTAAGTACTGGTTTTAAGAAGCTAAGGATCGCGAATTTATTAAGGTGTAATTCCTGGCGTAGGGGCGTGGCATTCGGCCAAAAGCCCTTGCCATTGTTCCAGAACCCTCTGCCGAATGCCGCGCCCTTACAAGGGGTTGCCGTTTCCCCAAGTTATTTAATTCACGATCCTAACTGAGCATATTCTTACAATCGCGATCGCTAGTACATTTCCTGTTCTCTGTATGGCTTCTCAAGATTGGAAATCAACTATTAGCACAGTCGATTTGTGAGTAAGGAATCGCATATTGGGTGGAAGCAAACACAAAATAAGTGGCAAAACCACACTTGAAATTGATAGCCGCACGAATCAACTAGCAAGCTATCAAACTCCGATAAGTATCTGATTTTGGAGGAATACATCATGAAAGTTTTGATTCGATGGATCGTCAGTTTTTTCGTCTTTATCGTCGATGTTGTTTATGGCAACCGTTCCTATGCCCGGTTTTATGTGTTGGAGACCATTGCCCGTGTGCCTTACTTCTCCTACCTCTCGGTGCTGCATCTCTATGAAACGTTAGGTTTCTGGCGTAGAGCAGATTTGTTGAAAGTTCACTTTGCCGAAACCTGGAATGAATTACATCATCTACTGATTATGGAATCACTGGGAGGCAGTCGCCATTGGGGCGATCGATTCCTCGCACAGCATGTTGCAGTGGCTTACTACTGGGTCGTCGTACTGCTTTATATGCTGTCTCCCATGTACGCCTATTACTTGATGGAGTTGATTGAAAATCACGCTTATCACACGTATGACGATTACTTAAACGAACATGCAGCGGAACTAAAAACACAACCCGCTCCACTGGTGGCAATCGACTACTACCGTGATGGCGATCTCTACATGTTTGAAGAGATGCAAACAACAACCGGGGGAGCGTTTCGTCATCCTCAGGTGGACAATCTCTACGATGTGTTTCTCAACATTCGTGAAGATGAAGGTGCCCACGTAAAGACGATGGAAGTCCTTCAGGAACCGGATGCACGGCAAAGCTTCTACAGTCCTCATACCGTTTTTACGGCAGCAAAAGCATTACCGATCGACGGAGAGCTTTGATCAGAACCGCTCTTTATGGATGGAAGCCTAACTCTTTATCCAACTCTCTAACCCTTTAAAAGCGATGAATACCGATATCTGGAGGAAGCTGTGGGCTTTTCTCAATCAACCTTTGTTTGATCAGAGTTCAGCAAACCTTCAACGGCTAGAACGTTGCTGGAATATGCTTTACGTCCAAGATGCTGAACTTGATTTAGATGTACAACGGCTAGAACGGTGCTGGGATATGCCGTTTAAGCAGGACATTCAACTTGATTTACAACAGCTAGAACACTGTTGGAACAAGTCGTGTATTAAGTCGGAGTGCGATCGCTAACTCACAAAATCGAATAATTTTACCTAACCTTTTACCCCCTAACTCGCAATGAGAATTCCATCTATTCATCTCCCACTTCCCTCTCCACAGGGGAAACCCTTAAAACCAAAGTTGATTACGACGGGCATCCTCCTCAGTGTGAGTTGCTTGGGCTTAGGGTTTTGGTCTTGGCAGCAGATCACTAAAGCCGAAACTGACGCTGCTGACGCTGCTGAAACGCATCCGTTGACGGTGCAGACGGTGGTTGTCCACCCGCAATCTGTCCCAGAAGATCGGGCGTTGACTGGAACCGTGGAAGCGATCGATTCTACAACGTTGACCTCTCGCGTCACTGGACGGGTTGAACAACTGTTGGTGCAGGAAGGAACCCGCGTTGAAAAAGGACAGACCATCGCGATCATTGATGTCTCTGACATTCGGGCAAAACAACAGCAAGCAGATGCCCAAATTATCGAAGCACAGGCAGCCGTTGTCACAGCCCAAGCCAACCGTCGCAGTGCGCTAACCCAGGTGGATGCAGCACGGGAAAAACGCAGCGAGGCACAAGCATCACTGCTGGAAGCACAGGCAGCGCTGGCAGATGCTCAACTGAACCAAAGCCGGATGGCTCGGCTTTTTCCAGAAGGAGCCGTTCCACAAGTAGACCTGGATTCAGCCAATACGCGAGTTGAGATCGCACAGGCCAGGATTCGCCAGATTGAGGCAACGATCGCTCAAGCCGCATCCACGATCAGAACTGCGGAAGCTGGTGTTGGAGAAGCAACCGCTGGTGTAGACCAGACACAGGCACGAGTGACCCAAGCAGAAGCCACGGTGAGGGAGATTGCCGCCAACTTAGATTATGGAGTGGTGCGTGCTCCGTTTGCGGGGGTGATTACCAGAAAACAAGTGGAAATTGGCGCGATCGCAGGGTTGAGCCAACCGTTGGTGACATTGGAGAACGGGGAACGTTTACGGTTGAGTGTAGCAGTTCCAGAAACACTAATTGACAACGTGCAGTTAGGGCAATCGGTAACGGTACACATCGATGCATTGAACCGCGAGATGTCTGGAGAAGTCAGCCAGATTATTCCATCTGCTGATCCACAAGCACGCAATTTTACCGTCAAAGTTGCACTGCCTTCTACCACTCATTTGATTTCTGGGATGTTTGGTCGGTTGCAGTTAGAGAGTCGCGATCGCACGGCTTTGATCATTCCCAAAAATACGCTGGTTGAGCGGTTGGGAATTTCTGGTGTGTTTAAGGTGATCGATGGCAAAGCCCAGTTTCAAACCGTCACAGTGCATCCCATCAACGACGATATGGTCGAGGTGTTTGCTGGCGTGAATGAGGGCGATCGCCTGATTCTCAATCCAGACCCCATGTTGAAAGAAAACGCTGAAATCACTGAGTCAACTCAACCAGCCACATAACAAGGAAGTGTTCCATGTCAAATACGACTAAACCCCGTGGGCTGGTGGGTCGAATCACCGCCTACTTCATCAACTCGCAACTCACCGTTTTACTGGTGATTGCACTGACCCTGTTCAGCATTGGAACCGTAACGCTGGTGTCTAAGGAGGAAAATCCTCAGATCAATGTGCCAGGTGCAACCGTGACGTTTACCTATCCGGGTGCCCCTGCCGAGGTGGTGGAAAAGAGCGTCACAACCATTATGGAATCGCGCATTCGGGAATTGGAAGGAATTGACCACATTTATTCCACTTCGGTTAATTCAGGCAGTGAAATTGGGGTGCAATTCGTGGTTGGCACCGATTGGGAACGATCAATTTTTAACTTGCAGAATCAATTATTTGCCAGTCAAGACCTGTTGCCGTCCGGTGTGACCTATGAAGTGCAGTCTAAACGCACCGATGATGTCCCGATCGTCACCCTGACCTTAACGGGAAAAGACTACAGCGACAATCAACTGCATCGCGTCGGAGAACGCATCCTGGAGGAGTTACGCAAAATTCCGGATACAGGAGCCTTGACGATTAACGGGGGGCAGCCCCGCATGATTGCGGTAGACCTGAACCCGGATAAGCTGGCAAGTTATCAGCTATCCCCTGGAATGATTGCTCAATCGCTTCAGGCTGCCAATAGCGAACTGCCTGCGGGAGATGTGTCGGATGGTCAAACGCGCTTATTCATTGAAGGTGGCTCGCTCTTTGAGTCTGCTGACGATGTTGCTCAAATTATTGTGGGGTTTAGCCGCGATCGCTCTCCCATTTATCTGCGCGATGTGGCGACGGTGCGAGATGACTTTCGCGATCGCACCTCCCACTCCCGAATTCACTTCCGTCCCGACTACGAGTTGAGTTCACCTGAACCACACCTTAAGGATCGACCCAGCGATGCGTTCGTCAGCCAATCCGCGATTACCCTCGGCATCGCCAAGAAGAAAGGGACAAATGCCGTTAGCGTTTCAAAGCAAATCTTCCATAAGCTAGAAGAACTCAAACCTGAGTTGCCTGCTGGCGTAGAAATTACCGTCACCCGCAATGACGGTTACACGGCTGAAGCCACGGTAGAAAACCTGTTTCACGAACTGACGGTGGCGACGGTGGTGGTCGTAGTGATGATGATGTTGTTTTTGGGGTGGCGCGATGCTCTCATTGTTGGGGTTGTCATTCCCCTCACCCTGGGCACCACGATTGGCATTGGCTATCTCATGGGGCACACCATCAACAAAGTCGCGTTGTTTGCGCTGATTATCTCGATTGGGATTTTGGTGGATGATGGGGTGGTCGTGGTTGAGAATATCCATCGTCGGTTTGAACTGAAACCCCACTTAACCTTTCAAGAAAAACTGGAAGAGGCGATCGCGGCAGTCAGTGAAATTGGGGCACCCACGGTTCTAGCCACCTTTACAGTGGTGTTGGCATTTTATCCATTGCGCTACATCACAGGATTAGTGGGTCCTTACATGGCTCCGCTGTCCTTTAATGTGCCGATTGCCATGATTTTGAGTTTAATTCTGGCAATTACGGTCACGCCCTACATGGCGGTGCGAATGATCAAACTGTCTCATTCCCATGAGTCACAGGATTTGCACTCCACACGCATTTACCGCTGGTATTCCGCGATCATGCAGCCGTTAATGGACTCTCACAAACGCCGTCGGTTTGTCATCCTGACGGTTACGGGGTTGTTGGTGTTTACCCTCACCTTTCCCTTGACCCAATCGGTGAAAGTGCGCGTGCTGCCCAAGGGCAATGATTCTGATTTTCTCGTACAGGTGGATGCACCGTCGGGAACTGGGTTAGAGCAGACAAATCAGATTGTGCAAGAGGTTGAAGCTGTTTTGCAACAACAGCCTGAAATCATTAATTTTGAAACCTATGTGGGAACCTTTGCTCCGGTGGATTTTGCTGCCTCGTTTAGAGGCACGTCCAGCCGCAGGGAAAAGCATAATGCTGAGATCCGGGTTCATGTCACCGATAAGGTGGCGCGATCCATCACCACCGAAAATCTGGTGATTCAGTTGCGTCCCCTGCTGACAGATGTTGCCTCCCGACACCAGGCGGTGGTCAAAATCCTGGAAAAGCCAGCAGGTCCTCCGCAGCGAGCGACGGTACTGGCAGAAATTTATGGTCCCGATGTGGTGCAACTGCGGGAACTGTCCAAACAGGTGCGACAGGTGTTTATGGGGACAAAGGAAGTCGTGGATATTGACGACTCGACCCGCAACCAAATCCCACAAATGCAGTTAACTGTGGATCAAGACAAAGCAATGCGGGCAGGCATCACTCGCACAGACGTTGCCCAAACCTTGAATGTGCTGTTGAAGGGATCAGATGTCTCGACGCTGAAAATTCCGGGTGAAATTCTCCCCATTGGAATTCAACTGCGCTTTGCGGAAGAATTTCGCCGCAGTTTGGATAACCTGGCTCGAATTCAACTGCCAACATCTACAGGGGCGCTGGTGCCACTGAGCGAGTTAGTCAGCCAACAGCCCACGATCGTAGACCAGCCCATCTTTCATAAAGACCAGCAATCGGTGGTCTTTGTCACTGGAGAAATGGCAAGCCGTTCCTCCATTTACGCAGTCTTCGATCAACTGTTTTACTTTATGCGCCATCCCCTACCTGCTGGCTATTGGATTCATTGGGACGGAGAGTGGAAATTGACCACAGACCTATTCCGCGATATCGCTTTGGCGTTGACCGCTGCCACCGCCATGATTTACATGCTGCTAGTCGGGCAATTCCATAGCTTCAAAATTCCCCTGATCATCCTGGGCAGTATTCCCCTTTCGCTGATTGGCATCCTCATTGCCTTTGCGCTCAATGGGGCTTACTTCAGTGCCCTGTCTCTGATTGGCGTGATTGCTTTAGCGGGAATGGTCATCCGAAATTCGATCGTCTTGCTGGAATTTATCCAACAACGATTGCGCGAAGGAGCCGATTTACAACACGCCATTTTGGAAGCAGGAGCCGTCCGATTTCGTCCGATTTTGCTCACCAGTTTGGCGGCAATTTTGGGCAATGCTCCGATTCTGCTCGACCCGGTTTGGGCGGGTTTGGGATGGACTATTATCACCGGGATGATAGCCTCTTCAGCTCTGACGATGGTGGTGATTCCGCTCATTTACTATGTTGATCGCATAGGGCGATCGCAACCCTCAGATGAATTACAGGACAGCGATCGCGCTCAAGACCACACGGGAGGTGAAAGCTATGCATCGTGATGTATTTAAGCAGGTTCACCAATGGATTGTGAAAACACCCCTGCGATCGCTCTCAGAAGCTTACAATGCCGCTTTGGCAATTCAAGCCATTGAAGAGAAACATTTCGCAGGGCAGGCAATTGCCAAAGGTTCAAACTACACCGATGCAGCATTCAGCTACTTTCGGAACGAACGAGAGTCCTATCTGCAAATCATCCGCTTGCGACTGGTTGAGTTTAGAACCAGTAACCTCATTTCAAACCTGCTTCATGCCTCGCCTGCACAACGCTTGTCTGGAATGAGCCAGGACAGTGACGAGGGCATGATTTTGGAGAAATTGAACCTGATTGAATCCGTTTTAGCGAGATACGAACTTCAACGGCAATTAGAAGCAACCATTTTTTCCCAAACGCAAGCCCAAGAAGCCCCGTCCGAGTTGGGTGAAATAGGTTCGCTGCAAAGAATTCGATCGGGTTCTGTATTCGATACGGCAAGCCAAATTAAGAAAGAACTGACTCCTGAATACGAACGAGAAGTACTGTACGAACTGCGGACTGCTCGTAAGCGAACCATCAGAGCCATTCGGTTTTTGATCTTGCTCATCGTTGTTCCATTGATGGTTCAGTTTGCAGGTAAATCCCTCGTGATTGAGCCATTATTCCATCACTTCAACCATTCTCCGCAAATGGTGTTGATGGGTGAAGCCAAGGAACGAGCATTGCACGATCTCGCTCAGTTTAGAGAGAGTCTGGAATTTGACACCTTGGTGAATGACAGCCGTCAAAGCCTGAATTTAGAGCAAGCACTCAAAACCGAAGCCAATCGATTGCTGGAGCGTTACAGCGAGGAAAGCACGGAGGGCATCAAAAATCTGTTTGCAGATGGGTTAGCATTCGGTATCTTCATCGCACTCATCTACTTCGGTCGCCAGCCAATGATCACCCTCAAATCTCTCATTGACCGGGTTTTTGTGGGATTAAACGATACAACCAAAGTGTTTCTGATCATTCTCTTTACCGATATGTTTGTCGGTTATCACTCGTCTCACGGTTGGGAAGTTTTACTGGAAGGCATTGCAGAACATTTTGGGCTGCCCAGCGATCGCAACGCTATCTTTCTGTTTATCGCAACTGTTCCTGTCATGTTGGATGCCACATTGAAATACTGGATCTTCAACACTCTCACTCGCAAGTCCCCTTCAGCCGTTGCTGTTTACAAAACAATGAACGAGTAATCAGAGTAATCCTCTTGAAAGGAAACCATCACGATGCAAATTGAACATTTCTCTACTGAAGAACTTTCACCAGAAGAAATCAAACAATTAGAGGCATTGAAGCGAATTATTGAAGCAGCGATTTCAGATGGAAGGCTCTCTTATAGCGAATTGGAACATATCAAGAGCGTTGCTTTTGCACATAAAAAGATGGCTCTAGACGTTGAAACGAGTACGACGTATGATTCTCAAACTTTAAGGATTTATGTAGCCAAGCTAAACAACACAACAACCATTTTGGGTATGTCAACTAGATTGTGTCAAAGGTGAAAACTTAAGTTGGAAAGCGATCGTCAAACTCAATCGCTTCGCTATTGAAAGCGGGCTTCCAATTTTGAATGGGTATCGTTCACTTTTTGGCAATGTTCTGAATCGCAAGATAGACTACTTTTAGGGCACACCAACCAGGACTTACGCAAACAATGCATCCCAAAGCAACGCTCGATCGCTCCACGCAGAGCGCATCAAATTCCAGCGAACGTCATTGGTAGTGTAACCAAACAAGTTCACCATCGTTTGCAACATTTCAGGGGTAGAAAGGGTATTTGCCAGAAAAGCACTCCACTGCGATCGCGGCAACTGAAAGAAGGATGCAAAGAAAGCCTGTAGCGTTTGTTCATCAAACCGCATCAAATTCTCCAAACCGAACAGATAGAGGGCACGTTTACGCCTTTCATCGCTTGACCATAGCGTTTGCCACGCAGATGTAGCCATGATTGCAGGAGGATCATCCAGATTTTCAACTGCACGGGCGATCGTCTTCGCAACCCCAGGCGCACGTCGGAGCAAAGCACCCACCATGTAACCGGATGCGGGATGCACCATACTCGCTGCGCCACCAAAACCCATCACGGTCTGTTTGAGAGGCGGTAACGGCAAATTCATAGGAAACAAACAGTATTCAACGTGCTGCACCTCTTTGATCTGCACACCCCGAAAGGCAAGTCGCTTCTCTAGACGCTGTTGCAACACCTCAAACGTCACCGCAGGACTGTTCGCCAATGAAGTCTCTTCGACAAAAAAGACATCGTTTCCCAAATCCATCGCATAGAGGAAAGTGGAAGGAGCTTTGCGTTCATCCGGTGACAGGTGATCTGCCCGGTAATCCATCAAGACAAACTGTTGAGATTCGATCGGTGGTGAAGAAAATTTGCCGACAATACCGTAGGCTGCCTGATATGCAATGCGCTCGCTTTTCGGTCGTTTCAACAGGGCAGGTTTGTGACCACTGGCATCGATCACAATTTTGGCGGTTAGAGTGGTTCCTTCGGTTGTGATAACACAAGAGCGATCGGCTAAATGCTCCACAGCGGCGGCAGTACCCTGATGCCATACCATCTTGCCGCGATCGCAGCGTTCCAAAAAGTAGGTTTGCAGTTTGGTGTTATCGAACAGACCATAGTCCCGCCCAAGCGCAATTGTTTGTTGAGCCGCATAAGCCACACTGTTTTGCCAACGGTGACTCAAAAGATGCGTCAAGTTCATCGGCTCTAATTCATCGCACCAAATCCCATAGGTGTTTGACCACTCAACGGGAGGCGGAACGGGGGCTAACCCTGCAACATTCAACCCTTCATCACAAAGAGCGGCGGCGATCGCCAGTCCTGCGGGGCCAGAGCCAATAACTAAAGCATCAAACACCAAAATCGAACCTCTATGTTAGTTTCTCTTGTATTTATGCTAATTGCTATTGCCACGCTGCTCAATGACCTTCCCAGAACTATTAGCAGATAGCGCTTCAGCCCCATGCACATTTACCCTATTACTATTGATGCGGTATTGATCCTTTAAGCATAGTTGAAATTCCAGTAGACTCAAACGGTAGGCCACCTTTGGAGTCTAGGAAAAGCGATTTATGGGAGGATCGGCAATGGAGTGGATAGTCGCACAAAATCCATGAGACAGCAGTCCTATTGACAGCAGTCAAGCGGCAGGCATACCTGAACTGGTCATTATTCTGTTATTCTGCTCATGATCGCGACGGTGGTTGCCCTTTTCCTGCCAATTCTGATTTTTGAAGCGGCAATCAACACTGCCCTGGTTTTAACCAATATCACGCAGTCATAGCGGGGGACATCCCAATTGTTGTTTAAAGAC
>DATNPS010000576.1:0-17130 GCA_036703095.1 Crinalium sp. | reverse complement strand
AAACCTACAAACTGCTAGCACGCGGGGAACTAGAAGGCATCTTCCAGCTTGAATCATCGGGGATGCGGCAAATCGTGCGTGACCTGAAGCCGTCTGGTCTGGAAGATATTTCCTCCGTTCTAGCCCTTTATCGACCGGGACCGCTGGATGCAGGGCTGATTCCCAAATTCATCAACCGCAAACACGGGCGAGAGGCGATCGACTACCCACACGCAATCCTGGAGCCGATTCTCAACGAAACCTACGGCATCATGGTCTACCAGGAGCAGATCATGAAGATCGCTCAGGATATGGCGGGCTATTCCCTCGGCCAGGCCGACCTGCTGCGACGGGCGATGGGGAAAAAGAAAAAATCGGAGATGGAAAAGCACCAGGAAATTTTTGTCAGTGGATCTGAGAAAAATGGTGTGAAAGCCAAGGTGGCGGCAGATTTGTTTGAGCAAATGGTGATGTTTGCCGAATATTGCTTTAACAAGAGCCACTCCACCGCTTACGGCTACGTCACGTATCAAACGGCCTACCTCAAGGCCAATTATCCCGTTGAGTACATGGCGGCTCTGTTGACCGCCAACAGTGGCGATCAGGAGAAGGTGCAGAAGTATATCGCCACCTGTCTCAATATGGGCATTGAGGTGGAACCGCCCGACATCAACCGATCTGGGGTGAACTTTACTCCCCTGCCCACCAGCATTTTGTTTGGGCTATCTGCCGTGCGAAATGTGGGACAGGGGGCGATCGAATGCATCCTGGAAGCGCGGCAGGAGGGTGGATCGTTTAAATCCCTGGCTGATTTGTGCAGTCGAATCGACTCTCGCACCGTTAACCGTCGAGCTATGGAAGCGTTAATCCAGTGCGGTGCGCTGGATTGCTTTGACCCCAATCGCAATCAGCTCATCCATGACCTGACTCTGGTATTGGATTGGGCACAGTCGCGAGCAAAAGACCGGGCGATCGGGCAGGGCAATTTATTCGACATGATGGGCGGTTCGGATAGTACAGCAGCACCCGTATTTGATTCAGCTCCAAAAGCGCCATCTGTGCCCGATTTTCCGCCGCAAGAAAAGCTGAAGCTCGAAAAAGAACTGTTGGGCTTCTACATTTCAGACCATCCCCTCAAATCAGTTCAGGAAGCAGCCAGACTGCTGGCTCCGATTAATCTGAGCGACCTGGCTGACAAACCCGACAACGTCACCCTCAGCGCCATTGTCATGCTCAGCGGCGTGAAACCCGTGGTAACAAAAAAGGGCGATCGCATGGCCATCTTACAAATCGAAGACCTGACCGGACAGGCGGAAGCCGTTGTCTTCCCCAAATCTTTTGAGCGAATTGGTGAATACATTCAAGTAGATGCCCGCCTGATGGTGTGGGGCAAGGTGGATCGGCGAGACGATCGCTCACAGCTGATCATCGAAGATGCAGAACCGATCGAAACCGTGCAGATGGTGATGGTGGAACTGAATCCCCAAATTGCTGGCGACATTGCCCAACAGCATCATTTGCGAACGGTGTTGCTGGAACAGCGCAGTGAGGACGACAAATGCAAAATTCCGGTCGTTGCGATTATCACGAATCATCAGCGTCGTGAGATTGTCCGTTTGGGTGCTCAGTTCCGCGTGCAGGATCACGAATCTGCGGTGAATGCGTTGGTGAAGGCTGGTTTCTCGGCACGGGCAACCGCGCTAACAGGTAGCTGATGTGAGCCGAGACACCGGTTGTCTTTTGCTGAACATCGGGATTTTACGGCTCCAACCAAAAGACACCCGGTGTCTGAGGTCGTCTCAGCTAGAAGATACGTGTCTGGTTTTGGAACGCTGCCAGCGCAGCCATAGCGTTGCTACAAGGGCGATCGCAATCATCAGTGCTCCTACATCATTCACCACCTGCCAGCCCCAATCGTTGAGCAGTTCGCCGGAGAGGAACGTGGCGAAGGTGACAAAGGCATACATTAAAAAGTCATGCATGGCCTGGGTTTTGGCTTTTTCTGTGGGAGTGTAGGCTTCGGTCAGCAGTGCTGTAGAGCCAACATACATAAAATTCCAGCCAATTCCCAGGAGCAGCAGTCCGGTGGCAAAGTTGACCACTTGTGTTCCCATTGCATTGGCGGCAAAGCAGCCAAAATTTAAGAGGATGCCCGCCAGGATGACATTCAAAACGCCAAACCGAGCGATCAGCCATCCGGTAAACAGCGACGGCACAAACATGCCCAACACATGCCACTGAATCACCGAGGCCGCATGAGAAAAATCGTGCTGATGCTCCACCATGGCCAGCGGAGTCGCGGTCATCACCAGCAACATCACGCCATAGCCGATCATGCTGCCTAATACTGCGACGATGAAAGTCGGCTGTTGAGCGATCGCCCCCAGTCCTCGTCCTACGTCCTTCTGATCCTGGACATTTAGCGGCGGAATTGTGACACCCACCAATAGGGCGATCGCAAGAGCTTGCAGAATCACTATCACGACTAGCGCTCCGGCAAACTCAACGCTGAGCCAATCCTTTGACCAGGTGGCCAACCCTGGCCCCACCAGAGCCGCGATAATTCCACCTGCAACGACAAACGAAATGGCCTGACTGCGAAATTCCTCAGTTGCTACCTCGGCGGCAGCAAAACGGTAGAAACTGCCAAACCCGTTAAAAATACCAAATAGTAAGGTGGCTAGACAGAATAAGAAAAAACTGCCTGCAAAGACGGCATACGCTCCCAACGCCGCACCCATCAGGCCAATCAGGACGCCCAGCATAAACCCATAGCGCCGTCCGATTTGTTTCATCAACAGCGATGCCGGAATCGTTGCCAGCATTGTCGCGGCTTGTTGCACTGCTAATGGTAGCGTCGCCCAAGACTTATCTTCAACTAATGAACTGCCGATCAGAGCCGCTACGGTCAGCAAAACGGTGTTGCCTGTCATCGATAGTGCCTGACAACCTGCTAAAAGCGAAACATTCTTCTTTGCCTGATGGATGGTCATGGTGTCTCTTTGCGCTAAGGCTGTAGTCACTGATATTAGGACGGAGTGCAGGGATGGAACCCCTGGTCGGGAGTGCAGCCCCACCCCCCTTTGGGTTGCAATGTCCTGGCGGGTGTGGCGACAGCTATATAGCAGAACTGCGACGTCTTCAAGACGTCGCAGTTCTATCTCCTCATATCATGCGCGATGAAATTCGCTCGCTACTTCCTGCTATCGGGGCGTTGCACAATCGTTTCGGCTATGCGTCGGCGAGAGTTGGGGTCAATGCTGACCAGGCGAATGTAGTCTCTAGGATGATCCGATGTGCAAGCGTTGAGGGCGGCGATCGCCTCCTGCACATCTCCTTGATATGATCCAAAGCTTTGCCACGCCCCCGTTCGGAAGCGCCGCTGGTCTACATATTCAATTCCCAGTCGCTGCCCCTGCTTGAGAATCTTGCTGACCTCCTCACCCAAGCCATTATGGGTGGCCGTGGGTGTAACGGTATGCTGCGTTTGTCCGTTGGATCGGCTAGGTGGCTCGACTTGCGACGTCCCCCCGTAATATGTGAAATAGCCTCCATCCGACGGTGACTGGTCACGCTCCGGTGCAGAGTGTGGCGCAGATTGTGATGCGGACTGTGGTTGAGTCTGAGGTCGAGGCGGGGCAGCGTTGACATCGCCCAATCGCTTGTTTTGCAGCGCTGAATTGTATTCCTCCACCAGTCGCAGTTCGCGAATTCGCTGTTGCTCTCTGACAATCAGATGACCGACTTCAATCAGGTGAGGCAATCTAAAATCGGGCTTTTTGAATTCTGGTACGTTGTCCGAATTCACCACGCGCAGCGAGATTTTCTCTAACCCAACCTCTTCGATCAGCTTCCGCACCTGTTCGTCGTAAAGGCGCGATCGCAATGCACTATAGAAATCAATGGCTTGATCCGGGAAGGTATTCACCAGAGCTTTGATCTCAGACTGGTCGATCGCGTCTCCTTCAAAGATGCCGCCGACGATACCAATGCGATCGGCTGGATCAGGTTCCCAGAAAAACTTGTCCATCCGGCCATCGCGGATTAGCGGTGCATAGAGCGTTGAGAAGTCATTGCCCGTTACAATGATGGGAATTCGGGGATTCGGTTCTAGCTCATAGCTGCCGGGAAGCTGCACATTGGTTGGATTGTCGGCAATATTCATCAGCGTTGCGTTGACCAACTGCGTATTCACCGTGTACTGCGTATATTGATCGACTCGACCAATTCCCGCATCCACGTCGTTGATCATGAGCACCGCCATGCGACCCCGCACCTTCACCAGTTCGCCCGCTTCGCGATAGCGCAGCCGTATCAATCGAGCTGGATCACCTGCATCCGGGCTTTCCAGTTCTCCGGCGGAGACATGTACCACTTCGGCTCCCATGCGCTCATACACCAGTTCGCACTGAAAAGTTTTGCCTTCGCCCTTGCGCCCGTGAACGCCTAAAATTAGCGGAACTTTCACTCCCGGTATGTTGAGAAAGTTTTTGGTGATGTGAACTGAAAGCTTGTCTAGAAATCTGGGCGAGATATAGTAACCCATAGCAAAAATACCGTTCCAAAACTGCGCAACACCCTCGTCCCGACGGTGTTACTCTCAACGCTAAAAATTTGTTCTTACAGAAAAGGAGGTAGATAACTACCTCCCCCAGGACATTAAATTTCAGTGAGATGGTCAATCAGGGACGTGCCATAAAGACAGCGCCGCTCATGCTCATCGAGGAAACTTAGGATCATGGATGACTTAAAACCAAATTCTTAATTTTGGAAAGTGCGGCTCAGCCACACTTTCCAAAATTAAATTTCGGGTTTTATTAAATCCACGCTCCTTAGTATCTGTATCCGCCGCTGGTGTTGGGCTTGTGAACGATGAAGCTCATTACCTGGCACTGCTTGATGTTGTCAAATGCCACTACGCGGATGTAGCTGTTGGAATATTCAGAACGGCACTGTTGAACTTCATTCAGCACTTCTTGAGGAGTGGTGGCGTTAAACAGAGGCAGCTTCCACATCGTCCAGTAGTACTGAGTCGGCTCAGAGCTGTCGCTAAACTCAACGCCAGGAATGTAGCCTTGGTCAATGGTGTACTGAATCTGACGAGCGATTTGAGAGTCAGAGAGAGGAGGCAAGTAGGAAAAAGTCTCGAACCGACGCTCTTTGGGTAAAGTTTTCATGGTTGCTCAGTAATGTTGAACTTCAAGGTTATGTCTAGATTTTCGACTTTTTGAAGAAGTCGAAAATCTGGGTTTATAGATTGGGAATCTATTCGCTTTCGTCTGAACCAGATTGATAATCAGGATGGCTACTGGGAACGGCCACATCAAGCTGTGTCACGCGCTCTAACTGCTCAGCGCGGTGCTGCATGTTGGCCTGTTGAATTCCAGTACGCACCATTTCTGGCAGGAAGTCGCAAATCTCTTCGGCTAAATGTTCTCGCACGGTTAGAATGCGAAACGCTAATGCCTGCCGTTCTTTAAACAATGCCTGAAGATACGCTTCTCCATCCTGGATCTTTTCCCTGGAGGAAAACTGGTGTAGCCAGAGTGCTTGGGGTGGGTCTGTTTCGCTTAACTGAGCCAAAACAGTTCTCATGGCCTGGTAGGTCAAGTAACTGATAACTGTTTTGGATGTGTCCTTAGCAATTTGCTTGAGATCCATAGCCCAGCGAGGATGAAGGATAAAGGAGAAATACTCTTACTTATAGTCTTTGCTTACGCAAAAGTGCAGTCACGCAAGGATCATTTCTGCCTTTACCCTTCGACTTACCTCTGCATCAGACGGTATCAACAGCTTCGAATTCGAACTTGATTTCTTTCCACAGTTCGCAAGCTGCCGCCAGTTCAGGAGACCACTTACAAGCTTCACGGATGACATCGCCACCTTCACGATACAGGTCGCGGCCTTCGTTCCGAGCTTGAACGCAAGCTTCCAGAGCAACCCGGTTAGCGGTTGCACCAGGCGCGTTACCCCAGGGGTGACCCAGCGTACCACCACCAAACTGAAGCACGGAGTCGTCACCGAAGATTTCAACCAGAGCAGGCATGTGCCATACGTGGATACCACCGGACGCTACGGCCATCACACCAGGCATGGACGCCCAGTCTTGGGTGAAGTAAACACCACGAGAGGGGTCGCGCTCGATGTAGTTTTCGCGGAGCAGGTCGATGAAACCGAGGGTAATTGCTTTGTCACCTTCCAACTTACCCACGACGGTTCCGGTGTGGATGTGGTCACCACCAGACATCCGCAAGCACTTCGCCAAAACGCGGAAGTGAATACCGTGGTTCTTCTGACGGTCGATTACCGCGTGCATTGCACGGTGGATGTGGAGCAACAGACCATTGTCGCGGCACCACTTGGCCAGCGTGGTGTTGGCGGTGAAACCAGCGGTCAAGAAGTCATGCATGATGATGGGCATATTGAGTTCTTTGGCATACTCAGCCCGCTTCAGCATTTCTTCACAGGTCGCAGCGGTTACGTTCAGGTAGTGACCTTTGATTTCGCCCGTTTCTGCTTGAGCCTTGTGGATGGCATCTGCAACAAACAGGAAGCGATCGCGCCAGCGCTGGAAGGGTTGGGAGTTGATGTTTTCGTCGTCTTTGGTGAAGTCTAGACCACCACGCAGACACTCATACACGGCACGACCATAGTTCTTAGCAGACAAACCGAGTTTGGGTTTGATGGTGCAACCGAGCAGAGGACGACCATATTTGTTGATTTTGTCGCGCTCAACTTGAATCCCGTGAGGAGGTCCCTGGAATGTCTTCAGGTAAGCAACGGGAATGCGGAGGTCTTCCAGACGCAGCGCTTTCAACGCTTTGAAACCAAACACGTTACCTACTAGAGAGGTCAGCAGGTTGGTAACAGATCCTTCTTCGAACAGATCCAGAGGATAGGCGATGTATGCAATAAATTGGTTGTCTTCGCCGCGAACAGGCTCGATGTCGTAGCAACGACCTTTGTAGCGATCGAGGTCGGTCAACAAGTCTGTCCACACCGTGGTCCAGGTACCTGTAGAGGATTCAGCGGCAACCGCAGCGGCAGCTTCTTCTGGAGGAACACCGGGCTGAGGCGTTACCCGAAACGCCGCTAGAATGTCGGTATCTTTGGGGGTGTAGTCTGGGGTGTAGTACGTTAAGCGGTAATCTTGAACCCCAGCCTTATACCCAGCTTTGGACTGAGTTTTGGTTTGTGAATAAGACATTGTTTCCCTTCCTATGAATCACACGTCGATTCGAACATGACAACCTTGCCTACTCAGAACACTGAGCAGCTGCGTAATCTACTGGCAACTCGTGCTATCGATTAATTCAGCATCGGTCGGGGCAAAATAACAACTTGGCAACTAACGAGTTCTATAGATAACGTCCGTGTAAACCCCAACCGATGGGTACTCAAAAAATATATCAGGAAATCAATAAGCTATGCTTTCAAACTTCTTTGCGTCTGCATAAGTAGCATTTATGTTTTAAACATTTTGTAACGTTTTGTTTGATTGAACACAACTTGTTGAGATTTACTGTCAATTTACTCCAAATTTTGGGTTGCTGTTCGAGCAGGTGCTTCTGGAAGAATAAAGAAACGTTAAGCAGTTTCACATAATCCTTACATCGTTACGGGGCGATGGAGTGTTGCTACTGTTACTTTGACGAAACTGGCACTTTTGCGGCCAAGGATGGGTCTCAAATTATTAAGATCGAGAAAGCCTGGTTTGTGTGAAACTTGAGATTCTCTTTGGGAAAACTCCGGTGACACCCCAATCTAGGTTAATAGCGCTAATGCTAATCTCTGTAAATTCTCCTGCCTGATCGCCTGAGAATCACATCTGGGGGCATCCCACCGCAGTTTCGCAATGGTACAGGTACCCAATACCGCTGATTTACCTCAGCCTCTTTCTCAACTCAGACGGCATAATGACCCACCGCAACTGTGGGTAGCTGTGGCGATCGCTTCCCTTGGCGTTCACGCATGGCTACTGGCGATTACATTACCAATGATGCGAGGCTCGACAGCTCAGTCGCAAACCACCTCAGTGCCGATCGAACTGATTGAGTTAGCACCCAACACAACCACTGTCGGTGAAACTGCCGGTACGTCTCCCAGCGCTACGACGCCATCTACAGCTAGACCTTCCGCTGCAAATGCGCCTCAGTCAGGCTCTACAGCATCTCCGTCCCAACTATCTCCCACTCAAATTGCCCCAACCGAAACCATTACGCCTCCACCAGATCAGTTTCGTGAGCCAGATGTAACGCCCAGCGATCGCCCTACTCCCAAGCCATCTGTCCCTCCTGCCAGTCCCTCACCGCAATCCTCGGCGGATATTCCCACCGAGCCGCCCCAAGAGTCTTCGCCCCCAGAACAGCAGATTCCCTCATCTGATCTGCCTAGCCCGGACACAGGCAATGTAAATCCAGAGAATTCTAGCGATTCAGCATTGAATGACCCGTTGCCCAATGTTCCATCGCCTGATGGCTCATCAAGTTCTAATCCAACCTCACCATCGCCAGGTAATCTCATTCCAGAACAAAATTTACCAAACGTTGTCGTAGCCCAAGAAGCTCAATTTTCAAGCTTTTCGGCAAATGTAGAGACTGATGGATTAGTGCCAGAAGTTGAGCGAATCGATGTTCATGCCTTTCCTCCTCAACCCATTAGCCGCACTCAAACATATGATCCAAATGCAACTGATTTTGGCAATTGTCTGTTGTCTTCTGGAAGCGTGAGTGATTTTGGCCAAACCGTATACTTGCAGGTCACTGTAGAACCGGACGGCAGCGTTTCGGATGCATATGCTAGACCCGATCGCAATTCTGAAATAAGTGATGCTTATCTTGAGTTGGCTCAGTGTCTAGTTAAAACTTGGAGATTTCAACCCGCTTACGATGTTGATCCAAATACAGGGCAGCAAATTGCTGTAGCGGATTCAAACTCTATCGTTGCTATCACAATTGAGCGTCAAAAATAGCTCGTTTGATGGAACGCCTCTCAATCACCTCGACTAAGACATCCCCCCCCCTTTTCTAACCCCAACAGTTGCTGTATTGCCTAGCGTGCTGTGTAACGGGCAAATTAGGAACCGTAGTCATGGCTAGTGCTAGCAGGCAATACGGACTGAAATTCACTCACAGCCCGTTCAAACCAATCTGCTAAGGGTTGCCAATCATCGGATGGCAGTTGCCACCAGGTGAGCCGACAGGGTAGCCAATCGCTGCCAACTTCAACGCCATAAATCGTTCCATCTCTACCTGCGAGTTCAGGTTGTTGAAATGGGCGAAATGTGAGTTCGCTCAGGTTAGACAGAAGTTTATTTACCGATTGATTTGCAATGACGGCTTCGCAGCCATAGGTATACGGACTGACATTATCCGATGGAAAGCGCCGCGATCGGTTCCATTCAATTCGCCGCACCCAATAATGATGGTCTACTTGAAAGATTGACCAGGAGGAATATGGTTCAAACGTTGGATAACGCCACAACATTAATTTACGCTGGTCTCTACTTCGCTGGAGTAATCCCGAATAGGTTTCTGGATTAGCGAGTCGTTGATGGGCCTCTTGATCATGCTTTGATGCAAAATTCATAATAATGATCCAAAATTGCCGAAGAATGTGATAGCCTAGTTGAGGCGAAAAACGAGATGCGTTTATCGCTTTTCCATCCAATGCGGGCGTAGTTTAGTGGTAAAACTATAGCCTTCCAAGCTATTGATGCGGGTTCGATTCCCGCCGCCCGCTTAGGTTTTGAAGACCCTTGACACTTTAAGGTTCAAGGGTCTTTTTAGTGCGAAAACGAGTTGCGAAAATAGCGCGATCGCCACCCATCTGTACGGCATTACAATAAAGACTCTGGCTCAGGAGTAAATGCCTAATGTCACTCACCGCCCAACAGTTGGCAGACTTGATGCCCGACGCAACTCAACTCGAAAGTGACGAGCCAGAAATGGAAAGCTCTCTCCACTATGCCCAATTGGCGCTTTTAGTAGCGTGTTTGGAATGGTTGTGGCGCGATCGCTCGGATTTCTTTATTGGAGCGAATCTCACGATTTACTTCAGTCGAGAACAGCTTAAAAACAAAGATTTTCGCGGCCCCGATTTGTTTCTGGTGAAGCACACAGAGAAGCGGCCTCGCCGATCCTGGGTAGTTTGGGAAGAGGGTGGGAAGTACCCCGATTTAATTATCGAACTCTTATCGGATTCAACCGCGCAAACGGATCGCAACTTAAAGAAAGAACTCTATCAAGACCGATTTCGCACTCCAGAGTACTTCTGGTTTTCGCCTGAAACGCTGGAATTTGCTGGATATCGCCTGGTAAATCAGCGCTATGAGCTAATTCCTGCCAACCCATCCGGGTTGTTATGGAGCCATTCATTGGGCCTGTATTTAGGCGTACAAGCGGGAGTTTTGCGCTATTTCACAGAATCTGGAGAGCTAGTGCTATCTCCAGAAGAGGAAGCGCGACAGGCTCAACTTCAAGCCGAACATGCACAGCAACAGGCTCAACAGGCTGAAGCACGAGCCGCACGGCTAGCGGAGCAATTGCGAGCGTTGGGGATTGAACCGGATGTGTAACATGAACCAGCCTGGACTGGTAGTGTTATGCGAGGCTCCTAGTTAAAGAATTTCGACAATGCCCTGCTGTCCATCAAGGCGCACCTGTTGCCCATTGCGGAAATGTTGAGTAGCGCTGTGGATGTCCATCACGGCAGGGATGCCATATTCCCGCGCGACGATCGCCCCGTGGGAGAGCCGTCCACCCACTTCTGCAATGAGTCCCCCCGCGCGAGCCAGGAGCGGTGCCCAGCCTGAATCGGTGTAGGGAACGACGAGGATGGTATCTCGGGTGATGGGGGGTGCACTGTGAAAATCGGTGAGCACTAAGATGCGTCCTTCGACACGGCCAGGGCTGGCTCCAATGCCCTGTAACCGTTTGGATGATTGGCGTGCAGACAGGGTGAGTGCCGTATCAGCGGTTAAGATGGGTGGCTCATTGCCATAGACCAGGTAGGGAATGGGCGTTAACTGGCGATCGCTCTCCAGTTGCGATTTTCGAACCTGCACCAATTGCTGTAGCTGATCTTTGGGAGCCGCGTCTGACTCGGCTACGACTTCCCGAATTTCGAGCAATGTCAGGAAAAAGATATCTCCTGCTTCGGTCAGCCAGCCATTCCGAATCCAGATGGCTTCTAGGGCGACGAAGCTCCAGCGCAGTTCGGCCAGCAAGCGGCTATAGACTTCGGACACTCGGCCTTTCAGATTGAGCCGACGCTGCACGCGCTGGGCGTTGCGATCGCGCAAGACTACACGCTTGCGTTTAGGGGGGCGGGCCGGAGCGGTGGCATTAAACAAAAATTGGACAAACAGTTCTCGCACTGGGCGGGGTGCTTCACCCCAGGTGGGAACGGCGATATCGGTGCCAACTTCGCTGAGATAGCCATAGCGCTGCAAAAACTGATCCAGTTGTTCTAGTACCACTCGGCCATCCGGATATTCCGCTAGAGCGGCAAAGACGCTGGCGCTTTGCGGCGGCAAGTCATGCAGGTGGGGAATAAACGGACGGCTGGCGATCGCCAGTGCTTCCAGCGATCGCAAGGATGCCACTTCGGGTGATTGGCTGTTGTCCAGTTGTGCCATCGGCACCTTCAGAATCGCCTGCCGCAATGCCAAGCTGAGCGGTGCGAGAATGCTGTAATAGGTGGCCCGTTGCAGGGTGTCTAGAATTTGATCAATCCGATCAATTAAATCGACGGGGGAGAGTTGGGTGGGCGATCGCTGCTGAAGGGCGTTGAGCAAGGGGGTAAACTGCTGACGATCGTCTCGCTTAAAGTCTTTTTCCAGATTCATTTCGCGGTTTAACAGCCGCAGCAGACCGGGGAGATTGCGTAGCGTTGAGGCGATCGGCGGTTTGCTGAATTTAGCGCCTCGTGTCAGGAATTCCAGGCTTTCGGGCGGTAGCCCCATGCGGAGAAACAGTTGACCCAACAGCGACACATTGAAATAAGCGGAGGAATGATGCAGGGTTGCCGTCTGAGTAAAATCCAGACCACGAGCGCGATCGCCCAAAACCAGCGTAAACAGCGCTCCCCAAGCGCCACAGGTGAGGGGTTGATTGATCGACCAGGTGAGGGGCCGAATGTGCCCAGGAATTACCTCAGCCGCAATTTTACGAGTCCAGACGGGAATCAAGGTGGTAATCGGACGGCACTGCAACAGCCACAGCCGCTGACCGTCATAGCTCCATTCAATATCCTGCGGAACACCGTGATAGCGGTCTTCTAAATGACGAGCCAGATAGGCGACCTGTTGAATTAAGCGAGGGGGCACATCCCCACTGCCTTCCAGAGGTAGTTGCACGGCATCCGGTAGCGTCCAATCTGGTTGGGTTCTGGAATCAGGCTGCGCTGTCAAATCAGCCTCGCTGACCCAAACGCGATATTGCTCCGGCGTGAAACGGCCTGACACGACCTGGCTGGCCGCACCGGGAAGCGCCTCAATCACCACGGCGTCTCCATGACGGGCGATCGGGTCACGACTGAAGGCAACTCCAGAAAAGACGCTCTGGATTTGAGGCTGAATCAGCACCGCCATCCCACCTTCCTCACTGCCCCGATCCTGCCGATATTGCACAGCGGCTGGCAGGTTATAGGACATGTGACAGCGGGCGATCGCCTGTCCCAATTCAGATACATCCGTCACATTCAAAATCGACTCATAGACTCCGGCAGCAGAGGCATCATCGCTATCTTCGCCAATCGCAGACGATCGCACCACCAGCGGTTTGTCTGGCGCAGGCCGCAGCGTTTCTAGAATCGGGGCAGGGTCATCTCCGGGAGGCAGCACCCATCCCATCGGTACCGGATAGCCCCACTGTCGCAGTTGAGCTAATGTTGCGGCTTTGGAACCGACCTGGTCAGCGCGGAGTGGCTTATCTAATGTGAGCGTGGCGCGATCGCCGCGAAAAAAACGGAACATAGGTTGAGCGGTAGTTTGAGCCGAAGCCGTGGACAGATCTAAATCGTCAGGAATTTTTTGATAAATCCAGGCCAGCAGGATCGCGAGAGCAATATTCGCCCCAAAACGGCCTGCATCATGGGGATAGCGCAGAATGGTGATCAGCGGCATTAAGACCAAAACGCTGAGCCGTCCCAGCTTGCGCTCTCGCAAAATGGTAAACCCAACGCTGCTAATCAGAAAAATCAGTCCAGCGCTGACCCAATCGTGGACAATATAGCCCCAGACCACGTTGGTTGTACCTGCACCCCGGCTAATCCAGTAGCGCCCGACGACCAGCGCAATCAGCGCCACAACTTCCCAGGTAGGATTGGTTGGGAAAAACAGCCGCGCTAATCCAACCGCCACAATGCCTTTCAGGGCTTCCGACAGCACAGCCAGAATTCCAGCCCACCGCCCACCGTGATAAAACGCGGCAGAAACGCTAATATTGCGGGTTCCTAATTGATTAAGACGGTGGCCAGTCAGCCCACGAACGATCCAGGAAATTAATGGCAGCCCGCCCAGGATTGGGCAAACCGTAATAATGATGATTAAAACTCCCCAAACATCCATGAGTTTTCTAAACTCCGCTGCTACATCTGCTGATTATTAAAGCGCGATCGCTGGAAACCGTTTTTTCAACGGGAAAACTTCAGCTCTTCAATGGGTTATAGGAACTTTTTCAATCATTTTTCGAACTGATTAATTATTAGCCGCCATCCCAAAACATGCTTCTCAGGCACACCTGATGGATATCTATCGCAATCGCAGGGTTGATTAGAACGGGGTGCAAGGGTGGCCCCCTCTGGCTGGGGTCGAAGCCCCTACACCCCTTTTCCCTAACTGTCTTAACGGTTGCTATAAAGTGTGGTGTCAGGAATTTCATTGGATCATGGCGTAGTTGTGTTTTTGTGAAACACAGACATTTCGTTATCAATTTAGTGATCGATTAGTTAGTGATCAATTAGCTAGAGATCAGTTAGTGATCAAACCGTTAGATACAGCGATTCTGATTGAAGTTTGAACGGGGTACAGGGGAACCCCCTTAGTTAGGGGCAAAGCCCGACACTCTCTGTTTATCAATTGTGAACGCTGTAGCTTCGATTAAAACTCAATAACAGCGGTGCATACACGGTTAGCTATCGCGCAGACTTTACCCTTCTTCACTACCAAAAGGGGTTTCTGCGTCAGAGATCCATACCTGTGTGCCAGATCTCGTCATGACCAAAAACCGTCCTACGGGCAGACGTAGATCTTGGGGGGCAGACGGTAGATTGAATACGTCTCAGGGTCTAAGGCTCTGGGGGGAGTTAAAGCCCCTCGCCAGCGATCTACCTGGCTGCTTCCTCCAGACTTCACGCTAACACTTCTGGCTGTGTTGCTCATTAAATCACCGCTAGATAGAAGCTGTGTGAGCGAGATTAGCCTATTGAACCTTTGCTGTATATCGTAGGAACTTCTCAGACATGCCAGCGTCATCTAGAGACACAACAACTCCTAGTCAAGCTTTCACCATGAGTCAATCTCTTACTGTACCTTGGTCAGATTCTGAGCTTACAAACTCACAATCTGCCGTACAAGTTGAGAAGCTCTCTAACTATGACCTGATTTTGCAGTGTCAGGCTGGAGTGCGCCCTGCAAAAGGAGCTTTTGCAGAACTGCTGCGTCGCTACCAATCTCATGTGGAAAAGGTGCTCTATCACCTGGCTCCCGATTGGTCAGACCGGGCAGATTTGGCTCAGGAAGTTTGGATTCGGGTGTATCGCAATGTTCGACGGTTGCAGGAACCGGCGAAGTTTCGCGGCTGGTTAAGTCGGATCGCGACTAACCTGTTCTACGACGAATTGCGTAAGCGGAAACGAATCAATAGTCCTCTTTCTCTTGATGCACCACGCAGTGTGGACGATGGGGAAATGGATTGGGAGATTGCCTCTGAAGATCCCGGTCCAACCGAGGATATGATGACGCGAGAGTTTTACGACCAGTTGAGAGAGGCGATCGCCGATCTCCCTGAGGTATTTCGTACCACGATCGTACTCCGCGAAATTGAAGGGATGGCCTACGAAGAAATCGCCGAAATTACTGGCGTTTCTCTAGGCACGGTTAAATCTCGGATTGCTAGAGCGCGTCAGCGGCTGCAATCCCAGCTCCAAAATTATTTGGACGGTCATTAAAGGTTACGTTGTCCGGCTGCCCGTTGACCCTGAGTTAAATGTTCAGGCTTTTGGCGCATGAAAATTTCATCTGTGCTGCTTAAGCTATTAAAGTGTAAGGCCACGTTTGGATACACTATCCCTTTCTGAAGGGTTCAACTATGATCTGGGTATAGTTTTTTAGTTCCAGATCGTTCACGCCCTGATTCCTTACACCTGAACTCTATATCTTCTTCAAACCGAAGATGGCTCCCAACTCTGATCCACTTAACGGCTCTAGGCAGCTATCCCAAATGGATTCATCACTACTCAATGACCAGGGTGCCTCTCCACCCTGTGATGCCATGAACAATCTAAAGCGTGACCGTTTTGAACTGCTGAGTGCCTACCTAGACGGTGAAGTAACCGCCGCAGAACGTCGTCAGGTTGATCACTGGCTGAAAACTGATCCGCAGGTGCAGTGCCTTTATGCAAGGCTTTTGAAGCTGCGCCAGGGAATGCGTACCCTTTCCGTTCCCGTACCTGAGCGGTCGCCCGATCAGGTGGCTGATCAAGTTTTCCAAAAAATCGACCACAACCGACGACGCAATGTGTTGGTTTGGGGTGGAGCTGCGATCGCCGCTGCCTTTGTCGGCATCGTTGCCCACTTAGCGCCACCCAGTTACGCTCCGGCTCATCAGATGGCGGTTGAACCGTTTGATAGCCATGATTCTGCTATCTCATCTGATGCCCTCATGATCGCGCTCGATCAACCGTTAGTCGAGATTCCCAAGGCCACCATCTCTGCGCCTTTAGATTCTCCATCCAGCCTCGCTAATCCCTAGCTGAGCAGGGCAACTCCCTCTGGCGGAAGGGATTTGCGTCCTACCACTATGCATCTACCGCCAACCGGAAGAGGAGTCGCTCGATTGGGCGACTCCTTTTTGATGTTGGGTGTTTTGGGGAGAGAGAGATGGGGAGGATAGAGGAGATGGGGAAGGTTGGGAGGATAGAGGAGATGGGGATTGTCGTGTCCTCGTATCCTTCTTGTCTTTCGTGTCCCTCTTGCCTCCTACCTCTTGCTTTGATCAGGTGTGGGCTTCAGCGTGAGCCACTCCTACGAAGGCAATGCGAAGCGCTTCCAAACTGCTCACCGTTAACACTTTGCGGAAGGGGTTTGGGGAGCGCCGCTCGCTCCCCAATGGGGGGCTGGGGGCAAGCCCCCAGAGAGGGCTTTCACTAAGCACTGTGAATTCGATAAGCAAGTTGAATGCTTAAAAATAGTTCTCTTTGCCTGTCCATCGTCCCTCTGGCAATAAAATCCCCCCAAACGACTGAATTTGCTCGATCGCCATCCGATAGGCCCAGGCAAACCCCAACGGTTTCATGTTTGGTGTAAACACTTCAACCCACATCCGGTTGTACTCATTTTGTTCGTCCAGGCGGTCAGGATTGTAATCCTCTAACTCGTCCAATGCATCCAAGGCGGCCGGATCATCAAATGAGAACAAATAGCCATGTACAGGAGCATTGCCCTCCGCCATCGCTGGATACCCCAACGGTAGAGCGTAAAGTTGACCAAGGGCGATCGCCTCTTCATAGGCTATAACTCTTCCCTCGCAATAGGTTGAATAGTACATTTCCCCTGGCTTTAAGGAGCCATACACGAAGATGCGGAGGGGTGTTGGTTGTTGGTTGTTGGTTGTTGGGTAGAGGGTGTTGGGTAATAAGGAGTTTTGGAAGCTTTCTGAGGAATTGGACATCGCGGGAAATACCAAATACCTGAAAACGTTGCACATAGCCATACTACATCTCACCTTTCCCATCTCCCTCACCTTCCCCATCTCTTCCCATCGCACAACGTGCGATCGCCCTACGAATTCCCCTCTTCCCTCCTAACACCCAACACCTAACACCCAACACCCAATAGAATGGTTGTAATCAAACCCTGTGAATCAGAGGAGTTGCGTTCGTGGAGTCCCGTTACAATCCCGCAGCGATTGAGGAAAAGTGGCAGCAGAT
>DATNPS010000568.1:0-23247 GCA_036703095.1 Crinalium sp. | reverse complement strand
GAGCATCGACGATCAGCAGATAGTCGTAAGTCCCCGGCAAGGTTTGCAGCGGCACCTCGATATGAAAGACTACTTCGCCACTCTGCTTGGGGCCAAGGGCCAACCGCTCAAACGGGGCCGCGCACCATTGGTGAAGCGGCTGGCAGGTTTCATTAATGCTGACATCCACCAGCGCACTTTGATTGCCCTCATTGTTAACCGTCACATACAACTCAAACACCGAACCCGCCACCACAGACGGGACTCCAGAAGGATTCCGCACCACCGTCAGGGGGCTGCTTCCCGGTGTCAGCGATTGCCAAATATTTTCGGCCAGTTGGCGGCCTCGCTTGTCGGCAAAGTGTGCCCGGTAGTAGGTCTCTTGACCGATCGCCACTTCCTGCACAAAGCCCTGCCGGATCAGCTCATCCAACATGCGGCGAGTAGTCGGTTCATCTTCCCCGGCAAATGCCATAACGTCTGTCAGGCTGAGTTCTCGCTGACGGGTCATCCAGCGAAACAGATCGCCCAATTCCGGTGACAGCGCAAGGGCATCGGCCAGCGTCAGACCCGCCGCAATTTGCGCCTCCCGGTCGTCTCGTGAATGGATGGTGCTTGCGCGTGGCATAGGTTTCCTTTGGGGTGGTTGTGGGGGTAGGGAGGAGGGTGGGGAAGATGCGGTGGGTGGGAAAGATAGGGTGGGTGGGGTGGATGGGGAAGGTGGGGTGGGAATATACAGAGTTTTATCTCCCCTATCTCCCCTATCCCCCTTATCCTCCCTGTCCTCTGCCTTTTTACTGGCAAGTTGGATTGTTATCAGGAACTTGGTAGCGTTTGACCAGATGATCGTCGCCGCCGCTGACGATTTGAACGGCTCCGTTGGCGATGACGGCATCGACGGCATTAATGCGGGTGGACGATCGCCCAATCACGGTGCCATTGGCGGAACGGCGATCGCGCTGGTGTTCTTCATTCAGGGGCCAGAGCAAGACTCGGCCATTGTCGCCGCCGCTGGTCAGGTAACAACCGTTGGCGGTGAAGGCCAGCGATCGCACCGCCGTGTTATTTGATCCACTCACCTGCCATTGATCAAGCTGCACTTCACAGCCATCCTTAAGGGCAGACAAACAGGAGCGCATATCCCAAAGCGTGATGTAGCCCTGGTTATCGGCGGTGGCTAACAGGTAAGGCTTGTTTTCAGCGATCGCCAGACTGAGAATGTAATCGTCCTGCCCTCCAGTTTGGCGATAGGGAATCGCCTGACGCTGATTTTTGGCCCAATCCCATAGCAGCAGGCGATCGTATCGCCCTCCAATGGCCAGGAGGCGATCGCGTCCCACAAGTGCCAGAGACGAGACGGCAAAATCAAGCTGTTGCCGACGAACGGGCTGTTGGGGTGGCTCCAGCGTGCCGTCGCCTTCCAGATCCCACTGCAATACCAGACCGCTGCCGTGACCGCTGAATAAATAGCGCGAATCGGGGGTAAAGGCCAGGTCAAACACCCGGTCATCCTGGCGATACAGCAATGACTTGAGCGGCTTTAAGGATGGCGACAGCAAATCCACGAGCTGAATTTCGCCATTCTCCAGCCCGATCGCGGCCACATTGTTGTTCACAGGGCGATAGCGAATCACTCTCACGGCTTTCCCGGTTGAATCTGACACATCGGCAGGTTTGAGCGATCGGCCATCGTTGCTTCGCCAGGTGCGGAGGGTTTGATCGTTGGAGCCGCTAATCACCTGATCGGCCTGACCGCTGAACCGCACGGTATTAACGGGGCCCTGGTGTCCTGGCGATCGCATCAGAGCCAGCAACGTTAACAGAGCCAGCAGCAGTGCGCCTCCTGCGACCTGAAGCCATGCCGGAACGATTGGCAGAATGTCTAGCTCAACCGTCTGCCGTTCCTGACGAAGTTCGACACGCGGATCGGACAATTGTGCCGTCAGCTCTACCGCTCGTTTTTGCGGAAGGCCCCAGCGAGGTCGTTTTTTCTGTACCGTGAGCTGTAACTCTGCCGTCTCGGCGGGATGCACCTCGACCTGATCCAGGCTCAACTGCACCGTACAAGGGTTGGGATGGGAATCGTGAGCGGCGATCGCTACCTGCTGTCGGAGATTGCTGGCATTCTCCACCTGAAGCGCAAAGGTGGCCGTATCGCGTGGCAGATTTCGCTGCTGGCTGGGGATTTGCTGTTGAGTCGGGGTGCAGCTCAATTCAACAAACCCGCTGGGCAACATTTCCAGCGTGCCGCTGGCTCGGACGGGGGTGTAGCTGCGCAGCGTGGCTTCTACGGTAAAGGGATAGACCTGACTGAGCGTTTGCAGCGCTTTGGGCGATTGGCAGAGAAACGTCACTTCGGCTTTGCCCTGCCGATTAAGCTGAAGTCGTTTGGTATGGCCTTCGCTAAACCAGGCCGGATTTATTCCCAACAATTTGACTTCAACGTTGGCGGCTGGCTGTCCGGGATTGAAGACCTGCACCGGAATTTCCACCAGTTCGCCCAGATGCGCCTGAAATTCGCTAATCGGCAGCGTCACCTGAAGCAGATTCGAATTCAACCCCGGTTCGATCACCAACCGCACCAACTGCCTTTCTTCCTGCCGCAGTTCCAACGAAAAGATCCGCACGGTCAGATTCATGGTGCCGACAAAACCAGGAACCGGAGTGTCTGTAATCGATACGGTGAACTGGGTGCGATCGCCCGGTGGTTTCTTAGTACTCACTTCTGGCGTCAGTGCATACCAGTCGGCCCCAACGCCAGCATCAGATCCGTGCGCTTCGATCTCCAGTTGGAAAGAAGCAAACTGATTGCTCTCGTTGATGACGGTAACAATAAAGCTGGCAGGCGGCCCACCGGGCGTAAACTTGACCACCTCAGCGGAGACTTGCGTGTTGATGTGGTTGGTGAGGTTGGGCATTCGGGGTGTTGGGTGTTGGGTGCTGGGTGTTTGGGAGGGCCAGAGGGCAGACACCGGGTGTCTTCTTTGGAAGCACCAAGATTTCCTGGGCCAACAGAAGACACCGTGTCTAAAGCGGTGTCCCCTTATCCCAAGAGTTCGTCAAAAATGCTTTTCTTTCCTGGTTCTGGAGTGTTAGAGGGTGGCGCAGAAGCAGATTCAGCAGAAATCGTGCGAGCGGAGACAGGGATGGCGGGAACAGGCGTGGCGGCAACAGCGGTAGCAGAGACGGGAGTTGCAGCAACAGGTTGGGTGGATGTGGCCGATTGACCCACGCCCCCAAGCAACTGCATCATGCTGCGCCGCTTCCAGGCAAAATGCAGGATATTAATACCCAATTCCTGTGCAGTGCGAATGTCGGCACGACTGAGGGACAGGTCTGGATCTAAGCCCCAGGCGGAGGATAGGTCGCCCACAATCAGGACGATGCCGCCGCCGCTCAGGAGCTTGATGGGCTGCTCCCGAACGGTTGGCAGAGCGGCAAACAGGAAGGGTTGGGTACGCAGGGGATGATGGCGATCGCGCTTCTCCAAATAGTTAATCGGAGTTCCGAGCTGTTGGGCTAGATCGACAATGCTTTTGGCAAGTCCCAGGCTACCCGCCGCCGCATCCACGAGCAACACTCCGCCTGCGTCGAGATACTGCTTGAGCGCGGTAAATTCGGCTTCGCTGAGCGCTAATGTCTGCCGTCCGGTGAGATACAGCAGGTCGTAGTCGTGGATCGTCGCATCCTTCAGGCTGACCGTTCCGATCGCCGGATGACCCTGCATGGTGGGATAGAGTGACTCAACCGATTGGAGCAAAAAGGACAGATTCGCTGTACTGCGCTGAGGATCAGGATCATCGTGCAGCAGTTGAGCGATCTGGACAACACCTTGAGCACGCGATCGCGCCTGCATTCGATAGCGCAGATCCAGTTGATTAGCGGCTGGGGCAAATAGATTTTTGGGGCGATCGAGCTGTATAGCCCCCGGTTGCAGCAGAACGCGACATAGTTCCACCTCTGTGTCGTCAGGCGGATTCGTCTTTTCATCAATCCGGAAGGTTTCGCGTACCCGTTCGGTCTGGGTCTGATTCTGGAGTTCATCTGGATCAACGTAGCTGACCACCAGGTAAACTAGCAGCGGCTCATCGCTAGGAGCTTGCGAGGAAATGCGAAACTCCATCGCTTCGGGCACCACGATGGGATTGCCCATAACGTCGATCGCAATCCCCGGTTGGATTTGCAGCCAGCGTCCATCCCGATATTTAGTCGGCAGATTCAAGTGCGTGGGTGCTGGAATCAGGTGTATCCCTAACCCACACACAATTCCCGGCTGATTCAGTGATTGGTAGTGGATGTTCTGGCGCTGCCGATGATAGTGATGGGCCTGCCGCCAGCGATCGGCGTTAATCAGCAGACCATCTGTTACCTGGAGACGCTCAAAGGGTTGGATGGGGGGTGGGGGTAGGGGGGGAGTCATGGTAGACGGGTGTTGGGTGTTGGGTGTTGGGAAGAGGGATGGGGGAGGTGGGGGAGATGGGGAGGATAGGGAGCTTCTGGCTCCTGGCTCCTGGCTCCTGACTCCTGACTCCTGACTCCTGGCTCCTTCCTCGCTCGGAAGGAACGAGTTCACGCGGTAGAGAGGGCGATCGGGCTGTTTCGTTGGGCCTGTCTCTGCTCGATGTAAAGCTCGTAGGTGCAGAAGGCGGGTTTCTCTTGTTCGATGATGGAGCGCACCAGGGGTTCGTCGATCTGGTGGTCTGCGTCACAGCGCAGGCGCACGATGAAGTGGAAGGGACGTCCGCCGCCGAGACGGGCTTCTCGGCCAATTCGAACTTCTCCAGTGGTGAAGCCTTCGCCAAACAGTTCTTCAATGCTGATGTGTTTGCGGTCTTCAGGCAGCTCATCGTCTAACGGCAGATCAGTGTAGAGGTGTAGGAATAGCCTCAATCCGCGACGGGTGCCGCGCCAGCGATAGAGTTCCATCGCATAGCGAATTAGATGACGTTGGCGATCGCCCCCAATACGCGGGTCCATTTCCCAGGCCACCCAGTGCGACAGGAAGGGCAGCATCGCCTGGGGAGCCAGTAGCGGGTCGAGGTAGGCCCACAGAGTATTGAGCGTTTCTACGGTTGGTTCAAAGGTCTGCTCAAAGATGTTGAGGAACCGACCGACAAAGTCTACTTCCCGGTAAATGGCGGGTAAAAAGTCGAGATAGAGGCTGGACGGTCGAACGTTGAGATTAAATACGGCAGTCTCCACCTCTTGTCGCTGAGTTTCGACTTCGGTGGAGTAGACGTAGAGCCGCCCCTGGTAATTTAACCGGAGTGTATCGCCGGGACGTAACGCCTGCTGATTTTCAAAAAAATCATCGGGAATCTGAAACCGCAGCACGGCATCCATTCGCTGATGGGGAGCCAGATCGTGACCCTCCATGCCGATCACACACCAGGACGGCGGGAAGGAACCTTCAACCTGCACCCCAATTTGCAGCAGGCGACTTCCGGTATTCTCAAGCTGCACCAGCATTTCAGTTGGCTCGCCCGGACGCAGCAGCAGGTTCAAGTCCAGTTCCCGCATGGCAGGAGCGATCGCATCCAGCGCCAAGCCAGCGGGGGCAACCGCTTCCGGAACCTGCATAGGAGTGATCTGAAGCCGCAGTGGGCGGCCTGAAAGAGCTTGCGTCATAGGAAGTTGATGAGATGACCAGAGCGGAGACGGCGATCGGCCCAGGAGCAAATCAGCCCATAGGGACCAGGGTTAATTACGGGATCGGATGGGAGGGTACGCACCCATCCATTCACCTGCTTGCGAATTTCAAATAACTGCACCACGCCCAGATAGCGAACTCCCGGCGTGCGCTGAAACAGGGTGATGATGTCAGACGGATACACGGGACGGCCAAACGTCCAGCCTGTCCCATCCGGGCCACCCGTCAGGGGATTGAGAAAGCGATACAGGGCAGCTTCCAGAGAGGCCAGAATGTCGTCACGAGCGTGGGGATTGTTGTACGCGGGTTCCAGTGCTACCTCCGTTTGGACGGTGACGCCCACGTACTCCGGTTCCTGGAGCTTGACCTGAACACCGAGCAACCGCCGCTCATCCAGATACTCCAGAATTTGCTCGCGCAGTGGAGGGGTAAGCGCAAACTGCTCTGGCGCAATGCCCTGCCGTTGGGTAATGCCACCCGTATTGGCTTGAGGGACAATCAACAGCCGCACCGTGCCGGGAATATCCGCAGGCAGACAGGCGGCACGAGCTACCGATCCGGCTCCGGCCTGGAGTGCCAATGATTCAAAATCTTCGGGGGTGACGGCGCGATCGCGTGTCCTCAGCAATCGGGGCACCCGAATCACCGCATCCTCCAGGGATTCCGCATCGGCTCCATTTCGAGCCGGAATGTGGTTCACGACTCGCGCCACGTAGGGAATCGCGGATTTCAGCACCTTCAGCGTTCCGGCCTGCACATTGCCACGCTGACCGCCGCCCGTGCGGTAGGCCGCCATGCGAATTTCGGCTCCCCGCATCGGCACTGCGCCATACTGCCGTTCCATCACCTGCACTGCCGCCGAGGTGGCCCTGCCGTTGAGCGGCATCTCACCCGCCACTTGAATGCGCGCCCGTAAGTGCATTTGTTCCTTCAACTGAGCGGGTTCCCGAATTAGCGGGCCAAACTGAATCGCGCCCGTGAGCGAGTCGAGGGTGTAATGCCGATCTTCTGGCGTGGAATCGGCAAAATCCTGTACTTCTGTCCAGACCTGAGGCAAGCCTCCCGGGGGTGTCACCAGAACATGTTCGCCTTCGCGACGGGGCAGAATCGACCCACCCGAAAGTTGAAACACCTGACTGGGTTTCCCATCGCTGACGCCCAGCAGCTCATTCTGAATCGACGTACTCTGGCTGGCGCTAACCGTACCGCCGATCGCCCGTACCGACAGACCCACAATCTGCGGCGAGTTGCTGTAGCCGGGTTGGTTCAGCAGTGGCTCGACATACACACAGCGCAACCAGCGGCCCCGGTAGGTGCCAAACTGCGCGATCGCCCATCGCTGCGGCATATGCAGCACAATGTCGGCTCCCTGAAGCGGGTTAAGCCCCTGTCGTGCCAGTTCGCTAAAGCTAAAGCCACGGGTGCTGTCGTCCGATTCGCGCAGCAGCACGGGTTCCCAGTAGTCACCGTTCCAGGCTTCCCAGCGGCGAGCTGGCATATCCGGGTTAATGCCCGTTGGCGTCGCGGCTTCTCCGCGCACCGTCACGGCTACCACGTTCGCCTCAATCGGCTGATCAGGGTGAAACACCAGATAAAAACAGTTATTGGGCTGGGGCTGTTCGTTGAATATCGCTTGCGGTCTGCCGTCCCAACTGCCATCGGGGTTCAGGTTCCACAAGTTAGTGAGGCGATCGCGCAACACCTGTGGCGCATCTTCTGCCATTTCGGCAGTAAGAAAATGCCGCAGTCGGGGATGACCGATCAATAGGGGGCGATCGGTGCTGAATACGATCGCTTCTTCCGTTTCGGTACGCTCGGTGGCGATTTCGGTTCCCAGTGGAATCGTGTACGGATCGACGAGCGAGGTGGTGAGATAAAAGGTGATGTTAGTTTGAGCGGGAGTGGGAGCCTGGAGCCGCACGCCCAGCAGTTCCAAAAACGTCACATAGTTGCGGCGAGGCACCTGATTAAACCGCAGCATCATCTGATCGGTCAACCAGGCAAACAGCTCGATGAGCGTAATGCCCGGATCGCTGGGGTTATGGTTTGTCCACTCCGGGCAATAGCGCGGAATGCGCAGCAGACATTCATCTACCAGATCTTTAAAGTTCCGGTCATCCAGGTTGGCTTTGGGTAGTTTCGGTAGAAAGTCGAATTCCATAGTGGGCGCATTCCCTACTCGCTGGGCATCAGGTAAAAGGGATACACCAAACTGTAAAAGTCGGGGCTATCCTTTAAGCGATACGACAAAATCAAGTTCACGCATCCCCGGATCGGGTCAGGATCAGTCCGAACATCCTCCAGCGTGATGCGCGGCTCCCACATCTCCAGCGCTTCTTGAATGTGTAGCCGCAACAGCAGCAGCGTTTTTGTATTCATCGGGGCAAAAGCTAATTCCGACAAACGCGAACCAAAGTTCGGACGATACACCCGTTCACCTAACTCTGTTCGCAGAATAATGTTGATCGATTCTTCAACGTTTTGAGCCGTCGAGCTGATTTGCAATCCACCCCGCACATTGACCCGGAGCGGAAACGCCCATCCGGCTCCCAAATGAGCCTGGGAGTGATCGCGTGTGATGTCTGACATGGGAATACTTGATCTGGAATTTAACCTGGGATTGCGTCAAATCTAGCCAGAGCGATCGCCCAAGACTATTCGCCAAAAGTCGAGTTAAACCCAATTCGGGATGAACGGGAAACAGCGTTGCTGTTTCCCGTTCATCCCGAATTAAAAAGTATGGGTTTAGACCCATAAATAACCGCTGACCGATGACGAATAACGATGTCGTTCTACTACACTTTAATAGGCCAGTACACAAGGGAGTTACCCAGCGTGTTTTTAACCTCGATACAGGACAAACCATTGAACTCCGTTGAAATCCATGATTTTTGGCATCAGGGCGATGTCCCGCCGCCAAACATTTGGGGTTTTGGCGGGTTTGTTCTGTACTGAGACATTGTTCAAGATGTGATGGAGCAAACTATGGCAAACGTTTTGATTATTGGTGCGGGTGGCGTTGGCAACGTGGTTGCCCAAAAATGTGCTCAAGCAAAAGAGGTGTTCTCCAACATTTTGCTTGCTAGCCGAACGAAAGCGAAATGCGATGCGATCGCCGCTTCAATTCACCATCCATCGTTTAGCACGGCTCAGGTCGATGCAGACCGGGCGACTGAGGTAGCAGCGCTAATTCGCGATTTTCATCCCGATGTTGTGATTAACGTCGCACTGCCTTATCAAGATCTTCCAATCATGGATGCATGTCTTGAGACTGGCGTGAGTTATCTCGATACAGCCAACTACGAGCCTCCGGATGAAGCAAAGTTTGAATACAAGTGGCAGTGGGCCTATCACGAGCGCTACAAAGAAGCTGGCCTCATGGCGGTTCTGGGATGCGGATTTGATCCAGGCGTGACAGGCATCTTCACCGCTTACGCGCTCAAACATCACTTCGACGAAATTCACTACCTTGACATTGTTGACTGCAACGCTGGAGATCACGGTCGTCCATTTGCAACCAACTTTAACCCCGAAATCAACATTCGAGAGATTACCCAAAAGGGACGATATTACGAAAACGGGGAATGGATAGACGTTGATCCGCTTTCGATTCATCAACCCATCAACTACCCTGAGATTGGGCCGCGCGAGTCTTATTTGCTCTATCACGAAGAATTGGAATCGCTCACGAAACACATTCCAACCTTAAAGCGAGCGCGATTTTGGATGACGTTTTCACAGAATTACATCACGCATCTCCGCGTTCTAGAAAATATTGGAATGACCAGTATTGAACCCGTTGAGTATGAAGGACAGCAGATCATCCCGCTGCAATTTTTGAAAGCCTTGCTGCCTGCTCCGTCATCTCTCGGTGAAACCTATACGGGCCAGACGTCCATTGGTTGCCATATTCGTGGCATTAAAGATGGCAAACCGAAAACCTATTACATCTACAACAACTGTGACCATGCCGCATCGTATCGAGAAGTTGGATCACAGGCAATTTCCTATACCACAGGTGTTCCGGCGATGCTGGGAGCATTGCTGATGGTGACAGGCGATTGGAAAGGCGCAGGTGTGTTTAACGTTGAACAGCTTAATCCCGATCCATTCCTGGAAAAGCTGGGAACGTATGGGTTGCCGTGGCATGAAGTCGTTGATCAGGCCAGCGAGTTTGCCACGGTGTAGGGGGGATCTATTTCCTCAATGCGTTGATTTCGGTGCGTTACGCTGACGCTAACACACCCTACAAAACGCTCTGTAGGGGCGCAGCATTCGGCACATGGTTTTCGGTCACAGCAGACCGCGATCGCCCGAATGCTACGCCCTAAACTCCAAGGTTGCCGTTATTTTTGTACAACCTCTCAGTTGTAGGATGCGCTAGCGATCGCGTAACGCACCCTACAGATCAGGTCTTATTACAACGTTGGAGTTCTTAAGGATCGTGGATTAATTAAAACCGGATTTTTAATTTTTGAAAGCGCGGCTCAGCCGTGCTTTCAAAAATTAAGTTCTGGGTTTTATTAAATTTATGTTCCTAAATAACTCCAACGGCTACCCAACATGCCATTGATTAGGAGTGCCATGAACGACTATTCCAAGATTCCTTCCCCCTGTTACGTATTGGAGGAAGATAAGCTGATTCAGAATTTGGAACTGCTCGACTCTGTTCAACAGCGAGCGGGAATCACCATCATTCTGGCACTGAAAGGTTTTGCGATGTATAGCGCCTTTCCGATTGTGAGCCGATATTTGCGAGGAACAACAGCCAGTTCGTTATTTGAAGCGATGCTGGCGCGTGATTTTTTTGGGCGAGAGTTGCATCTCTATCTGCCTGTGTATCAGGAGCATGAATTTGATGCGCTGATCGAAGACGCAACGCATATCACGTTTAACTCACTGAGTCAGTGGGAGCGATTCAAAGATCGAACGCTTGCGACTTCCGTTTCTCCCGGTTTACGCATTAATCCTGAATACTCTCCCGTTCAGCACGACATCTATAATCCGGCATCTCCTGTATCTCGCTTAGGCATCCGTGCTGAGAAACTGGGCGATTGCCTTCCTGATGGCATTGAAGGGCTGCATTGCCACAACCTATGCGAAAGTGATTCTCATGCGGTAGAACGCACGTTGGAGCAGATCGAAACACGCTTTGGTCATCACCTACCTCATATCAAATGGCTAAATTTGGGAGGGGGTCATTTGATGACTCGCGATGGATATGATGTTGAACACTTCATTCAAGTGATCACTCGTTTCAAAGCTCGCCATCCTCATCTAGAGATTTATCTAGAACCAGGATCAGCGATCGCCTGGGAAACAGGTTTTTTACGCGCTACGGTGCTTGATTTAATTGAAACGGATGGCCCTACGATTGCCATGCTAGATGTTTCATTTACAGCACACATGCCAGATTGCCTGGAGATGCCGTACAAACCCACTATTCGAGGAGCGCGATCGCCCCAACCGGGTGAACCAACGTATCGCATGGGCGGGAATTCTTGCCTTGCAGGAGACGTGATGGGCATGGGGGATTATTACTTTGAAACCCCATTGCAAGTGGGTGATGCGATCGTGTTTGAAGACATGATGCACTACACGATGGTTAAAACATCTATGTTTAACGGCATCAAACATCCTTCAATTGGCATGATTCGCGCGGATGGTACGTTCAAGCTGGTGAGAGAGTTTAGTTACGACGACTACAGAAGACGACTATCTTAGTCAGCGCGAATTTAACCAATGCCCAAAAAGATGCCCCGCACGATGTGCGGGGCATCTTTTTTTAACTAGCCTATTAAGACTTCTTACGCGCTCTGGTGCTGGGTTTAACAGGAGCCGCTTGGGTCGTTGTTGTTTTCGCAGGAGCTTTCGTTTTGGTTTGAGATGCGCTTCGAGATTTTGGTGCTGGTGCTTCAGGTGCTTTAGCGCTTGCCTTCGGTTTAGACACAACTGGAGCTTCTGCGCCCGTTGATTTGCTCTTCGCCGCTGCTCGTCTGGGAGTTTTTTCAGGTGTTGTAGCCGTTGTCTTAGCAGGTGCTGTAGCTTTGGTGCTGCGTCTTTTAGAAGGAGTTGCAGCTTCAGTTGCTGTACTCGTTTCGTCTGACGATGCTTGAGATTTTGCCCGACTCACTTTCCGTTTTGTCTGTCCTGCTGCTTTTTGTCTACCCAGTCTAGACAAATAATACTTCAATGACGCTGGTGCGATCTCTACACCTTTACCCGTCAAAAAAGAAGCGATGTCTTCCTGGCTATAGCCTTTCGCTAACGCTGCTTTGATCGCGTCATACATCGATTCAATCGTTTCTTTCAACGAGAGACTCTCTTTAGCTTTCTCTGGAAGCTCCTGGAGCGTCAGCGTTGCTTGTTCGACAATTCCCTTTGGAATTGCTGAGCCTGTCGCAGGCTTCCGTTTTCCTGCGCTTTTTGAGCGCTGTTTAGTAGTTACCATGTTCTAGTTACGTCTCCTCGGTAATGTGAGTTGTTCCAAGGCTGTTAGGCTTGCTCAGACCATCACCGTATGATCAACTGACGTTCTCCCTTTTTGGTGATGATTACAGCTTATTGTTATCCTACTCGTTATTGTGAAGATTGTACTACTTTACTACTAATTGTCCAGAGAAATAAAGAATATGAATTTATTAACCCCAAAATTGGGAGCAAAAAATGCCATTTCTATTGTTTTCTTCCAGAAATCGAGGTTAATTTAATTCGCTATCTCAACTTGAATTTCAGATTTGGAAGATTTTGAGAACGGGTCATGAAGTCATGGGTCACTCGTCACTCGTTATCAGTCATTGATTACTAAGGATCGTGAATTTAATAAAACCCAAAACTTAATTTTGGAAAGTGCGGCTCTGCCGCACTTTCCAAAATTAAAAATCCGGTTTTAATTAATCCCTGATCCTAAGTAGATGGTCGTCATTAGAAACCGGGAGAGTGCTCCGAAGGGGCACTCTCTCGGTTTTATAACGTTGTTTAACTCCAGTTATCTAGTTAGCCATTGATTATTAAAAAGCACATGACGAATAACGAATGACCGATGACATCTATGATGCCGTGATTGGCACTTCGCGGAGTGTAGTGTTAACCATGAGGCTATCGACTACCATCTGTTGAGTCGCGCGGAGATGATCTTCAGCAAGTTGACGGGCTGTATTTGCATCGCGATCGCACAACGCAAGACAAAGTTGACGATGTTCACGGCGAGTTTGCTCCCGCTGTGGATGATGGGTGACCCCAAAATTGATCAATCGCTGACTTTCGGTGAGCAGTTGTTTAACCAATTCTGCCAACCGATTGTTTTGAGACGCCTGAGCAATCGTGTAGTGAAATTCGATGTTGGCTTGTAAAAATATCTGCATTTGGTTGCGATCGCCCGGTACATATTCAACTTCTGCCAGTTCTTCTAACCGATCGAGTTGAGGATTAGTGAGATGTGCGATCGCCAACACAACAGAGGCAGGTTCAACCACCAGCCGCAATCCAAATAGCTCCTGAACATCTGAAAGCGTAATGGGTGTGATGCGATAGCCATGACGCGGTACCACCTGCACCAATCCATCGCGAACTAAATTCCTCAGCGCTTCTCGTATCGGAGTTTTGCCAATCTCTAGCCGTGCCGACACCGCCGCTTCCGTTAAGCGATCGCCCGGAGCCAGACGACACTCTAAAATCTCGTCTTTGAGAATGGCATACGCTTCATCCGTGAGTGAGTTAGATGAGCGACCTGTACCGTTCAACAAGTTGGGTTGATTCATGGATGTATGCAAACAGCTTTGATCTTGATGCAATTTCAATGATTTGGGGATGACGGATAAGGCTAAGCCGTGTCTGTTAATTCCCCAATTATTAGATTGGGAACAGTCAGCAATCTTTGAAATTGCAACCCCGCATCTACGCTCACTTTACCCGATGTGTGTATTAGCGTAACGCCTTTGATACATTCTAATTCATCTGTGATATATTACAGAGAATTAGTGAGACATCAATCATAGATCTTCAGATAAAGCTGTTTTTGGGCACCCCATACTCACCCCACACCCCACACCCCACACTCCATGACCTCCACCCTAATCCACGCCCCAATTCACGCGCCCCGTGGTGCATCTCGAACTGCTAAAGGTTGGATTCAAGAAGCAGCTAAGCGAATGTTGATGAACAACCTCGATCCAGACGTCGCTGAGAAACCTGATGAGTTAATTGTGTACGGTGGGCGTGGCAAAGCAGCCCGCAACTGGCAAGCATTTCACAAGATTATTGAGACGCTCGATCGCCTGGAAAATACGCAAACGCTACTCGTGCAGTCTGGCAAACCTGTAGCTGTATTAGAGACTCACGAAATGGCTCCGCGCGTGTTGATTGCGAACTCTAATCTGGTGCCGAAATGGGCCACCTGGGAAGAATTCGATCGCCTGGATCAGGCCGGACTCATGATGTATGGTCAAATGACCGCAGGTTCCTGGATTTACATCGGAACTCAGGGCATTTTGCAAGGCACGTATGAGACATTTGCAGGTGCGGCTGAAAAGCATTTCGACGGTTCTCTAGCTGGAACCATTACGGTTACAGCAGGATTAGGCGGCATGGGCGGCGCTCAGCCGTTAGCGGTGACATTGGCGGGAGGGGTAGCTATCTGTATCGAGATCGACCCCAAACGAATTCAACGACGATTAGAAACTCGCTATCTGGACGAAGTGGCCACCAGTTTGGCAGATGCGATTCAACGAGCAGAAACCGCTAAGCAAGAACGACGACCACTCTCAATTGGACTGCTGGGCAATGCGGCTGAGGTGCTACCGCAGATGCTTCAACTGGGCTTTATTCCAGACTTAGTGACAGATCAAACGAGTGCTCACGATCCAATGTGGGGCTATATTCCTCCAGCACAAGCCCATGACGATCTGGATTCACTGCGCCAACATCAACCAGATGTTTATCTCGCTCGTGTTCGAGATGCGATCGCCACTCATGTGCAGGCTATTCTTGATATGAAACAAAGAGGCGCGATCGCCTTTGATTATGGCAATAACTTGCGCGCCCAGGCCAAATTAGGCGGCGTCGAAAATGCCTTTGACTATCCGGGATTTGTACCTGCATTTATTCGCGATTCGTTTTGTGAAGGGCGGGGGCCATTTCGCTGGGTGGCGCTATCCGGTGATCCGGCAGATATTGCTGCTACCGACCAAGCGATGTTAGAGCTATTTCCCAATGACGTTCGGCTTCAGCGCTGGCTGAGTTGGGCGGGCGACAAGATTGCGTTTCAAGGATTGCCTGCCCGCATTTGCTGGTTAGGGTATGGCGATCGCGACAAAGCAGGATTGCTGTTCAATCAAATGGTACGAGATGGACGCCTCAAAGCTCCCATCGTCATCGGTCGCGATCATCTCGATGCCGGATCGGTCGCCAGTCCTTATCGCGAAACCGAAGCCATGCTCGACGGCTCAGACGCCGTATCCGATTGGGCCTTACTCAATTTCGCCATTGGTACGGCCTCCGGGGCCGCCTGGATGAGTTTTCATCACGGTGGCGGCGTCGGTATGGGCTACAGCCAGCACTCTGGATTAGTCGCCGTAGCCGACGGTAGTTCCGAAGCCGAATGCCGCCTCAGCCTTTGCCTAAAAAACGATCCCGCCATGGGCGTGATTCGTCATGCCGATGCTGGATATGAAACGGCTAAGAAAGTGGCGCGATCGCGCGGTGTAGATATGCCCTCCCTTTAATTTTGGATTTCGAATTTTGGATTTTGGATTTCGGAATACATAAACACCCGCATCGGATTAACGAGTAAACACCCGCATCGAGCCAATGCGAAGCGCTCCCTCCTTCCAATCATGAATCCCTTGCGGAAGAGGTTTGGGGAGCGCCGCTCGCTCCCCAATGGGGGTCTGGGGGCAAGCCCCCAGAGAGATCTCTAACTCAGCAACCTTAATTCAAAGAACAGTCCCAACCTGCCAAGCAAGAGAAATCTTTAACTCAGCAACCCTCAATTCAAAGACTAAATTCAAAGAACAGTCCCAACCAGGAGATGTACAGATGCTAGTCAATCAAACTGTACAAACCGTACAAACCATACAAATCGGCCATCCTCTCACCCTTTCAGACGTCATCCAGGTCGCACGCTACAACACACCCGTCACCTTAGCCGCCGAAACAGGTGCTCGAATCTTCGAAAACCGAGCCTACATCGAACAGTTGCTTCAAACCGAAGAACTAGTATATGGTGTTACCACTGGATTTGGGCGCTTAGCAACCATCCAGATCGCCCGCGATGATGCCCGTCAGTTACAGCGTAATTTGCTGTTATCTCATGCAATGGGCGTCGGCACTCCCTATTCTCGTGAAGTTGTACGAGCCATGCTCCTGCTACGGGCACAAAGCCTTGCCCAGGGCGTTAGCGGCATTCGCATTGATGTTTTGCAAATGCTGATCGAGTGTCTCAATCGCGGCATTCATCCTGTCGTGCCCTCCCAAGGGTCAGTCGGAGCCAGTGGAGATTTAGCTCCATTAGCCCATCTTGCCTTAGCGCTAATCGGTGAAGGCAACGTTGAGATGAACCATCAAGTTCTACCTGCGGCAGTCGCACTTCAGCAGGCAGGTTTAAAACCACTCGTGCTGGAAGCAAAAGAAGGGCTGGCCTTAATCAACGGCACTCAGGCCATGACTGCTGTCGGTGCGATCGCCCTCTACGACGCCTTAGAACTAGCCACCGCTGCCGACATTGCCGGAGCCATGAGCCTGGAAGCGCTAAAAGGAACACTGCACGCCTTTGATCCGCGAGTAACACAGGTCAGACCTCATCCCGGTGCGATCGCCGTTGCTGAAAATGTGCGTCGATTAGGAGCCAACAGCCCCATCCATGAATCGCATTCCCATTGCGGAAAAGTTCAGGATGCTTACAGTTTGCGCTGTATTCCACAGGTGCATGGAGCCAGTCGCGATGCCTTGCGTCATGCAGTTGAAGTGGTGACCCGTGAGATCAATAGCGTCACGGATAACCCCTTAATTTTCGATCGCGATCATGATGTGATCTCAGCCGGAAACTTTCACGGTCAGCCGATCGCACTGGTGATGGATTACGCCAAGATAGCGATCGCCGAACTCGCCAACATCAGCGAACGACGCACCCAGTTTTTATTAGACCCGGTTTATTCATCTCTACCTGCATTCTTAACACCGCACGGTGGTTTAAATTCAGGCTTAATGATTACTCAATACACGGCTGCCAGTTTGGTGAGTGAAAACAAAGTGTTGGCCCATCCCGCCAGCGTAGACAGCATTCCCACCAGCGCAAATCAGGAAGATCATGTGTCGATGGGCACCACAAGCGCTCGCCAGGCGGCGATGATTTTAGAAAACGCGAAATGGGTGATTGCGATCGAAGTTCTATGTGCAGCGCAGGCGCTTGAGTTTCATCAACCGCTAACCCCTGGCCCTGGTGTAAATACAGCATTGCAAGCCGTGCGAACAGTCGTGCCACCGTTAGAGGGCGATCGCCTGATTCGACATGATTTAGAAGCCGTACATCGATTAGTGATGTCTGGTACATTTCGTTCAGCCGTTGAGGCAGTTGTTGGTTCGTTACATTAAATTAACGTGAATTCGACGAATGGCTTTTGGGGAGAGTGACGTGTCGCGCCACCGCTGTGGCTTACAGCATCATTGATTTTGAAGGAGAATGCACCTCTGCGAGGAAGAATACCCAAATTAGTTGCTTGTTTAAACGAGTTATCGTTTTTTTGACTTAACGATCCTAAACTGCTTGAACTACGAAAAAGATTTTTTGTAACATCTGCATAAGGCATCCATCTCACCCCCTTAGGACGATTGGATTACTTTTATATCTACCTTTATGCTAGATATTTTTTCTCTAGCTGAAGCAATCTTGTTACAGATCGTGAGTTAAACTACGATGTTGATCAATTCCTACGTTTAGACAGCGATGGATACAACCAAACTCTCAGTAGTTTAGTCAGCCAAGGCATTACTGGATACGTTAATAATGCGGATACGAATGTTACTGAGATCAGTAGCGCCAACAAAGGATGTAATCCATTCAATAATGGGCCAAGCACCGCATTCGATAGCAAAATTAGGGGATAAACTGCCATCACACCTAAGATAACCTGCTTGTAATAGGGTGGCTGGGGCGGTTTTCGCAAGGTGTTTTTCGGCAACGAAAACCACAGTTCGAGACCGCTGGGTAGCTGCTGGAGCGATCGCCTCGATACCAAATCACGCGACTTTTCCATCCAGGTGTGATACACGGATGACGTTAACCAGGTTCTAGAGTGAACATAGCTGTCGAATTTCACAATCACCACGTATTCAGGATAGGCATGATCGCGAGGTCGAATAATGTCTACGCCGAGGAAGCCGTCAAACTGTTGCGCGGCTTGATTAATTCCTTTTGTCCAGACTTCATAGTCCTGAATCCGATCCGGTTCAACGACCTCTGATATGACCAGTGTAATAGGAGTAGATGGCGACTGGATATTCTGCATCTAGTTGTGAACGTTATAGTAGGCGCACCAGATTGGCCAAATCAGAGTCAGTAGCTCGAAGCTGAACTTGATTGCCAATATCGATGCGATCGTAATCTTCACAGGGCAACGTCCAAATACCTGTTTTAAGTTCAGGAGGTTGAAACCAGCCGTGATGGATTGAATATGTACCATACAATCGACATTCGGTATGTGTCGCAGCGATCCGTTGTGGCGGTTGTTGGCTCAATCGAATGTTGGGAGCACGTCGCGGTGCATCATCATGTCCGGTCTGGCGGCGGGTTTGTTGAGGTTCCCATTCCTTCACCTGATACGTTATCCATTGGTCATAAACCGGAATCGTCACCATGATGGGTTGCTGTACGGGCACCTGGCGAGTACTGTAAATGGGAACGGTGCGCGTATGCGGCACCTGACGCGTACTATACACCGGAACGCTACGAGTGCGAGATACCTGACGGGTGCTATAGACTGGAACCGAGCGTGTATGCGGCACCTGACGCGTACTATACACCGGAACTGAACGACATCGCCGTTCGCCTAGACCATTTCCGCGTGATGTAGTTCTGCACTCCTGATCCGTTCCGCTCTGATAGCGTTCAGAAGTCGTGTATGTTTCAGTGCGGGTGCCGCTTTGATAGCGCTCTGACTCTGTATAGGTTTCAGTACGCGTTCCGCTCTGATACTGTTCAGAGGTTGTGTAGGTTTCAGTGCGGGTGTCGCTTTGATATTGTTCCTGCACCATCACGGTTCGAGTCCCCCGTTGCTCCTGACGGGTGCCTCGCTGGCGACGCTCTGATTTGATAACAGCGGCTCCTGCTGGCAGTGCCTCATCCCAGGCTTGACGGGTAACCGTTTTCTGCGTTTGCACATCCACACTCACCGTCCATACCAGGTCATTCACCTGTATATCCAGCAGAGATGGGTCGCGAAATTGAACCGCAAGTTGAGACGCGATCGCCAAACTGGCCAAAATCCCTCCACCAATCAAGTTAAACCAGGTTAACTTTCGGATTAACCGACCTGTTCGGCTAGTTGGTGGTTGCGGTGTCGATGCAGCGGGAACTGGCTGGTTCGCCGCATGAGGTTGAAATACCACAGGTTCGCCAACGGCAACTGTGTTTGGAGCCTGCTGATCTACGGCCAGATCGCCCGTAACTCCACCCACGGCAGATGTTTGATAGCTGTTGCAGTTTTCGCACTGCAATAGATGCGCCGCCAAACCCACATCTTGATTAACGGCATGGCAAACTTTACAAACCCAAAACGGTTTGCGGTTGATCAGCGCAGGATCAGTAATTACCTGACTATCTGACGACTCATAAAGCGGTACATCATTGGTGCGCCAGTGAAGACAACTGGGACAGCGGTTCCCTTGAGGATTAAAGACAGCACTGATATGACGCTGCTCACACTCCGGACAATCCCAGAACAGCTCAATGTATTCCACCGTGTCCATAGAGTTTGATCAGTTCAACTGTAACGTTCACTACAAAAAGATGATACACATTGGCGATCGCTCTTAACGGAAACTTAACGCCACGTGAATTTGATAGCCGTTCCTGACGTAGCAGCACATTAGGAACTCTTCAAAACCGCAGTTTAAAGACCTGGTCTATATAGCTGTAGCCATTATTTAGGACGGGACACAGAGGTGGAATCCTTGATTGGGGGTAAAGCCCGCACAATCCTTTGGGTTTCAACGTTCTAACGCACGTGACGATATCTGCAAGATTCAGCCATTGTGTTCACATTTATTAACGTCGCAAGTTTTTCGTTGTCTCTAAGGTTCCTAGCTTTGTTAAAGCTAGGTTAAATTTCCGTGCCACTTGAGAATAAACTCCGTAATTTTTCTGTAATTTCTGGTCTCATTCTGGTTTTTAAGATTAAGAAGAAATTATGATTGCATTAACGCTCACCTGGCTCCTGTAAGCCACTTTCTATATGGCTACTCAAATAGCTACTCAAACAGCCACTCAAACAGCTACTCAAACAGCTACTCAAAATCAGTTTGTCCAGGACTGTGTTACTACACTTGCTCAGCGATATTGCGGGGAAACTCCTGTCTCAATGCGCAGGTTGGAATCCTCTACAAATTACGTATATTCCCTAAAATTTAATAAACAGCCCAATAAGGTCATTAAAATCTTTAAACGTGATACCGATAAGGTTCATCGGGAATTGCACCTCTATACGGTATTGAGCAAAACCGATGTTCCTATTCCTAACGTTGAACACTTTGACACCTCAAAATCAACGATTCCCTATTCGTGGATCATGATGAATGAGTTGGGCCAGAGCTTACATAAGCTTTATTGGCATCCTCTTTATCGCCATCTTGGGAAAGTGGTGCTGAAACACCTGTTCATGAAGGCAGGAGCCGCATTTGCTCAGATTCATAACGTCCGGCTAGAGGAGCAGGATTCCTTAACACCTACAGGGCTTGTTACAAAACCGTTTCGCCAGCAACTGGAAGATCAGTTTGTATCCTGTATCGATCAGTTAATCGAAAAGAATCGTCTTGAGCAAACGGAGATTCTGAAAGCAGAGCAGTTATTCTCAACATTTCAAGATAGTAACGAAACTAGCCTCTGTCATTTTGACTTTCATCCTAAACAATTGTTAATTAATGGATTTAATATTTCCGGCATCATTGATTGGGAAGCGTCTCGCTCATCTTATTCTGTATATGATTTTGCCAAATGCGAGCTGAAACTCAAGATGCACTACAGCATGTTTGATTCTTTTCGGCGTGGATATTCCCAAGTCCGTTCATTACCCGGAGATTATGACGAAATTAAGAAGCCTTATCAACTTGTAACCGTTTTAGCCATGTTGAAATCGCTGCCGGAAACATCTGGGCAGTATGGTCAATATCGTAAAATTTTAGGTGGGCTACTGGCCCGCACATAATCTAGGGTCTGTTTTCAACCCCTCAAATCTTGGCTAAGGCAGTGCTGAGGACTGAGTATTATCCCTTTCTCGGTCCTCAGCCTCAGCACTTTTAAAACACGCCCTAGAACTGTTAATCTGGCGATTAACGGCAGTTTTTAATTGCTTAAAACCCAGTTATTTTTGGCGAGAGCCGTGCAGAGTACAGCTCTTGCTAAAAGTAACCGTGGTTTACCAAATTGAAAGCTGCTGTTAAGCGCGTGTATGGTACGGGGCATTTGATACCGTACTCAAATGCGATCGCCAACTGTATAGGACGTTAAATGAAACCCTACCGATTTAAACAAGGCAAAATTCCGCTGCTGGTGAGTATGCCGCATATCGGTACAGAGGTTACAGAGCAAATTGTGCAGAAGATGGGCAATCGCGCCCGCACCCTCCCTGACACCGATTGGCATTTAGAAACCCTGTATAACTTTCTAGATGACCTTGGAGCCAGCGTGATTATGGCTCACTATTCGCGCTATGTGATTGACTTGAATCGTCCACCGGATGATAGCTCTCTGTATCCCGGCACTACAACTACGGAACTCTGTCCCACGACGCTATTTGATGGGTCTCCCATCTATCGGCCCGGTTGCGAACCGGATGTCCAGGAGATTGCCCGACGCCGACAGGACTATTGGCAACCCTATCACGACCATCTCGGTGGGGAACTAACTCGATTACGAGACGCGCATGGCATAGCCGTTTTGTGGGATGCCCACTCTATTCGTTCCCAGATTCCCCGTTTATTTGAAGGGCGATTGCCCGACCTGAATATTGGAACCTTTGCCGGAAACAGTGCAGACGCGCAGCTGACCCAGCATATTGTCAACGTGGCTAAACAGTATCCCTACTATACAAATGTTCTCAATGGCCGATTTCAGGGGGGATATATTACGCGTCAGTATGGTCGGCCTGCGGAGCATATCCACGCGATCCAATTAGAGCTGGTGCAAAATACTTATATGAATGAGGAATGGCCGTTCCAATATGTAGAAGAAAAGGCGATCGCCATTCGTCCTGTCTTACGCCATCTGCTGCAAGCTGTGCTTCAGTGGATTGAGAACCAGTAACTAAAGCTAACATCCCACAACGGCCTACCCGCCGTGAATCACCTGACCATGTTTCACGATCCCAACACAGGGATTGTGTCCCATTGCGTAGGCCAACTCGGCTGGATGCTGAATTGCCCACATGGCAAAATCCGCTTTTTTCCCGACGGTGAGAGTACCGTAGTCAGTCTGACAACCCAGCGCCATGGCTCCATTACGCGTAACACCAGCGATCGCCTCTTCAGGCGTCAACCGAAACAGGGTGCAAGCCATATTCAGCATCAACAGCAGCGAGGTGGTTGGAGACGTACCGGGATTTGAATCGGTGGCGATCGCCATTGGCACCCGATATTGGCGAAATGCCTTAATGGGGGGCACTTGAATTTCCCTTAGCGTATAAAATGCTCCCGGCAGCAAAACGGCCACCGTTCCAGACTTTGCCATGGCTCGCACCCCGTCCACCGACGTGTACTCCAAATGGTCAGCCGATAACGCGTTAAATTCTGCGGCCAATGCGGCACCGCCCAGATTAGACCGTTGGTCAGCGTGTAATTTAACCGGAAGTTGCAGTCGCTGAGCCGTTTGAAATACTTTTTTGACCTGCGCCGGAGAAAAAGCGACCGTCTCACAAAACGCATCAACCGCGTCGGCTAACCCCTGCAAGACCACAATAGGCAGCATTTTGCTACAGACAAAGTCAATGTAATCATCCGCTTTACCTTCAAATTCTGGCGGCAGGGCATGAGCACCCAAAAAAGTGGCATGAATGGTGAGAGGGCTGTGTTTGCTCAGGTTGCGAATCACCCGCAGCAGTTTTACTTCCGCATCAACATCCAAACCATAGCCCGATTTGATCTCTACTGTTGTAACGCCTTCCTGTTGCAAGCTTTGCAGTCGCTTTAAGGCGGCGGCTGTCAGCTCAGACTCAGAGGCTTTGCGGGTCAGTGTCACTGTAGAACGGATACCGCCGCCCTGCCTTGCAATCTCCTCATAACTGGCTCCCTGTAATCGCCGTTCAAACTCTTGGGCACGGTTGCCCGCATAAACAAGATGGGTATGGCAATCGATCAATCCCGGTGTGATCCACTGGCCTCCTGCATCAAATACCTGCTTAGCACAGGCTTCG
>DATNPS010000562.1:0-15429 GCA_036703095.1 Crinalium sp. | reverse complement strand
CGGATTTCCGTTGCCATCTGAGCAATAAATCCGGTCACAACAATGGCCGAGCCAAATAGGGCCAGCAGCGGAGGCACAACCGGAATCCACCAGCTTCTCAAAAAGGCCAGATAGCTGATTAGAATTAATATTCCTCCAGCCAGCAAGATGGTCAAGCTTGTTTTAAGCCATTTGGTTTTCTTTGAGCGTCTGGTCGATCGCTGTTGCCAGCAAACTGTCGTGCCAATCGTGGCCCAGGTGAGTATCCACAGCCATTCCATCGGCTCAGACCACACTTTTAACGTCGATCGCCCGTCTAACGCCCCACTGAGAATCTGACTCGTCAGGTTTGCGATGATTTCTACGCCTGACATTAATTGAGGAAGCTGTTTCTCAAGATGCGAACTAAATGGCGTTTCGTAATAGTCGCCGATGCTTTCAGCCGTTGACCCAATCAACATAATGCGATCGCGCACCCACTCCTCCGGAACTTGATGATTGAGCACCTGCTGAATCGTCACGCTGCGAAAATGACTTCGCGGCCCGCGATAGTTGATCAACACCTGAAAGCCTTGATCATTAGCCCGCACATAGGCACCATCGTTTGGCTCAAACGGAATAAATTGAGATTTTCCTAAGATGATAGAACCCGTTTCTGTTACTTGCGGAGAGATATTTTCGGGGCCTAAATACAGCAGAGCTAAGCGAAAGGCCAGACTCAAAACGGAATTACCTTGCGGGTCATCTAAATATAAAAGACCACGACGAATTCGACCATCGGCATCTTGAATCGCATCATTCGAGCCAACCTGACCCAGTTCACGAAGCGTTGTAGCGGGTGCGATCGGTTTTGTATCAATCCAGCCCACCACCTTCTCAATGCCAATCAAGTAGGGAGTTGATTTAAACGTTTGAATCAGCTTTTCAGAACCCGGTTCTACAGGCAAATTTCGATACAGATCCAGCCCGATCGCTCTGGGATTTTGCTGATTCAGCGTTGTAATGATGTTTGCTAAAACGGCATCAGAAAGCGGCCAATCGTATTGGGCGATATCGTCTTCTGTGATGCGAACCAGGACAATTCGAGGATCGGCAGGTTCCGGTGGACGCCAGCAAAAATATTGATCCAGCATGGCCCACTCCAACGGCTGAAGCAGGCCCAACAAACGCATCACAACCACCAGGGCTGCGATGCTGGGGGCTGCTATCAAAACAACACCCCATTGCCAGAACAATCGTTTGAACCGAGTCCACATTCGATATTCGATGCTATTGAGGAAGATGCAGCGTGCAAGTTAATCGAGCGGTTGGCAGCAGTCTAGTAGCGGCGCGTTGGCGATCGCCCCCAGACCCACAGATTGCAACAGTTCACGCCAATTGTCCCGCAGGGTTGGATCATTCGGATAGGCGCGGCGTAATTCTGCCAATGTGGTCAGGGTATCTTGCCAGATTCCGGCCTGTCCATACAGCATCGCTTTGTCCAGTGGGGTAGCGCCATGTAACTGTGCTGAGAGGGTTTGGTCAGGCGATATGCGCTCAGTCCATCCCTCAATAACAGGATTCCCAGATTGATCCACCGAGCTACACACCATTGACACGTACCAATGATATTGCTGCCCAATTTGCAATGCGGGTATCTGAGATGGCGCAGGCTGTAGTTGAACTATCCCTGCGGTAGATGGCAGTGCAAATGTTTGATGATACAGCTCGACTTCGCGATCGCTCGACGCAACTTGCATCAATCGTAACGACAATCCCTGAGCCGAGGTTTGATAGGCAGGCACATATACAAACAAACTGGGATACGCTTCTGTTGTTAATCCCAAAGAAGATGAACCGGGAAGAGCGGCGATGTCTGCATTGGGAGCCAAAACGCGGAGGGTATCCTGGCGATTTTCTAAACAGTCTCCCCGGCTGCCTAGCCCAATCGTGGCGGGTGGCGCACCCCGTCGAGGTGGATTAAAGGTAATGGGGCCACGCGACGTTCTCGCTCTGGCCACTTGAACGTTGGGCGGTGGAGACTGTGCGATCGCAGTAGGATTGGCGATCGCATTGTCCATCGCGACCAGAGGTGCCGCTAACAGCGCAGAGCTTAGAAACAGGGAAATTGTTTGCCAATGCATTACCAACTCCTTAAGAAAATTAGTAACTCGAAATGATAGCCGTAGTCCTTGGCGTAATCTTTTCTGTCACTTTGCCAAAGACATAAAGTGCTATAGCAACCGTTGAGATGGTTAGGACAGGGGGTATGGGGGCTGCGCCCCCAGCCAGGGGTTCCACCCCTGACCCCGTCCTAACTAACCCCTCGATTGCTATACGTTTCTCGTTGCTAGCTGAAAGCCAGCAATGTGGCTTTGGAGGCGCTGCCTCCACGGATGAAGCAAGGAGGCAAAGCCTCCATTGTTGCATTTCCAGACGGAGCCTGGAAACGAGAGGTTTCTAGCATTTATCTTTAGGGTGACAGAAGAGGGTTAGAACGGGGTTCAAGGGGAATCCCTGGCTGGGGGCACAGCTTCCACCCTCTCTTGGGTTCCATGTTCGTCAGAACATAGTGATAGATTTCAATCCTGAATTAATTGCAAATTCCGAATTCCGAACTCCAAATTATTCCCTACCAGGGGCTGCCAACCAGGGTAAAAGCGGACCAATAGTAGGGATGAGATAGCGTTGCATTACGACTGGATCTCAACTCTGAAGGAAGCGGTAGAGCACCATCGGGAAGCAAAAGCTGACCATTCTCAATACGGATTGTGCCTTGCAGCATTGCCAACTGCGTCCGTCTAAGGGCTTCTGCTTTAGTGGTTGATGAGCGTAATTGCCTATAAAACTCCGTCATCAACCCCAGTGTACCATCATCACTCACGTACCAAAGGCTGGCGAGCGCGGTTTTCACCCCCGCCTGGAGGGCAAATCCGGCAAACCCTAGCTCGGCCTGTTCGTCGCCCAATGCGGTACGGCAAGCGCTCAAGACCAGCAGCTCAACAGGCGGATTATTCAGCCGCAACTGCCGCAACTGATCGAGCCGCAATCGCTGATCCCAAAACTGAATATAGGATTTGTCTTTGTTATCAAACTGACCGTGGGTAGCCAGATGAATGATACTAAAGGGATCTTGCTGCTGCTGCTGCTGCAAATTTTCGACCGTAAAGGTGTTATTCAAGAAGGTTTTGCCCCGATCAGACTCTTGAGTAATGAACTGGAGTTCGGTCGGCACGGCAGGCAGGTCAGGCAGCACATCGAAATGGGAGGCTCCCATAGCCAAGACGGGGCGATCGCGAATGTCGGTGTAGCGGGTATCCACCAGATTCAAGCTAGGCATCAGGCCAACACTGTATTGCTCAATCAGGAACTGATGGCCATTGTTGAGCGCTGCAACGGGGAGCGATCGCAACCCAGAATCCATCACAAAGGCAATATTCTGCACCTGACGTTCCTGGAGATCTCCTTCCACGGGGGCAATCATCCACTGATAAAGCTGCTGAGAATAGGGCAGGTAGCTGGTTGTCCGTAGTTTGGTGCGGTCGGTAACTTCTTGAAACAGTCGCTCGACGATGGGAATCACCTGAGCACGGGTGACTCCAGTCAGATGTCGCCGCACAGGTTCGCCCGTCGGTGTCACTAACAGCAGCTCTAATTCATCGCTTGCCTGAGGTTCTGTCGGAATTGTGAGACTGGCAACGGATGTGGTGCGACCTGTGTATCCGGCGATCGCCTGGGTTGAGGTAGCTTCTCGTCGCTGGAAGTCTTGCTCTAGCGGCAACTGAGACGGAACAAAATTGACATATAGAATGGCAGGAGTGATGTTAGCCTGCTGCTGAATCCGGCGCAAAATGCGTTGCGCATCTTCAATCGTAAGAACGCCTGTTTCCGATAGCGGATCATCCGGAAGCCCCGACAAACAATCCGGCGGACAAAGGCGCGGAGGAAGCTGAAGTGAAAGTCGAGAGGTTGGGGTGGGCGTTGGAGTGGGGGTTGGTGTCGGAGTGGGGGTGGGAATGGGCGGTGCATTTGTAATGATGCCAATGTTGCCCTGCCGGAAGGTGCCCCGAAACGATTGAACCGGGGAGATTGTAGAACTACCGCTGCTGATGGCTCCTGCTGTACCGTTGGTCGCTGCATTGCCTACCGTAAAGACTGGATTGCCATTACCGCCGTGCTGAATGGTGATGGAATTGCCACCCTGTCCGCCCGCAGTGGAGATACTGGTGTTTAAGCCATTGCGATCGCTAAACGAACCCGTGGCCCGAAATAATCGACCCGCTACGACATTTACCTGACCACCGCTACCCGCATTCCCGCCCTGCGCGTTGATCGACGTGACGGTGACATTACCGCTGGGATCGAGGCTGACGTTGCCGCCATTGCCACTGCTGCCGCTGGAATTAATGACGCCTGCGCTAATTGCCGTAACCGCATCAACCTGAATTGCTCCCCCAGCCAGTCCCGAACTGTTGAGATCACCTGTGGCGATCGCCCCCCGCGTTGCAGTGACATCAATTGAGCCACCTGCGCCCACCGAGTTACTGGCATCGAGGAGTCCAGTATTAACGGTGGTTCCGCGCAAGGTGATATCGCCCCCGATGGTCAAGATGGAGTTTGAAATCGCTAGGGTTCCAGCACTGCTGAGGCTGAAATCTCCACCACCTGTATTGACAGAGCCGTTTAGCGTCAGATCCCCGCTGGTCGTTCCCAGACTAAAGCGTCCGCCTCCCGTATTCACAGAACCCGTTAAGGTCAGGCTGCTATTGCGAGAAATAGTAAAGCTGCCGCCATTGGTTCTAAAAATTCCCGTTGGTAACAAGATATTGCTGGGTGGTGTCGTATCCCCAACGTTAATTCTGCCTCCGTTATCTGCGATCGCCGCTCCCGATAAATCAACTAAATCCGACGTATTGAAGCTTAAGGCCCCACTGGCAGATCCGTTAGTGGAACCAAAGGTCAGATTTCCGGTCGTGACTGGGCCGGACGCATTGAAGGCGATCGCTCCTCCCGCTCCAGACGCACTGGAGGTATTAATCGCACCCGTCCGAATGCTGCCATTCGCTGCATCCAGACTCACTCCACCTGCAGCACCCGTCACAGGAGAAGTCTGTAATGTTCCGCCACTGGTATCAATCGAGCCGTTGCTGCTGCGAAGGGCGATCGCCTGTCCATTTGTCAAAATACTTCCCGTCGTGATACCTTGATTTGCCTGAAGCGTTACTGAGGCGTCACCTGTAGCGGTAATGCTGCCGCCTGTTGTGTTAATGGTGCTGTTCGATCGCAGCGTCAGAGGATCAGGAGTGATGATATTCCCGGTGAGGGCGATCGCCCCTGAGCCATCGGCTCGACCGACCGTAACGTCCCGGAAGCCATTAAAGCGACTGTATTCATCGGTAGACAGGTCTAAGCCAGCAGTTGTGCCAGTTCCACCGATCGTAATTCCTAAATTAAGAGTGGTGGGTTGAATTAGCAGAGAACCGTTACCCTGAACCGTTCCTGTGTTGGTAAAGCCAATCTCATCAGCCGTCAAATTAACGGCACTGCTGCCCAGATTGAGATTACTGGTAATAAATTGAATACCGCTGGTTCCGCCGCTGCCGTTGAGGCTGAGAGTCCCTCCTCCAGTCAGGGTCAGGGTGCTATTATTGACCGTAATCCCCTGGCTGGCGCTGATTCCTGTAAGCGTGATGTTACGAGCATCAGATTGAATAGGGCCTGCTAATTGGATGCCGGAAAACCCAACACTGCGACCGCTCCCTACAATATCGCCACCACCAGTATTTAGACGACCAAAGGGACTGAGATTCAGGCTGCCGTCTTGATTGCTGCCTCTGCCAGCAAATAAGAATAGATTGAGTGAATCAGGCGACGCTGTATTTTTATCAAAAATTTCAGCGTTGATATTGATATTTCTGGCCGCTTCTAACGTTAATGTACCGTTGCCAATTCCGTCGAAATCGAAGCCTTCTGCCAGCGTAATATCCCCAGCTTCTACGGTACCATCGGTTCCTGTAGACACAACAACAGTCGCACCTCCGGTCAAGGCCGTTCGCAACGTATCACTTGATAGGAAGGAACTATCCTGAGTAGCCGTAAAGGGCGGCCCTGCTGGAGCTGGATTATTGCCGCTATTGGTATTGCCAATCGTGATGTTGTGGGGATCAATCAGCCAGGTGCCGCCTGTTCCAACGGGAGCCGCTACGTCAGGGGCAACAGGAGCATCCAGAAAGCCACCACTGCTGGTTTCGACTAAGCCGCCGTTTCCGGCGATCGCCCCGCCCCTGGCGCTAATTGCCCCATACGTCCGAGTCGCCTGATCAGACCAGACCACAACCTGCCCACCGTTACCGTTTGCCTGTGCATCAGCATTGAGCACAGAATTGGCATCAACATAGGTAGCCTGAGCTGTGGGTAAGGTATTGCGTCCCTGATAGTCACCCCCAATCAGAATTGAACCGCCCCCATTGGTGCCAGATGCATTAATGTTTGCCTCTACCAAGCCGACTTGATGACCCAATACCCGCACCGTTCCTCCGGTTGAGTTAGGAGTTGCGGTCTGAGCACGGGAAGTATCCAGAGTGCCAGAGGCGATCGCCGTTCCCGCTTCCGTTGGCATGGCGACAGTTGAGCCAGCCAACCGCACCGTTCCATCGGGTTGAACCGCAACATTAGCAGCACCAGCGACTGTGCCACCCGTCAACAGTGCGGGCAGTGACAGCGGTGAAAACGGAAGTGGATTAGGTTCGCTACCCCCTTGTGCAGGTAATTCCAAACTTAACACCATACCCTGCTGACTCACTCGCACCAGATTTTCACCCGGAACAGCAGCGATCGTAATTTGCCCGCCCGGAGCTGTTAAGGTGCCTGTATTTAAAACCGTTCCGCCCATTAACGTCAGGCTTTGGCCGTCCGCCACGCTGAGGTTACCTAAGTTGGCGATCGCCCCCGACCCGCTTCCAGTAAACGCAAAGACATTGGGACTGCCAATCAAAGAGGCATAGTCGCTGCCTCCTACTGCACTAAACCAGCCGTTGTCAAAGCCGATTCCGGTGGCCGTGGTCGCAAAAAAAGACGCCGGGAGATCCAGGCGTGCATTGGGGCCAAACAGAATTCCAGCAGGGTTCATCAGGTAAAGGTTGGCGTTACTGCCTCTGACCTGAAGCAATCCGTCAATGATCGACGCATCGCCGCCCGTTACCCGACCCAGAATATTCTGAACCTGAGGATCGGAAAAAAACGTCGCGACTTCATTGGCACTGATGCCAAACCGACTAAAGCTTTGAAATAGATTTCTCTGATCGCCAGATAGCCTCCCCCCGGTGATGGTATAGCGATCGCCCTCTCGATTTACAACGGTGCCTGTGCCATCGGGAGCCGCCGTAATCGACTGAGCATACGCAAGACCACCCAACGCCAACCAGATCGGAGGAACGCTGGTAAGACAACCTATCAAAAACCGTCCGGTGAGTGCCAAATTTGATGCCTCCCTTGTGTTTTCCAATAAATTACACCCGGAATGGCTAACTTTATTCGATTTAGTGCTCTAAAAATCCGGAATAATCTTTACAGAACTCGAAGAATTCTTCAACCAAACTTTAATTGATTTGTGTTATTCGGAAGAAACATCGTATAAAAGGATACCGTGCTTGACGTGACTGAAATTGAAGCAGCTTTAACCCGTGGGCGAGCGTTCAAGGCGCAGGGGTAAAGCATTCATGCCAATGGGGATATCAACTTTAGTTTATCGGTGCGAGTGATTCACGCCTACCACTGTTGGCTAAAATGTCATGTTTTTCGAGACAGCAATTATCGATATGTAATTACTGGCAGTGTAAGCTTACCTGTGACGAGCTTACACTGCCAGTAATTGCGAGTTTTACCCGCCCGTCAGGTGCGCAAAACTCGTCATTCGTTTCAGAATAAGAATTGCTGCTTGCAAGGACGCACCTTGACAGGGCTACTCCTGAAGCCTTAAAGACGATCTTGGTTTTATTCTTTCAACCGAAATAAAAAACAAATTAATACCGAATTGAGTTAATTCAGTGTGAATTTGATGAATGCGCAAAAACGTGACCCACACGACGTGCAGGTCACGTTTTTGCGCTATTTCAGCCGTCCGACAGGCGACTGAAATAGCACCACCGCATTCGCGTTAATTCAGTACTTGAAGCGTTTATAAAAGTTAGACTTAACAACTCTTTGGGAATCTTAGAGTCAACTTTGCCTGATTTTCTCCGTCCCACGTATAATCGCTCTACTGGATTCCCAACCATGCTCTCGTCCCTTAAGACTAAGTACTCTTCTGTTCAATCCAAAAAGCACTGGCAAACGCACCGATTATTAAAAAATTCGATTGGTACTCGGTTATTTATTTATGTTTTGGGAACAACGCTCTTAGCCTTAGGTGGTACGGCTTTCTTTTTCTATACCAATTTAGAAGCCCGCATCAGAGGGGAAATTCAAAGTAAGCTCAACACACAAGCAGAGTCCATTGAAGGACAGCTACAGTCTGCGATCGCGATCGCACGGGATCTATCGGCTGCATCCCAAACGTTAGATGAAGCTAACATTACTGATCCAGAAATTTATAAACGCCTCGTCTTTAATACATTTCAGAAGCGCAGCATCCCACTCATGATGGGGCTAGGCATGGGGCAGGCTGAGCATCAGCTGGTTCCCAGTCGAAAGTGGTTTTTGCCCTACTTCTTTTTTGATCAATCCGTTCCAGGGCAATTTGGTCAACCGTTACCTGCACCAAATCAGTACATCCGCTACGCTGATTTAGTTGAAGATAAGTATTTTGAGCAGTCTTACTACACGGAAGTGGTTGCCGCCAAGAGAACGATTTGGGTGGAGCCATATCAATGGTATGGGCTGACGTTGACGACATGTGCTGTTCCTATTTTCAATCGCGATCGCGATGTGATTGGCATGACCGGACTGGATGTTAGCATTACAGCCTTGAGTGAAAAAATGAACACTCCAGTCATTGCAGAAGGTGGATATTTTGTCATTTTGAGCGCCGAAGGACATCTACTGGCCTACCCACCCGATCCACAAAAGGCAAAAGCGCTCGCCACATATGAGGACATCCCTGACCTTAAGAAAATTTGGTCACAGATTAATCAAGGAACGTCGGGCCTGATTGAAATTGAGGGGAAATATTGGGCCTATCAGCGCATCCCGGCAACGGGCTGGATCGCACTGGCTACAGTACCTAGAGCAGCAGCCCTCAGACCGATTTTAATATATACCATTGCTGGAGCAGTGGGAATCGGTATGATTTTGTTGTGTGTTGTTGCGCTGTTTATTAAACGGTTGAATCAGCGTCTCAGCCCTATTTTAAAGCAGTGCGACGATCTGAAGATTAATCGCATTAAACGTCATCTTCATGAGAATCAAGACAGCAATATTTCAACTACTCCAGATGAAGTAGATCATCAAGCGGGTGATGAACTGGATGTCTTAGCTGAAACCATTTATGACATGACGCAACAGCTTCAGGCGGCCTTTCAATCATTAGAGGAAGCGAACATTGAGTTAGAAAATCGAGTTGAAGTGCGAACGGCTGAGTTAAAACAAGCGCTACACAATCTGAGTCGCACTCAAGCGCAGATGGTTCAAAGTGAAAAAATGTCTGCTTTAGGTCAGATGGTAGCCGGAGTGGCACACGAAATCAATAATCCAGTCAATTTCATTCACGGCAACCTGACTCATGTCCATGAGTATGCACAAAATTTGTTAGATGTGCTGCATCTTTATCAGAAATACTATCCCGATCCTGCCAATGAAATTCAGCGAGAGGTTGACGAAATTGATCTGGACTTTGTAGAAGAAGATCTACCGAAAATGATCAATTCCATGAAATTGGGAACCGATCGCATTCGTCAAATTGTGCTGTCGCTGCGTAATTTTTCACGCATTGATGAAGCTGAATTCAAAGCGGTTGATTTGCATGAAGGCATTAATAGCACGCTGCTGATTCTGCAACATCGATTAAAGGGAACGTCAGAACGTCCAGCCGTTGAAGTTACTAAAGATTATGATCAGCTGCCTCTGGTAGAATGCTATCCCGGACAGTTGAATCAGGTCTTGATGAATATTCTGGCTAATGCGCTGGATGCAATGGAAGAACGCAACGCTAAACGGTCTTACCAGCAAGTTAAAACAGACCCAAGTCACATCACCATTCGCACATCCGTGATTAATTCTCAGTGGGTGCAAATCGCGATCGCTGACAATGGCCCCGGCATTCCTGACGCCATTCAAAAACAAATCTTCAATCCTTTCTTTACCACAAAGCCAGTTGGCAAAGGAACGGGTATGGGAATGTCCATCAGCTACCAAATCATCACCGAAAAACATGGTGGCAAGCTAGAGTGTTTCTCAACACCTGGAGAAGGAACAGAATTTTTGATTCAAATTCCGATTCGCCAACCGCAAAAAGAAGCGGCTTAGCCAAAGCCCAAGATCTTGAGAAGCGCGGCAATGCCGCGCTTCTCGTACAACATTTTAGTGATTCAAATTAGTGATTCAAAAAGGCCCCAACAGTGTTGTGCTGTAACACAGCGATCGCTTTTACACCTTCAAAAATCCATTGTTTAACGGTTTGTAGGCTATCTGGCCCGGTGTAGTAGTGCAGCGCTTGATTAGCCGCATCGATGCCTGCATCAAAATGTTCTGCTTCAGCAATAATGTGACGCTTGAACCAGATGTTCGCCGGAACAGGAGTACCGTCTACCAAGACCTCAGCACTATCGAGAAACGCCATAACGTCAGGCCGTCTCGTACAGAAAAAGCTATCCAGAACGCGGTTTTCGTCTTCACCCAGTACTTCAGTTCCCAAGTGAAATCCGATTGCTCTAAACAGGGCAGCATCATCCAGAATTACATTAACGCCATAGTGACTGGAAACTTGACGAATCCCTTCCTGAGTTGGTGCATGACAACGAACATGCCCACTCAAGGCTTCCAGATCAGATCCGAAAAATGTAGCCATTCCTTTGAGCGTGGCTAAGGCCAGTACGCGATGACTGAAGGAACCGGGAGTTTCGCGATCGCTAAATTCATCAATCGCGCCAAAGAAAATACCTGCTCCCACTTCAACACTGCGATCGCCAAAAATGCCAACTTCGTTAGACGTATTGAATAAGTCTTTGCGTGCGGCAACATGGCTGGCTAAACTCGCTTGGCCTGGGCCAAACGCAGACGAAAATTGGAAAAAGCGTCCCATCACGCGCAGCAATAAATCACCACTGTGAGCCGCTTTATCAAGCTGTTGTCTAAACAAAACAGACTGATAGTTATGTTCAACAATTTCACACACATCTGCGCGTGTAATTTTAACGGTGCTCAGAGGACGATTGATCACATTAACCATGACATTAATTCCTTATGTTGCAAGAGTTGAGATGAAAGTAAGACGTGATTGCAAGGGGGCTATTGCAGAGATTCCACTGAGTGTAGCGGTGCGTAATCCGCTTTCTTAGATTTGAAATGACGGGTTGACTGTGTAATCCGGTTTTCAAAGGCTTTAGCATCAAGGCACATCAGCGCTTGTAGGCGAATATGCCGATTAATAAATTGCTGACTCAGTGCGTCTAACGCCAGGTATTTTGCACCTGCAACGATTCGCAAACAATTTGAAGAACCGCATTGACAAATAAAGGGACGATTCATATCCCATTCGGTACTGGGGTAGAAAAACCGCAGTTCTTCCAACGGTTCAATTGGTCGAATAGCGCGACACTCTAACGTTGTTGTGTCTATCAAAACGTTAGGATCACAGGAGTGATTCATGTAGCTGAGATATGGATCTTCCACATGCACATCCAGACCTGTTTGCACCGTTTGATAGGTCGGTTGGTGCACTAAATGATCAATGGGAATTCGATAGAAAATGCTGTCCTGACTAATTGCAGTGGTTGCAACTAATCTAGCTCCAGTCGGTGTAATGCTAACCTCAATATTTGGTTTGAGACTCATTGGATATTTCAGATTAGTGAATGATCGAACAAATAGACAATCAACTCTGTCAATGCCCAACTGAGCATTGCGGTTCACTGATATATAGCGGCGAAACCTAATTCACATAGGGCGATCGCTAGTCACTCGTAAAACTACGGACTCTTTAGTCGCGTGATTGCGATTTGCCTAAGCAAATACCGAAAACAAAACTGCCCAAACGATAACCTGTCAGAATTTGCTACTCCCAGCGAAATTCTACTGATTCAAGTCAGGCAGTAATTTCACTGAAAATATCAATCAATCCTTGGACAATCTAGTAAACATGTACGTGAATTTACGGTTTTATTATACTACAGCAGTAAAACAATACACGCAAGTACTGTGTATAAAAAATTTTTCCTTTCTCAGCACGTAAAAATTATGAAGTATCAATAAAGACAGTTTTAAAGACAGTTTTATAGAGTGGAGAGCAAGTTCGGCAGAGTATAAAATAATACATTTAAATTTGCAGTTGAACAGTTTTTTGATTAAGTCCAGCTTTTTCTCAGCTATAAACAACCGTGTATTTTAAATTTTTATTTTTCCCAGCAAAATATAGTCCATGTATTGAGTGCTTTTAGCAGTCTCCGTGTTTATTCCTAGAAGCAAAAAATGAGCAACTTCCAGTGTTCAAACATGAAGTTTAATTCTTCATGTTTGAAAATAGATTTCAATGAATCTATATTTATCTTTCTAGAGATTAATATATCTATTGAGAACTGTATTTAAAACCGTAGGCTCAACAAATCCCAAGCATGTTTTATACAACTCCTGAATGATCTTTAATGCGCTACAGATGCGTATTGGGCGATCACCAAAGAGCATTTGACATTAATCAATACGCGAATTTGACAAATGCATAAAAGGTGCCCCACGCGTCGGGCGGGGCACCTTTTATGCCATTTCAGTCGCGCGGCTTGCGGCTGAAATAGCGCTATCGAATTCCTAAGAAAACGTGTTTTCTTTTTGTTTTCCCAAGGGGGGTAGTAGTGCGCTGCACTACTACCCCCCTTGTTGGAGACTCACGTTAATCAATGCATAGGAATATCTCGTTTTCAGACAAAGCCTGGAAATTCCCCTGTGAAAGCTCTGCCTCGTTCAGTCCATAAAAGCTAAGCCTTCAAAACTGCATTGCTGGGTAGAAATCAGCAACAGACACTATGTCCAGTACAGTAATTTGGCGTTGGGAAAACGAGTTGCAATCTCGTGTTCAAAAAAGCGACGAAGGGCTTTCATTGTGTCGGCATTGTATACATACTTCGTGCCGCCAAACTTATTGCGCTTCACGCTGCGAGTTGATTCATCCATATCAACCTTCGTGTTGGGATACCAGCTCGTTAAAACTTCCTTCGAACCGGGTGTAAATCGATGGGAGATTAGCTCAAAGGTGAGATCACAGTCGAAATCCAGGGTTTCGCTGATTAAATCGAAGAGCTGTTTGTAATGGATGGGCCAATCTTCGATCGCCATGATTGGCGCAATCACCAATCCAATTGGATAACCGCCACCACCGCGATCTCGAGGTAACGCTAACTGGCGTAAGGCTTGCAGACGAGCATTCACGGTTGCCGTGCCGCCTTCTAACTTCTTCGAGATAGGTTCAACATTTACGCTACTGCGGCAGCGGGTATGACCATTGTGAGGCAAATCTAATAGCTCCTCAACGTGATCAAACTTAGAGACCCAGCGCAAATATCCATGTTCGCGAGTCCCAAAATAGCGGATACATTCGGCAAGGCTACCTGTCAAATGTTCAATGCCAAGCGGATCAGTGTAACAGCTCACCTCATAAGAGGTTGGCTGATCGGGACGTTCATAAGCAGCCAGGTTTTCTAAAATTTGAGGGAGATTCGCAAAGACTCGAATCACAGGTGGCCCTTGCAAACTGCCTGCTAGATAGCAATATTGACAGTGAGCCGGACAGCCTTCAGCCAGGTGAAACTGCCAGTCGGCAGACGGAGGAATGGGACTCAGTTTTAAGCTGCTGGGGGGAGCCGTAACAATCGCTAATGTGCGCTTCGCAATTCCATAGGTTTCTTGTTCAGTTTCACCACGTAGTCCGGTGAGGCGGTTGCGGGGCAGTTCTTCAACAGGGAGGTTAAGCGATCGCACGCGTGAAAGAATTTGCTGTCCCCACGGCTCATCCTGTGCAGCGGGCGTAATCAACACTCGCTCAGGCATCCACAGGCGAGTGGTCAGAGAAGTTGAAATCGGCGCAGTGTCGAGATTCGGAAGAATGACAGACAAAACGATGCTCCATAGATCACTCCTTTATTGTGGCGCGGATGGAAGGAAGCGATCGCATTGCAGGAGGGGGGTTTTACGCCGTTTGGGGTGGGGATTACTGAAGGAGGCGAGGAGTCAGGAGTCAGAAGTCAGGAGTCAGGAGGCGGAAAGGTGGGGAAGTGGGGAAGGTGGGGTGGAAACAGTATTAGAATCAATAGCATTTGTTGGTTTGCGTCGTTGTATATCGTTGTGCTTTTTATGATCACACTACAAACAGCTAAAGCAGAGTTGCGATCGGCGCTTGAAACATATGAGGGCAACCCAAAACATGAGGCTGTCGCGACGTTGATTGAGCAACTTGCACAGCGTAATCCCACAACGGCTCCCACGCGCAATGAAGCCTTGAGAGATGGTGAGTGGTTATTAATCAGTGCGCCCAGTTTTCCGGGAGGTGAGCGCTTAGAGGACGGACGGTATCGCTATACGCTTGGTCGATTAGCGTTTAATTTGTTTCAACCAGCGGATTTGAAGCTGGTGATTGATCGGGTATTGCAGCCTGTGTTGCCGATCGCAGATAGCCACAAGCGATCGCACGATATTATTGTGGAATTTGCGATCGCCGATGATCGGTATCCCCCATTGCAAGGAATCGTTCATAACTCCGGTGTTTGCGAACCGCTAACTGACGATCTGCTACAGGTGCAGTTCACCGGAGGATCGCTCGAACCTCAAGCAACAACTGACCGGGAGATATGGCAACGCGTTTTTGGCAATCAATCGCCATCAGCTAAACGCGGATTGAAGGATCGGGTCACGAATCTAATCTTCAACCTGATGTTTGGCCTCGTTCCCCCTCAACACATGGATCAGCAAACCGGACGAATTGCATTTGAGATGACGCGATCGCCCAAAGGCAAGCTAGAAATTCTTTATCTTGATGAAGAACTGCGGATTACCCGTGGAGAAAAAGGAACGATTCTGATTTGCGAACGATGTTACTAGATTTGATTTACAAGTCGTATTCGTTATGAGTATGATTAAGGAAATAATGATTTGAGTTGAGAGAGCGATCACCCCCAGAGTTATGCGCAAGTCTGGACGGGGCGGCAAAAAGGTAGCAAGAAGACCGTGTACCAGATCGCAGATCAGCTAGGCTACAGAAATGGCAGATCAAATTGCCCCTCCATCTCCTGCACCCGATAACTGGTCATTTCTAGACAAGTCCCGTCGCCAACG
>DATNPS010000559.1:0-6495 GCA_036703095.1 Crinalium sp. | reverse complement strand
AAAAAAACACAACTGTGGTTTACTCAAGAGAGAATCGCTGTAAATTCACATATGTGTGACAGGCGCGTCACCCCAATGACAAATATGCGGCCTAGCCTTAGAAATATCAGAACTCTCTTTGGATAGTTGAACATTTCTATTGATTGAGGACATTGGCCTACCGTGCTTAACTCTACAGACTCTCACGACAAACCTCGTAAGCTATCCCTCTCTAAAGTAATCCTATTTCCCGCACTGGTCTTGGCTGGTGCAGGGGGAGCGCTGTGGGGGCAGCAATGGCTCGCGTCCGATGCGTCTCCTTCACCTCAAGTGGTTGCTCAGCCTGTGACGGCCAGTTCCACGAGTCGCATTGTTGCGAGCGAAAATCACAACTTCATTGCAGATGCGGTGCAGCAGGTTGGGCCTGCGGTAGTGCGCATTGACGCATCCAAGACGGTGACTGAAGAGGCCCCGGATGTGTTTAACGATCCGTTCTTCCGGCGGTTCTTTGGCTCCAACGGCCCAACGCAGTCTTCGCCACATGTGGAAGAAGGGATTGGATCAGGGTTCATCATCGATAAAAGTGGCGTTATCTTAACCAATGCGCATGTGGTGGATGGTGCTGATCAGGTGACGGTTACCATCAAGGATGGGCGCACGTTTAACGGTAAAGTCCTGGGGGCCGACCGGGTAACGGATGTCGCTGTTGTCAAAATTGATGCGACTAACTTACCTACTGTAACCCTTGGCAATTCAGAACAGTTGGTTCCAGGAGAATGGGCGATCGCCATCGGTAATCCATTGGGCCTGGATAACACCGTGACCGCAGGTATCATTAGCGCGACAGGTCGCAGTGCTGCTCAGGTGGGCATTCCAGATCAGCGCAGTAGTTTTATCCAAACCGACGCGGCGATTAACCCAGGTAACTCTGGTGGGCCGTTGCTGGATGAGGAGGGCCAGGTGATTGGCATGAATACCGCAATTCGTGCCAATGCTCAGGGATTGGGTTTTGCGATTCCCATCAATACTGCCAAGCGCATTGCCGATCAACTGATTGCTGATGGCCATGTTGATCATCCTTATCTGGGCATTCAAATGGCAACGTTGACTCCAGAACTCAAACAGAGAATTAATTCTGATCCGAATAGTGGGTTGGATGTGCAGGATGATCACGGAATTTTAGTAATTCAGGTGATGCCTAATTCCCCAGCCGCAAAAGCTGGAATTCGGGCTGGCGACATCATTACGAAAGTGGGTAATCAACCTGTCACGACATCAGAAGAGGTGCAACAAAGCGTTGAAAATGGCCGAGTAGGAAATGATCTACCGCTGGAATTGCGTCGCAATGGTCAAACCCTTAATTTAGCGGTCAGGCCGGGTGCATTTCCTACCCAATCTCAGAGCGAATAATGGCGATCGCCCGACAAATGAAGGTTAGCTAAGATTTTTGTGATGTGCTTTGCCAAGCGAGGCACATCACAGGAGGTAAATTAAAGGTGAAATCGCTCTCTCGCGTCTAGAAAATCATGGCTACACCGCTGCAAATTGCTCAGCTTGGTAATCCGGTTTTACGTCAAGAGGCTCAACCCATCCACAACGTTGAAGAAGGTTGGGTGCAAACGTTAATCGATGATCTACTGATAACATTGCGAAGTTCCAACGGGGTTGGAATAGCGGCCCCGCAGGTTAGCAGTTCTCATCGAGTGCTGATCGTCGCGTCTCGGCCTAATGCTCGGTATCCGCACGCACCCGAAATGGAACCGACAGCGATGCTGAATCCTCGGCTTATCAGTCATTCAGATGATCGGGTTAAAGATTGGGAAGGATGTCTTAGCATTCCTGGTATTCGTGGACTGGTGCCTCGATATCGGGACATTGAGGTTGAATATACCAGTCGAGATGGTAAGCTTCACCGACAGGTCTTAACCGATTTTGTCGCGCGTATTTTTCAACATGAATTCGATCACTTGAGCGGCTATGTTTTTTTGGATCGGTTGGAAAGTGTTCAAGATATTATCACCGATCAGGAATATCTGAAGCGTGTCGCAGGCTAGCGTGAATTCACATTATTTACATTAAAAGAGTGCTTTGCAACTACGCAGAGCACTCTTTTACATTTATCGGAAAAATAAATAGCGACACCCAATGGCAAGTAGAAAGATGCCATACAGCTTTTTCATCAATGCACTAGAAATATAGGGCTGATTGGCAAACAGTGCACCTAAAAAATTGCCGATCACCAACCCTAATGCAATAAAAATCGCGTCTCGAATGTTGAGGTTGCCATTTTTGTAATAAACAATGGCTCCCAAAATTCCAATGGGTAAAATTTGAGCGGCGATCGATGTTCCTGTTGCAAACTTTTGATCCATCCCTAACAGCAACACCATTGCGGGAACCATAATCGCTCCCCCACCAATTCCAAACATTCCTCCAGCAACACCAGCGGCAAGACCAATCAGTAACAATTGAATAACTAGGGGTGACATAGCTGTAGATTCCCTTCCAAGATGTGTAGCGACCTTAAACAGCCCACAAAGATATTGGCTTGAAAAGCCAACATCTTTGTGGGGTATGTAGCAATCGAACGGTAGCTAGGGTGGGGTGCAGGGATAGAACCCCTGGCTGGGGCGAAGCCCCCACATCCCCTTCTCCTAACTGTCTCAACGGTTGCTATATATCATTTTCACAATTTACTAAGACTGTGATAGGTTCTCTTGATACTATCTACACATGAATTCGACGAATGCGCAAAATGTGCATCGCACGTCGCACGGCTGAAATAGCGCAATCAAATTCGCGTTATCTACATTCTTTCCAGAACTGGAATTCCTAGTAGAGATAATCCTAATTTGATGGTTCGAGCCGTGAGATCACACAGCACTAAGCGTGATGTTCTTAACGGCTCGTCTTCTTGTAAAACGGGACAGCGATCGTAGAATTGATTAAACTTCTGGCTTAGCTCAAATAGATACTGACATAAACGGTTAGGGAACAGATCCGCTTCAATCTCAACCAAGATTTCGTCTAATTGCAGCAGGTGTTTCGCCAACGTAAACTCTTCATCCTCTTTTAAGAGAATGGGACAATCATCGCCCAACTGAGTAAAATCAATAGTTCCTTTACGGCTAATTCCCTGCACCCGCACGTAAGCATAGAGCATGTAGGGAGCTGTATTTCCTTGAAGCGCCAGCATTTTGGCGTAACTAAAGATGTAATTGCTGGTGCGGTTTTGGCTCAAGTCAGCATACTTGATGGCGCTGATACCAATCACCTGAGCGCTATGCTCAATAAACGCTTCGGACTCTTGGCGGCTTTCTTCCCGCAGCCTTGTCTCTAAATCAGCACGAGCATGGGCGATCGCCCCCTCCAGCAAATCCTTTAACCTGACAGCCTCGCCTGCTCTGGTTTTTAGCTTCTTACTGTCCTCACCCAGCACCAGACCGAAGGGAACATGAATAAATTCCACCTCATCGGTAATCCATCCAGCTCGCCGCCCGACCTGAAAAATCTGTACGAAGTGATTGGTCTGCTCCGCACCAACGGTGTAAATCACCCGTTGCGCCTTATCTTCATTGACCCGATAGCGAATAGCGGCTAAATCAGTCGTCGCGTAGTTGTAGCCCCCATCCGATTTTTGAACGATCAGCGGCAGGGGATCGCCGTCCCGATTCGTAAACCCTTCCAGAAAGACGCATTTCGCTCCCTGGTCTTCTACTAAAAGTCCTTGTTGCTCCAATTCCACTACTACATCGGGCAAAAAAGGATTGTAGAAAGACTCACCCCGTTCGGTGAACTGAGCAATGCCCATCAAATCATAGGTTTTGCGATACGAACGGCTGGAGAGGTCGCAAACAATCTTCCACGCTTGTAGTGTATCTGGATCGCCCGCTTGTAGCTGCACTACCGATTGACGTGCCGCTTCTCGGAAATCTTCATCTTCATCAAACCGCTTCTTGGCTTGACGATAAAACGTAGACAGGTCTCCCAAATCCAGATTTTCGGTTGTTTCTAAGGCTTGAGGATAGGCTTCTCTCAAATAAGCAATTAGCATCCCAAACGGAGTTCCCCAATCTCCGATGTGGCTGATCCTTAAAACGTCATGGCCTAAAAATTCCAGAATCCTGGAAATGCAATCTCCGATAATAGCGGGCCGCAAGTGCCCCACATGCATTTCTTTTGCAATATTGGGACTGGGGTAGTCCACAATCACTCGCTCAGGGTGGCTGGTTGGTGCAACCCCCAATCGTGGATCGGATTGAATGGCTTTCAGCTGCGATTCTAAATAGCTCGTTTTCAAGGCCAGATTAATAAAACCAGGCCCCGCCACCGTTGGAGGTTCACACACATCCGCTACGTTAAGCTGCTGCACAATTTGTTCTGCGATCGCCCGTGGTGCTTTTCCTAACCGCTTCGCTAAAGACATCGCCACGTTAGATTGATAATCCCCAAATTTAGGATTACTGGCAGATACCAAAATGGGGTCAGTTCCAGCTAACTCTTCGCCAAAAGCAGCAACCAGAGCTTGATCAAAGCGAGACTTTAAGTAAGCGATCGTAGAGTTCATAAAATGTGACAGTTGCCGATAGTCATCGCTATCAGCTTCAAACTAAGGGATTTTAGTGGATAAATACCTTGTGATTATAAACGCTGAACGGAAGTCACGTTCGATTCACTATGAATCTCCAGCTATTCTCATTGGGTAAATTGATGTTGTGAATGCTCACCGCAGGTGAGCATTCACAACATCAATTCTGGGTTTTGTACGCCCGTCGGGCGTACAAAACCCAGAATTCGTTTCACAATGAGAATGCTTAATTAGGCTTATAGGCTGAAGCAACGACATGGACTGTAGAATCGGTTGCGGTGCTTGCTGTATCGCGCCATCCATCTCATCCCCCATCCCCGGTATGCCAAATGGTAAACCTGCTGGCGATCGCTGCATTCAACTAACCGATGATCATCGTTGCAAACTGTTTGGCAGGTCAGAAAGACCTCTCGTCTGTAGCAGCCTGCGCCCGTCGCAAGATATGTGTGGTAAAACAACGCATGATGCGTTGATGTGGCTGACTTTACTGGAAACTGCAACTGCTCCTAACAGCGAGTTACTGAATTCTCATACTTAGATCCAACCAGGTCGAACGGGTAATCGGTGCACTGCTCGAAATGTAATCGACTCCCGTTTCTGCAACCGCTCGAATCGTCTCTAACGTAATATTTCCCGATGCCTCAATCTTGATGCGATCGCTTTTCTGCCGAATATATGCGACGGCTTGTTTCATCAACTCCAACGGCATATTGTCCAGCATGATAATATCCGCCCCGTGTTGCAGAGCCTCTTCCACCTGCTCCAGGCTTTCTGTCTCCACCTCAATCGTTAGAGGATAGGGGATGTGTGGCCGAATCTGGGCGATCGCGTCCTTAATTCCACCCGCCGCTGCAATGTGGTTGTCCTTAATCATCACACCGTCATCTAGACCCATCCGATGATTCACGGCTCCACCCACCTGAGTCGCATACTTCTCCAGCAACCGCAAGCCTGGTGTGGTCTTTCGAGTATCGACTAGCTGGGCAGGTAAATCCGCTATTTTTTCAACATACCGCCGGGTCGTTGTTGCAATGCCACTGAGGCGCATCGCTAAATTCAACGCAACTCTTTCTCCGGTTAACAAAGCGGCTAATGGCCCAGAAAGCTGCGCAACAGTTTGGCCCCGTTCACACCATCGCCCCTCTTCCACGACTGGCGTAAAGATAGCGTGAGAATCAAGCAAGTAGAACACTCGAGCAGCGATCGGCAGTCCTGCAATGACACCGTCCTCTTTCACAATCCAACTGGCTTTTTCAGGTTCATCACTAGACAAAAGACTCTGAGTGGTGCGATCGCCCCGTCCAATATCCTCGACCAACCATGCCTGAAGCAACTGATCCAGGACTAGAAACGGTGGTAAAACCCCTCCCAACGCTTGCATCTCACCTTCCCAACTACACATCGCTCTCTAACTAGCTGTATAAGCCAAACTCATGATCCTGAGTTAATACCGAAACTAGAGCCTCAAGCCCTGCTCTTCATCTGACTTTACCATCGCAGATTACGAAAGCTCAGGGAAGACCCATAGCAATGCAGGTTTAAACCATTTCCTGAGCGTTGGTCTGGGGGACTTGTCCTAGCTTTAATCCGAAAAATATCCCAGGCTCAATCTCACATCAGCCTTTTCATGCCAATTTTGCAAAGGCATCCATCTCGAAAAATCTTAGGTTCACGAACTTCCGCAGAGAATCTTATTCTGCTACAGCCAACTAAATGGCTTTATTTTCCCTCGTAACCCTTCTGCGACAAGCAATTCAGACTTTTTTCAAAATTTTTCATCGAGCCTATTGACACGAGAGGTAAAAGGTCGTTATATTGGTCAAGCGGTCGAGGGGGAGGCGCGCTAAAGCGAGCGCCCCGGAGGCGGTGGAACCTAGAAAAGAGAATAGTTTGGAAGTCAGAATAACATTAGACCTCGTCAAGGTCAA